>CAZUER010000129.1:0-10444 GCA_964619345.1 uncultured Desulfohalobiaceae bacterium
CGATCAAACTGGCCGTCTGCGGTCAGAGGCGGCGCTGACACCTGAACACTTTGAGTCTAGTTTCATACGAGGGCCTATCTTTTAGCCCACCTCTAGTTCCCGGCACAGGGCCTGGAAGTCAGGAGCTTGCACATCAAAGTCAGTCCCGCCCCCTTGTCCAAATCCTACACTCACCTTGTCTTCTTCCGGGACTTTGACATAAGCTGTCTTCAGTCCGGCTGCCTGGGCTGCAGCCAGATCCCCCTCATGGGCGGCAACCATCATAGCTTCTTCCGGCTGCAGACCCAACAGACTGACCCCTCGTAAGTACGCCTGCAAGGACGGCTTGTAATACCCCAGGAACTCGCAGGACAGGATACCATCCCATTGAACACGGGCGGCCTTGGAGCTGCGGACAATGCTCTTCCAGCTCAAAATCGTGAGCACAATGACTGTATACTTGCTGCGTAAGCGCTCTATGGCCGCAGCTGCACCTTCAAACACCTTCAGGGAATGCCAGGTGGACTCCACCAGTGACATATGGTCAATCTTGTTTAAAAGAGGATAGCTCTCAGCCAGCTGTTTCAAAGCCCGCATGTGCATTTCATCCGCATCCATCCAAGGCAGATTCCCTTGCCGGACCTGAGTGTGCACTTGAAACATCCCGGCCCGCCAGTCGTCGGCAAAAACTTCACTGTCGATGGACTCACCCTTCTCCCGGGCCAAGGCTTCAATCGCTTCCCGGGCTGTATTTTTCCAATCAAACACCGTTCCGCCGACATCAAACAGCAAGCCCTTCACATGGTTCATATAATGCTCCTTTTGTATTTTATGGTCTGATCAGGATATTTTTCGCAGTTGGCAATAGCCTGCTGATATGAGGTAAAAAGGTGATGCTATGATTGCATAATGCTATTACATCGATGTCTGGAACTTAAATCTCTGGGACAGCTCGTGGCCAAGTTTTTGGGCCTGATCCCAAACTTCAGCCTGGTCCTCCACATTGCAGAATTTATCCGGCGTAACCCGGGCATCCTTGCCGAACACCCATGGCAAAGCAGACATGGGACACTCCTCACCGTATCCGCAGACCAGACATTCTACGTTGCCCAGGGCCTTGAGCTGGCCGATGATCTCCATGCCCTCCATCTGCAAAGCCGTACTCACCTGCTGTCCGGCCTCATCCAGCCCCGGGGCTCCACGCCCGATACCGGTGGTAACAACCACAGCCATCTTGCCCTGGTTCAGATGATTCTGATGGCGCATGGAAAACAGACGCTCCAAAAAGGCCTTGCTGAAAGCATCAACCGAGGCATATGGAGGGTAACTGCCGATGACAATCCCATGGGCTTTCTTCAGTTTTTCGGCCAGTTCGGGAAAGTCGTCACTGACCTTGCAGATGTTGTCTCCAACACAACCCAGGCAGGCAATACAGGGCTTGATGTTCACCCCGGACAGCTTGACAAATTCATATCCCAAGCCACTGGCCTCAAGCACAGTCTGAACCAACCGGTCCGTGTTGCTGTTTTTGATAGGACTGCCTGAAATTCCGATAAGTTGTGGATGCATACCAAACCTCCATTTCGTGCTTTGGCTTATGATTCTCCTATTTGCCCCAATGATGATTTGTATCATACTGTATCAATATGGGCTGTAGCATCTGTTACATCCATAACCTTGAGGAAATGCTAAGTCGTTTTGCGTCAACTTTGCCTCTTTCAAATCAGACATATTTTTTTGGCAAAGGTTCTGGATTTCCAAAAAGGACGAAAGATTATTCGCCTTCTTAAGGCCAGTCATGCGTCTGCGCTTGACTGGCGGTCCCGGGAGGAGGTGCCGGGTATGTTTCAACACCTTATTGCCATGATTTGCCTGGCCTTGGGCCTGCTTTTCCTGCCGGGAGCCGGATATGCTGAAAAGCTGGTGATCGGTGATTTTTCCAGCCTGGACCCTGATGAAACATGGCCTGAAAGCTGGGAGCCTATGACCTTTTCCGACATTGCTACCCATACCAGATACGATCTGATTCAAGACCAGGGCCGAACGGTCATATGGGCCCATAGCCACAATGCTGCTTCCGGCTTGATCCGACATGTACGGGTTGACTCCCATGAGTATCCCTGGCTGCAATGGTCCTGGAAAATCGATCATGTTCTGAAAAAGGGCGATGTGACAACCAAGAAAGGAGACGACTATGCGGCTCGCATTTACGTCGCCTTTGCTTTCGACCCGGACCAGTCCGGCCTGTGGCAGCGCATGAGGCACAAAACAGCCAGCCTTATGTCTGACCGGGAGCTGCCCGGCAGTGCACTCAATTATATCTGGGCCAACAAGGCAACCCCGGACACAATCATTCCCAATCCCTATGCCCCGGAAGCCATGATGGTTGTCCTCCAAAGCGGCAATGCCCGCAGTGATGAATGGATTCAAGAACAGCGCAATATAGTTGAAGATTACAAGCGCGCCTTTGGAAAAGAGCCACCGGAAATCATCGGGATCGCCATCATGACCGATACCGATAATACCGGGGAGGAAACCACAAGTTATTACGGAGACATCATCCTGAGTACGAAAAAGGAAGAATCGAGCCCAGAGACCACCCTGCCTCAATGATTCTTCTGTAAAAAAAGTGTAAGGCTTCTGCTTTGGAGACGACATACATGATGTGAGTGCAAAACTGCTTTTGCACTCTCCAGATATCAGAGGTCAGAGGTCAGAAGTCAGTGCCGCCTCTGGCGGCGGCCGCCTGTTTGATCAAGTGTGAAACTGATACGAAGAGGGCTGGCCCTCGGAGAGGGCCGCCCTACCCAAAAGACCACGAGCTGGGTTGCAACTGTGTAGGCCGCCCTTCTCCGAAGGGCAGGCCTTCTTCAAGGTAAAATCAGTTCATACGAGCGCCGCCTCTGGCGGAAGACCGCCAGTTTGATCCAGTATGAAACTGGCGAATGGGTAGTACTACAGTAACAGTTCGGGCATGAGCAAACCTTGAAAGAGCCAGGCAGGCGCCTGGCGATCCCAGAATGGCCAGGGTGGCACCTGGCGGTCCGGGGGCAAAGCTTTGGAATCACAATCTGTCGCTTTAGTGCCTTACTCCTGAAACCCTGTCACAAAAAACAAGAAAGCTCTTTTCTTTATTGGGTTGCGGGCAAAGCACGCATTAGTGTTATAATTCCACAAATAATTATTCTCCAAGGAGGGATGTATGGCCAGAGCAGAAGGAACCCTGCTGGACACAGGCGAACGATTTCCGGATTTGACCTTCCAAACTGTGGAGCACGGCCAAGTCCATATCGATGACAATTTCTTTCAAGGCTATGGGGTAGTTCTCATCTACCGGGGGCATTGGTGACCGTTTTGCAGTCAGCAGTTGGCTGACTTCCAGCAGGCCATGGATGATTTCAGGGCCGAGAACATGGGGCTACTGGCCGGATCAGTGGACGCACTTCCTGAAGCCCAAAAAACAGTCAAGGAATTGGGGCTGTCTTTTGCAGTGGCCCATAGCCTGGACCTGGAAGACATGGGACGGATACTGGGGGGCTTTTTTCAATCTGAGAAGAGATATTTGCAGCCCTCGGGGTTCCTGATCCGGCCCGCAGGAACCATTGAAATAGCCAGTTACAGCTCAGGCCCCATCGGCCGGCTCAAGGCGGCCGATGTCCTGGCCCTGGTCAGGTATTACAAGCAAAACAGAGACTAGTGCCGTGACTTATAAGCCCTATCCCATGTGGTGGCAATTTGAAAGGAGTTTTTATGAGACGTTGTCGTTCGTTGAGTTTGACCTTGATTGTGCTGCTTTTTCCAACCATGCTCCTGGCCGCCCCCAAGGCAGACCTGTGGGAGTACTGGGAGCAGCACGACCCGGACTCGTCGGGCACTGTCGATCACAGCCCATGGTCAGACTTTCTGCAAGGCTACGTGAGCCAGGGACCGGACGGGGTCAACCTGGTCGACTACCAGGGGGTCACGGCCAGGGACCGCGAGAGCCTGGGCAGGTACCTGGAGAGCCTGACCGGGGTTGAAGTGACCTCTCTCTCCAGAGCGTCCCAGAGGCCCTTCTGGATCAACCTTTACAACGCCCTCACCATTCAGGTCGTCTTGGATCACTACCCTGTGGATTCCATCAAGGATATCGACATCTCTCCGGGATTCTTTTCCTCCGGCCCCTGGGACAAGAAGCTGGTGACCATCGAGGGCCAGGAGCTGTCCCTCAACGACATAGAGCACCGGATTCTCCGGCCCATTTGGAAGGACCCCCGGATTCACTACGCTGTCAACTGCGCCTCCATGGGATGTCCCAACCTCCAGAGAGAAGCCTTCACGGCCGAGAACACAGATAACCTCCTGGACAAGGCGGCCAGGGAATACATAAACCATCCCAGGGGGGTGAACATCAATGGCGGCGACCTGGTAGTCTCCTCCATCTACGACTGGTTCCAGGAAGACTT
Source organism: uncultured Desulfohalobiaceae bacterium (assembly GCA_964619345.1). Classification (GTDB taxonomy): domain Bacteria; phylum Desulfobacterota; class Desulfovibrionia; order Desulfovibrionales; family Desulfothermaceae; genus Desulfovermiculus. Next base: position 4,425 of record CAZUER010000129.1, read on the forward strand.
CGGGGACAGTGAAGCCGGAGTGATCAAGCACCTCATGCAGTATGCCGACCCGAAATTGAAGCGGAAACTGCAGGGCTTCGAGGATATTAACGATGACCGCTACGACTGGTCCTTAAACGAGCGATAAGAAGTAAAGTGAAAGGAAAGCCATGAGCTGGAAGACTTCTCCAAAGATTGATAACATTTTGAACAAAGGTATGGACTTTGCCGGCATAGACCGGGAGGAAGCCACAGAGCTGATGCACCTGGACCTGCACTCCCGGGAAACCTATGCCTTGATGCAGGCAGCCAATTGGATGACCCGGGAGCAGTTCAACTCCAAGGGGGAAAACCATTTCCATATCGGGGTCAATGTCGAGCCCTGCCCCTTGAATTGCAGCTTTTGTTCACTTACTGAACAAGCTGGAATCTTTACTGAAAAGATTGAGTTTCCCTTGGAAGATGTATTGGAGTGGGCCAGAATCGGAGAAGAGAACCATGCCGATGCCTTGAACATCATGACTACGGGGACCTACTCATTTTCCAAGCTTCTGGATGTGGGCAAAAGGCTGAAAAAGACTGTTTCTGTCCCATTGGTAGCCAACACCCGGGATTTGACCCACAAAGAGGGGGAACAGCTTCTGGAGGCCGGATTTGTGGGCGCATATCATGCTGTTCGTTTAGGCGAAGGTACGGATACTCCCCTTCGGGTTCACAAACGGATCCAGACCATTCAGGTGCTCAAGGATGTAGGACTGCAGTGGATGAACTGTGTGGAGCCGGTTGGCCCTGAGCACTCCATTGAGGAGATCGTGGACCGCATGTTTCTGGCCCGCCAGTACGGAGCCACCTACAGCGGGGTGATGCGCCGGATAAACTTCCCGGGCTCGCCCATGCAGAGATACGGCATGATAACCGAGTTGGAAATGGCCAAGATGGTTGCCGTCAGCCGTTTGGTCATGGGAGATGTTCCCCGGGCTCACTGCACCCACGAGCCCCATTCGGCATCACTGATGGCTGGGGCCAACCTGTTTTTCCCCGAGGTCGGCTCCAACCCCAGGGACGGAGCAGAACAGATGGAAGGTGGACGGGGACGGGCCATTCAGTTCACGCAGCAGATCCACCGGGAAATGAACATGGATCCGGAGCTGCCTTCGAACTGCTTCCATTAGCAGTAAGCGCCTATCCCCAATGCCTGGCATGATGCGAGAGGAACAAATCGTATTCGACTGGCTAGACATCAGAGGTCAGACTTCAGAGGTCAGTAAAGACAAAGAATTATCACTCCAATTTTTATTGTGTGTATTCAGTGTATTCAGTGCATTCCGCGGTTACCTCTTTATCCGTGAGTTTCAGCCTCACTTTATCCGGCACAACAAAACCTTCAACCGGGGGCAGGAGTATGCGAGGTCTTTTCTTTGTGTGCACAGCAATCCTTGGTGCCGCTTTTCTGATCACCACTGGATACGGCCCGGTCTGGGCGGCAGACTTTAAGGTCGGAACCTGGAAGACCGCTCAGACCATTCAGCCTTTTTTTTATCAGGATTTTCTTTCCGAACAAGATACGGTGAAGGTGTATCCCTTTACCAACCCGGCCGATCAAAAAAGCGCCTTGTTGGCCGGAAGCCTGGACATGTGCGGCACCACCCTGGCCCACGCCATTCATTCTGCCTCCATGGGCCAGCCGGTGGTTCTGGTGGCTGCCATGTGCAACAAGTGCTCGGCCTTGGTGGTCAAAAAGGACGCCGGCATTGAAAGCGTTGTCGATCTGAAGGGCAAGAAGATCGGATACGTCCCCGGCACCATGCATGAGATCCTGCTCCGGGAAACCTTGACCAGAAACGGCCTTTCTCCCCGGACCGATGTTCAGTTGCTCCGGGTGGATTTCTTCGACATGGGCCTGGCCCTTTCCCAGGGGGATATCCATGCCTTTCTGTCCGGGGAACCCTTTCCCACCCTGGCTGAAGAGAAAGGCTACGGCACTATCCTGTCCTACCCTTACTACGGAGACGCCATCGGGGACATCAATGCCGGCCTGCTGGTCACCAGACAGTTTGTGGATCAGCATCCGGAAAAGGTGCTGCGTCTGGTCAAAGCTCATGCCCAAGCCAGCCGGCATTTGACCGCTGACCCGGAAGAGTGGTTGACTCGGGCCTCGGACTTTGGAACCGCCAAGTCCAGCCTGGAAAAGGCGGCCCCGAATATGGAGCTGGCCTGGAATATGGATGCTGATTTTGTGCGGCGGACAAAGGCCCTGGGTCAACGCATGCAGGACTTGGGCATCATCCGCCGCCAGCCGGATTACGAACAGCTTTTTGATCTGTCCTTTGTCCAACAGGTTCAAGCGGATTTGCATCCCCATGATTGACACTCAGAAACAAAACAGAAGCCTGCATCGGCTTCTGCCCTGGATTCTACCCGCTGCCTGTGTCCTGGTCTGGATCAGCGTGTCCGAGCTCCGGTTGCTGCCACCTTACCTTCTGCCCCACCCCAGTACCATCCTCGATTCCGGATATGCGTATATTTTCGGCGGACCTGAGTCCGGTATGTATGCCGGTCGCTTTGCCACGGATGCACAGGCCAGCCTGATCCGGGTCGGAGCCGGGTTTGCAGTAGCCGCTGCCCTGGGCATTCCCCTGGGGGTTCTGTCCGGGCGCATAACGGTGGTGGACCGGATGCTGAGCACATCCATCAACGGATTGCGGGCTGTTCCCGGGATCAGCTGGCTGCCCCTGGCCTTGGTCTGGTTCGGAATCGGACTGAAAACCACGGTCTTTCTGGTGGCCCTGGCTGCCTTTTTTCCCATCTACATCAACTCGGCCAGCGGGGTTCGCCAGGTCAGCCCGGTCCTGCTCCAGGCCGGGGCCATGATGGGGGTCCGCCGCCTGCGGGGCACGTTCGCCATTCTCCTGCCCAGCGCCATGCCGGCCCTGATATCCGGTCTGCGGCTGGGATTGGGCATTTCCTGGGCCTATCTGGTTCTGGGAGAGCTGACCGGAGTGCAGAACGGGCTGGGGGCGGTAATCATGGACGCCCGCATGGTCGGCCGAATCGATGTGATCATCGTGGGGATCATTATTATTGCAGTCATCGGACGTACCTCCGACCAGCTGCTGACCGGATTCCTCAGATTGTGCTTTAAAAGCGCCCGGAGGTTGGCATGAGCTCCACATTGCATGTTGTATCCAGACCAAAGGACTCGCATGCCCTCAAAGATCCTCTTCTGACCATCACTGACCTGGGCTTAATCTTCAATACCAACAGCACTGCCTTGACCGTCCTTCAAAATGTGAGCTTTACGGTGCAGCCGGCAGAAATGCTGTGTCTTCTTGGCCCCAGCGGATGCGGCAAAACCACTCTTCTGAAAGTGCTGGCCAGCTTTATACATCCCAGCTCCGGCCAGGTTCAGGTCCGCGGCAATCGGGTCACTGCTCCGGGTCCGGAACGGTGCGTTGTGTTCCAGGAGGATGCCCTCTTTCCATGGCTGACAGTGGCTGAAAATATTGCTTTTGGACTCAAGGGCAAAGGTATTCGCCGCAGGCGGCGAAAAGAAATGGTCGATCACTACCTGTCTCTGGTTGGGCTGACTGCCTTCGCTTCCTACCTGCCCATGGAAATATCAGGAGGCATGAAGCAACGAGTGGCCCTGGCCCGGGTGCTCATCCTGGAGCCGGAAATCCTGCTCATGGACGAACCCTTTGCCGCTCTGGACGCCCAGACCAGACAGGAGATGCAGCAGCTGCTTCTTGAACTCTGGGAGACATTGTCACACACTATCGTATTTGTTACCCATGATGTTCGGGAGGCAGTGACTTTAGCCGATCGGGTGATCATGATGGACAAGAATCCGGGCCGGGTGAAGAAAATAGTGGATATCGATCTGGAAAGACCCCGGGATCTGGGCGGGCAACCCTTTCATCGGCAATGTACCCGGCTGCACGATTTGCTGCGCAGCACATAAAATGTATACCCCAGGGCTTAAATATGAATCAAAGAAAGTTTTTGAAAAAAACGAAAAAGAGCAAGGAAACCATGCCCTGTGTTGGAGTGGCCTGGTACAGCTCAGAGCAGGCTTGGGCTGAAATGAAAAAAATGGCCTTAGATCCTGAACTTTTTGAGGAGTCTTACTCAACTTGGACTTCTATGGCTGAAGAATCTTTGGCCAATCTTCGAGCAGCAGGGATATATCCAATCAAGGTCGATATTATTCCTGTAGAATTCTCATTCTGGTGCCTTCAAAACTCCAGAAGCAACAATGCTTCGACCAGAGCGGATTTCGCTGCCAAGAAGATGCGACAGTCTGATTTGTTTGAAAATACTGGGTGAAGTTCTTAAAGTAGGACGCTGTTGCCCTCAACCGCTGTCCATTGCTTCTCGACCCGGTACTCACTTGCAGGCCAGGCTTTTGTACTTTGCAGGGACATCCAAACTGCAAGTGAGTGCCGGGCGGCCTCCTATAAGACCTCATTTTTTCATGCTTCGTTAGCGCAAGCGTGTCTGCGCGTTGGCAGGCATGTGGGTTAGTAAGCTCATGACAGGGGCAGATAGAACCCTCCGCCTGATCCTGGCCTGGTCCAGCCTTCCCGGACCGCAGTGGAGAGGGCCTGCCCCAAACGCTCACAGGCCATAACCGCATCTCTGTTGTCTTCAAAGCGCTGAAACATCTTTTTTTGCACTTTGGTAAAGGCCTCAAATTGTTCCTTCGGCCAGTTCAGGGCAGGCATCCCAACCCGGCAATCCGTCCCCAGCCCGCAGGAAAAACAAGGCGGGGTATCCGACTTGAAAAGGGCCATGCCCACGATACTGCACATCCAGATCTCTTTGAAGTAGCCTGCTATGTCCATGCCAGCCTGTTCCGGCTCTTCCCCTCCCACGGCAACAACTGCTACCGGAAGCCCGCGCAGAGCCGGCTCCTGATGATATAAAGGGAAGAGACGTTCCAGAAAGGTGTGGGCCAAGGCGTTGAACCGGCCGTTGTAGTTCACCCCGCCCAAGATCAGACCCTGGGCTGCCTCCAGCTTGGCATACACAGAGCTCATGCCGTCCATCTGCACGCAACGCTTACTGCGACCACAGCCTACGCATCCTGTGCAGGGCGTTATGTCCAGCTCTGCCAGCCGTATGACTTCATGCTCCAAACCGCTGGTTTGAGCCACTGAGCTGACCATCCGTTCCAGATTGCCCCCGGGCCTGGGGCTGGAATGAAATCCTAGGATCACGTCTGTCTCCTATATTTTTTACCAAGCTTACGATCTGGAAGAGCCAAGGCATTCGCTTCAAGTTTCCTGACTTACAATCACGTAATTGTCAAAACACGTTCCTCAAGCCCTGGCATTCTCTGTTCGCTGCTTTAAAGATTGGCATAATGCAAACCTTGCTTGAAAAGACAATTTTCGCCAAGTTACAGCAATATTGTGTAAAAACAAACTCATTTCATACCAAATCAAGAGGAATTTTTTCTTGACAGCGCGGCACAGACATATAAATATGCATTTATCTCTTTATTAATAAATGCTCAGCAGTTTTGGTTCTAAATTTTTCTTATGTGACTGCAGTGGCCTGGAGGGGCTTTTGCATCTTGCTCCTGGCTGACTATCTGCGCAACTTTCTAAAGCATGGGTACTCACCGGCCCAGTGGGGAATGATCTGAGCCCTGGTGGGTTCCCAGGTTCTGGGAGGTCATGTATACGGAACCTTTTTTGCTAATTCCTTCCTTTTAGGTATGAGTCAGGTAGGCACCACCGGCATAGCCGGTGGTGCCTACCTGACTATCTTGTCACTCTCTTTGATCAGATTATACAGATTTTTTTTGGGTCCCTCTTTTGTGGTATCCTTCCTACACTCCATGCAGGTCCATGAGCTTGCCTCAGGCCAACAGCTGCCCTTCTGAGAAGGTAAAAATTTGTACGGCCTGTCTCGGACAGGCCGTACAAATTTTTAAAAGGTAAAGACCTTATCCGCTTCCCTGGCCAGCTCGTACAGATCGTCCATCCAGCCAATGGGGCATGTGCTTGATCCCTCCAGACCGTGGGATTTCATGC
>CAZUER010000130.1:0-1340 GCA_964619345.1 uncultured Desulfohalobiaceae bacterium
GACACAAGGTCAGCCCCTAAACAAAAAATCCCGCCGGAGCGGGATTGTGAGCTACGACACAAACGGCCCGGTATCATTGGTCAGCTCAGTTGATCAGCCAACTTCTGTTTGATGCTCTGGATGTCTCCAGCGCCGTCGAGTTCAATGTACTTGGTTTTGCCTTGCTTGGCCAGATCCTTGAAAAAATAGGCTGCGGCCAGGGTTCCGTTCTCAGTGTCGTAGTAAATGTCATGGCGTTTGTCGATGGCCGCCTCGTCCTGGTCGTCGGAGCGGCTCTTCAACTCACCGCCGCATACCCGGCACTTATCTCCATCTGGCTTGATAGCATCGATAAACACGTTGTTTGGATGGTTGGGGTCGTTCACGCACAGCCTGCGGCCCATGATCCGGTTCTTGGCTACTTGCCGGTCCAAAGTGATTTCGATGACGTAATCCAGGCTCATTCCGGCTTCCTGCAAGGCCTCCCAGAGCTTTTTGGCCTGCACGATATTGCGGGGAAACCCATCCAGTAGCCAGCCGTTCTGGCCTTTATCCTTCAAGGTCTCCAGGACCATGGGGATGGTGATGTCGTCAGGTACCAGCTCCCCTTTATCAATGTATTCCTTGGCCTTTTTACCCAACTCCGTGCCTTGATTGATATGCTCTCGAAAAATAGCTCCGGATTCTATGTGGGCAATATTGAGCTTGTCTTTGACCAGAGAACCCTGGGTTCCTTTGCCGCTGCCGTTGGGGCCGAAAATCAGACAGTTCATGCGCATGACCTCCTTAAAGGAAATTTTTCACAAAGTCATATCCTTGGAAGTCGACACTGTCAACTGCCAGGGACTAAGCCCGCTTTAGGGCAAAAAATATGTCAGATTTGCCGGAGGCAAAGCTGACCTGTGATCAAATCTTTCAATTCTCCTGCGGCACTTTGGGGCGAATCGGCCCTGCAAATGGCAGAGACCACGGCTATTCCCTCAGCTCCAGCAGCGGTGACTTTAGAGGCGTTTTGGGCATTGATTCCGCCGATGCCCACAGCAGGGACGTGTTTTTTCTTGCACATGGAGGACAGTTCATCCACGCCCAGGACCGGTTTACTGTCTTTTTTGGTCTGAGTAGCAAAGACCGGGCCGATGCCCAGATAGTCCACGGGCAAGGTTTGGGCTTCCTTCAGCTGCTCCTTGGTGTTTATAGACAGGCCGAGGATACGGTTGGAGCCGATGAGGGGGCGGACATCTAATGGATGCATGTCATCCTGGCCCACATGCACACCATCTGCATCAACGGCCAAAGCAACCCCTACCCGGTCGTTGATGATCAAGGGGATGTTGTGTCCAGCCAAAAAGGCCTTCATTTTT
>CAZUER010000130.1:1350-10320 GCA_964619345.1 uncultured Desulfohalobiaceae bacterium
AGTCCCGGGTGGGCATGTGTTTTTCTCGGAGCTGAACCAAGCTCACCCCGCCCTGAACCGCTTGTTCCAGGACCTGGAAAACATCCCGTCCTTGGCAGTCGCTTTGACTGATAACCAGGTATAAGGAGTAGTCGATTGGAGTTATCATGATCATTATTCGGGTTATTATTCCGGAATGTTACAAGGGAATAGTTAGGTAAATTAACATCGAGTTTCATACGAGCGCGTGAGCGGCGGTCCCGGGTGGTAAAGCCAGTCCCCGATATTAAATCTCACGTGTATTGACAGGTTATCTGCCGGGCTCTAGAGTACACGGGAAGATTTTCAGGGGCAAGGAAGTTTGATGCTACAAGGAATTGGGCTTTTGATCCGTGCGTTGCCAATCTGCCTCTTGGTTCTGACCTGGGCCGGAACAGGAATATGTAGGCCATCAACAGAACTTTTGGATATGCGGCTGGGAGTTCACGACGAATCAAGCAGGGCGGTTCTTTCCTGTCGCGGTCCCCGGCCCCAGTCTTTGGGACCGCTTTCCAATGCTGCATATCAAATCAGTTTTCATTCTTTATCCCTTCCCCAGAATTGGAAGCCTTCCCGTATTCCCCAGGGCTCTTTTTTTTCTCACATTGAGTATTCCGAAGATGAATCCGCTCAGACGATTGGCATCTCTATCAGCCGAGAGGATCTGTGGGTGGAGGAGGTGGTACTGAAGAAAGAGGATAGGCCTGGAGAGTATCTACTGATCCTGGATTTTTGGCCTTTGGATTCCCAAAAGACTGTCAAAAGACAACAGGCAAATATTTCTCCACAAATCCCATCTCCAGAAAATACACTTGAAGAATCCGCAGTTATTTCTGCTTTACCCCAGGGAAAGCGCATGCCAGTGCGCACGCATGTCGTCCTGCAGGCTGACCGCGAACCAAAGGGGGAGACAGTAGCTGAAACGAGCAAAGCCCAGGTCACTGGATTCAGAGTAGGAGAGCACCCCGGATATACCCGGGTGGTCGTCGAGGCCTGGGGAAGGGAGCCTGCCATCCCGGATGTGGTCAATGGCTCGCTGTGTATCAGTTATGAACACCTTGAGCTGCATGTGCCAAAAGAAATAATGAGGAAAAAGGGAAGGGGCCTACTGCAAGGGGTGCGGGTGGGATCTGATTCCATTTGTTTGGATGTGCAGTCTGGTACACAGACAAAACAAGCAATTATTTTGGATTCAAATCTTCCTCATCCGGGAACCTATCGCTTGGTCTTGGACCTGATGGAGCAAGCAAAATAAAGGCCAGTAAAAAAAAAGAGAAAACCTGTGGAGCCTTATGAAGGTTATGCTCCTTCAGTCAGTCCTGAGTCTCCTCGCATTTTCAATCCAGATGATTCCGGCCTGCCGGCCGATGGTTTTGTCCCGGCGGTAGGAGTGGAAAAGCTGGGGCAGGGAGTAGGTACACAGGTCCAGGCTGAAAATGGATTCCGGGCGTAAGCCGGCCTGCTGGAGCTGATCCCGGGTCATGTCCCAAAGGTCCACGGTTTGAGTCTGGGGTTGGAAATAGGCTTCAAATTTCGGCCCCCACTCCTGCTGGAAGTTGACAAATTCACTCCATCCTGGCCCCAGGCTGGGACCGCGCACAGCCATAATCTCCTGAGGCAAGATTTTGTATTTTGAGCACATGCGCTTGACCCACAGACCGGGGGCATTAGCCCGGTTGGCCCTCCAGCCCACGTGCATGGCGGCGATAAAACGGCCGGATGCATGAGCCAAAAGCAAGGGCTGGCAGTCGGCCACTGAGACCACTAGTGCTTGGAGGGGTAGATCGGTGGCCAGGGCATCGGCCTTGGGCCGGGAGTCGGCGTATTGGCTGTTCGGGTCGCAGATAAAGGCCATCTTTGTCCCGTGGGTCTGCTCCATATCCAGCCAGGAGGGCGCGGCCAACATTTCCTGGATCTGCTTTCGGTGATTCCCGGATTCGGTCCGATGGGCTCCGAAGCGGGTGGTGAATACGCACTGAATGTGATCCAAACCGGGAAAGGCAAAGGGGATAGAGGTTGGTTGACGAGAGTTTTGGTCCATGGCGGCAGATTGACAGGAGTCCATGCACCAGTCAAGAGAAAGGAAGCACATGAGACAGTTACCTGCCAACAAGAAATCTTAATATAAGGTCAAAGAACATGAGAATATATTCCTGGAATGTGAACGGTTTTCGGGCCGTGGTAGACAAGGGATTTTGGGACTGGTTCAAGCAGTGCGATGGGGAAGTGATCTGTTTGCAGGAGATCAAGGCCGATCCGGAACAGGTGGATGCGAAACATAAGGAAGTGGAAGGCTATACCCAATACTGGAATCCTGCTCAGGTCAAGAAGGGCTATTCCGGTGTGCTGACTATGACCAGGGTTGAGCCGCAAAGCGTGGTCTATGAATTGCCAGACCAGCGCTTTCAGGGCGAAGGACGCCTGATCCAGATGGAATTTCCAGATTTCTACGTATTCAACGTGTACTTCCCCAACGGCAAGATGAGTGATGAACGTTTGCAGTACAAAATGGAATTCTACGATGCTTTTTTCAACTATGCCCAGAGATTGCGCAAGGAAAAGCCAATTGTGGTCTGCGGGGACGTGAATACGGCCCATACAGAGATTGATCTCAAAAACCCCAAAGCCAACGAGAAGGTATCCGGATTTCTACCCATTGAACGGGAGTGGATCGACAAGTTCCTGGCTGCCGGATATATCGACACCTTCCGTATGTTCGTTACCGAAGGGGGTCACTACACGTGGTGGACCTACCGCTTTGGAGCCAGGAAGAGAAACGCAGGATGGAGAATCGACTATTTCTTTGTCTCTGAAGAGCTTCGGGATAAGGTCAAAAACTCCTGGATCGAATCCCAGGTCATGGGGTCAGATCACTGCCCCATTGGGTTGGAGTTGGAGGAATAAAGCATGGGGAGTGCTGGGATGCTGGGATACTGGGATACTGGGATGTTGGGATACTGGGATGTTTACCCCATGAAATCCGGGTCCACAAGTGAAATGTTCTGAGCTGAATTGCATTTGGAGTTGATGAATCAATTGTGCGGGGAGGGACAAGGAGGATCTAAGGCCCGGGCCTTAGACCCTCCTTGATTACTTGGTCTGGTCCCTGTCGGCCTTCAAGGGCCGGGAGAACTCTCTTTCAACTGCATAGCGATGGCAGGGGCCGCTGTTCCAGGTGCAGAAAGGATACAACCGGCCGTTGGGTGCGGCATAATGGATGACGCAGTGTTGAACCCTATCCAGCTCGAAGTTGTAGGCGTCCTGAAAGTGCATGGCCGCTAAGAGCATGACGTCGAAGCGTTGGCCCATGACGTGAAAAAAGTGGCCACGCTCCGGCCTGTCAACCCTTCCGGCGTCAATAAAGGTGTTCACAAACTCCAGGAGCTGGTCGAAGTCCAAGCCTTCCGGGGCCTTTTCCGGCCGGAAATGCTTCTTCAGCTTGCGCATGAGCTGGAACTTGGACCATGGCTTTCGCCATGAATTTTTCTCCAAAGCCTCGGCCTCATGCTCGATATCCTGCATGGCCGCATAGATATCAAAGAACCTGGTCAAGGGCACGGCTTGCTTGGTGTTTCGATCCACAAGCAGGTAGGAAGCCACACCGCAATGGGGGTGGCAGTTGAAATGACTTTGCGGTGTTCCCTTGATGGCCTGGACTAACCGGCTGATGGGGTTGACGATGGAATATGGGTACCAGTCCTCATACATATCCAGAATGCCGGATTGCTCCTCTATGTCCCGGGCCATATCGGACATTGTATAGCGCATTTCCTTGCGCTGGGATTCATCAAAGCGACCGGTAAGGGACACAGGTTGAAAGCTGACCGCGGTGACTACGTCACTGTTATGGGTAGCAAATTCCAGGATCTTGCCTACTTGGTGGTCGTTTAAGCCGGAGACGATGGTAGGGACCAAGGTGACCATCACCCCTTCCTGACGAAGATTTTCAATGGCCTGCATCTTGGTATCCAGCAGAGATCGGCCCCGGGATTGCTCATAGATGTCGTCACTGAGACCATCAAACTGCAAATAGACCACATTGAGCCCGGCTTCGGCCGCCCTGGCCGTAAAGTCTTTGCTTTGGGCGAACTTGAGGCCGTTGCTGGCTACCTGGATGTCTAACACGCCCCTATCCTTAGCCATTTGGATAGCTTGAATAAAGTCTTTGTGAATGGTCGGTTCGCCTCCGGCATACTGGACACTCAGCGGTGGCCTGGGTCGGATGGCCATGGTCCGATCCAGCATGTGACCTAATTGTTCCATGCTCAGGTCGAAAACCTGGCCGCTGGCGTTGGCGTTGGCAAAACAGATGGGGCAATTCAGGTTGCAGCGGTTGGTCAGATCGATGTTGACCATACATGGAGTGTTGAGGTGCTGATCGCATAGTCCACAGTCCATGGGGCAGTTGCCGGTACTCTTGGTGTGGGGAGTCTCCAGGCCGGTGGGGAATTCAAAGTGTGTTTTTCGGCGCTGGAGGAAAAAACGGCTGTCCCTGTCCACCAACTCATTCCACTGACCATGGTCAGGGCAGTTTTTAAGCATCCATACCTGACCGGCATCTTCATATAAAATGGCGTCCAAGACTTGGGTGCATTCCGGACAGACACTTTTGGTCTGGACCGGGAGTTGCCACGTACTGTCTCTGCTTCGGATATGGGAGAAGTCTTTTTCAAAAAACATACTTCCTCCTTTTAGGGTGAGATGTCTTTATATACTTAAAGCCCAGCTCCGATAAAAAAGCGTATGTCCTATTATCCCTCCATGCATGAGAGATTGAGATAAGAGATACAGAAGGTTATGTTCTGGAAAAAAGCAGAAACACATCTTACGATTATAACTTATAAAGTATATTATAATGCAGATTTTGAAGGTAAGCAAGGGGAGGGAGATTGAAAGCCAACAAGTTCTGCATTTTACATTTAAAAAAATAAATGTTTCTGATAATAAAAATCCGGACAAAACGGTCTGAAACAGGGTAGCACTTTCTCCCGCCTTAAGCCAGTGGAGAAAGGATCATAGGCAGCAAGCATTTTAACCAACATCGTGCCGTCTGCTCAATACTTTCTGGCTTCCATGGATTCTTTAGCAACACCTTCTCCACACAAGAAGTTGTCCAATCTTTTCTGAATATGCTATAAAAAACATACAATCCTCGTCGGAAATGTTTGTGATCTCCATATACGTTTCGCAACCTCCAATGCTCAGGAGGGAGCCATGCCATCTCTGTACTGGCCGGATGCCTACCTGGTGAAAAGGCGATGTCCTGAGGAGGCCGTCTCCCTCTTGAGATCCGGACAACGAATCTTTGTGGGCAGCTCATGTGGAGAGCCTCAGGCCCTGGTCACCGCCTTGTTCACCCAATGCCCGGTGGTTGCCGATCTGGAAATCGTCAGGCTGATGAGCCTGGAAAGCCAGCCCCTGAGCCTGAAGGCCAAGGAAAGCGAACCCTTTTCCCTGCGCACATTCTACCTGGGCTCTGCCCAGCCTCCCGGCCTGCACGAGAAGAGAAGATTCGTTGTGCCCATCAACCTTTCGGCCATCCCCAGGCTGTTTCTCTCCCGCAGGTTGCCGGTTCATGCCGCCTTAATCCAGGTCTCTCCCCCTGACGACTTCGGATGGATGAGCCTGGGGATATCCGTGGACATCACCCTGGCCGCGGCAAGATCGGCAAATATGGTCATTGCCCAGGTCAACTCCAGAATGCCCCGGGTTTTGGGGCGCTCCTTCATTCATGTCAACGAGGTGGATATCATTGTCGAACAGGACGAGGATCTTTTGCGGCCTAAGCATTTGCCAGGCTCCGAGGTGGCTGAGCTCATCGGCAGACATGCAGCCAAGCTCATTGAGGACGGCTCGACTCTGCAGATCAGCCTGGGGGCGGCTCTGGACTCTTTGCTCAAGGCCATATCCACCAAGAACGATCTCGGTGTGCACACCCATTTTCTCAGTGACGGGATCATGCATCTGGTCTCCCAGGGGGTGATCACCAACCGGCTCAAAGAGATCAACCAGGGCCAATGCGTGGCCAGCGCGGCCATCGGATCGCACAATCTGTATGAGTTCATCAACGACAACCCCGGAGTGGCTTTCTTTCCCTCCGACTATGTGAACAATCCCTCCATCATCTCCCAGCACAGCAGGATGGTGTCCATCAATGACGTACTCTGTGTGGACCTTACCGGTCAGGCAACTGCTGATGTTTTGCCGGTCAATCACTTCACCGGTGTTTCAGGGATCATGGATTTTGTGCGCGGCTCCCGTCTGGCCGACAAGGGCAAATCCATTCTCATGCTTCCATCCACAAATGACCAGCAGACCATGAGCCGGATCGTTCTCGGCCTGGGGGATGCTGCCGTAGTCATCCCCAGAGGGGACATCCACTATGTGGTTACTGAATACGGCCTGGTCAATCTCTTTGGGAAGACCTTGGAAGAGCGGGCCATGGCCCTTATCAGCATCGCCCACCCCAACTTTCGGGACGAGCTCTTTTCTCAGGCTCAGGAGGCTGGACTGATCGGTCCGGAGCGGACGGTGGGAGAAAGCTTATACGGCGTCTACCCGCTCAAGCTGGAAGAAGTCAAGACTATCAACGGGGAAAAGGTTCTCATTCGGCCGGCCAAGCCGGTGGACGACAAGCTCATCCAGGAACATTTTTATACCCTGGACGACAAGGATGTGGTTAATCGATTCTTGTTTCAAAAAATCAGGTTCACCCGCAAAGATGTGACCCCCTTATGCAGAGTGGACTATGTGAAGAACATGACCATCGTAGCGGTCACCGGCGAGGTCGGCTATGAGCGGGTGGTTGCCATTGGCTGTTACCAGCTGGAGCCGGCCTCAAACCTGGCCGAGCTCTCCTTTTCAGTGCTTAAAGATTGGCAGCGAAAGGGGCTGGGACGCATCATTCAGTCCAAGCTTGCCGAGACAGCCAGAGAGAACGGGATACAGGGGCTGGTGGCCTACCTCTCTTCGGAAAACACAGGGATGATCAAGCTTTTCAATTCTCTGCCCTATAAGGTGAACGTCAAGCTCGATTCCGACCTGGCCATCATGACGGCCTATCTTGAAGCCCCTTATAGCGGGTGAGGGGCAACCCCGGCCTCACCTTTGCTGTACCGAATGATCGAGATATCGATTGTCTTGGGGCCTGGGTGATTGCTCTTTGTTTGATGGGCCGGACCACCGGTAGACTACCATGAAGCTGTAAAGATGCTGATATTACTTACATTCCGTTTGTGATACTGAGGGACAGGTAAAGGTCAACAAGCTGAAAGGATGCTGTGGTTAGGAGAGCAAAGATTTGAATGGCAGTCTCTGGGGAAAGCCACATGTATCCAACTAGGAAAACTTAATAGTGATGAATCTGTGAGGAAGGGAAAGCTGAGTTTCAAAAACTCAAAGATGGGTTTGGTGACCCAATAGTGACCCAAAACAAAAGGGGCTAAGCTTTCCGCCTAAACCCTTGAAATTCCTGATGGGCCACGAAGGAATCGAACCTTCAACCTTCGGATTAAGAGTCTGTGAAAATAGGTTACACAAGGTAAAAGTAAGAAATAAAAAAATGCCAAAAAATGCTTGCGTGACAAGGGTTTTCATGCTATTTTACTTTTACCTTTTGGAACTTAAGGCAACCTTGTTTTTCCGTAAAATTGGGGACAGATTGGGGACAGAAAATTAAGTCAGGGGGACATCATGGCAAAATGGATCAACACGAAATATCCCGGCGTCAGGTACAGGGAACATGCCACAAGGAAACACGGGGTGCAATTCGATAGGTATTATGCAGTCCGTTATACCTTGGACGGTAAACGGCATGAAGAGGGGCTTGGATGGGCCAGTGCTGGATGGACCCCGGCGAATGCAGCTGAAGAGTTAGCCAGGCTGAAGCGGGCTCAGCGAACAGGAGAAGGTGCGTACACTTTGGCCGAGCGCAGGGCACAGGAAGATGCCCGGCGGGAAGAGGAACGAAGGCGCAAGGAAGAGGAAGAGCGGGCAGCTGTGACATTCGGTAGATTTTGGAAAGACCATTACATTGATCATGCCGAGGCGAATAAGAGCCTGGGGAGTGTGCGAACAGAAAAGGGATATTTTAAGAACTGGATCGAACCCGAGCTTGGGGACAAAAAGCTGATGTCCATTTCTCCCATTGATCTGGAGCGGATTAAGAAAAAAATGCTGGATGCTGGCAAGGCTCCCCGGAGTGTTCAATATTGTCTAGCCATTATCAGGCAGGTTTTTAAGTATGCAAACATAGTTGGGCTCTTCCAGGGGGAGATCCCCACAGCTAAGGTCAAAACCCCAAAGTTCGACAATAAGCGGTTGCGTTTCCTGTCACATGAAGAGGCTGATCAACTCCTGAAGGCCCTGGCAGAGAGAAGTCAGCAGCTGCATGACATGGCTCTTTTGTCCCTACACTGTGGCCTGAGGGCAGGAGAGATATTCAAGCTGACCTGGGATTGTGTGGACTTCGAGCGCGAGTCATTGACCCTCAAGGACACCAAGAGCGGACGGACCCGGACCGCCTACCTGACCCCGGACACAAAGGCCATGCTGGAGGCCCGGGAAGAGGATGCCCTGTCCAGGTTCGTATTTGTGGACCGTAGGCATAAGGAGCAGGTCAAGGAAGTGAGCAATGCCTTTTTCGTGGTGGTGGATAGCTTGGGGCTGAATGACAACATCGAGGACCCCAGGGACCGGGTGTGCTTCCATACATTGCGGCATACTTTTGCCTCTTGGCTTGTCCAGGATGGAACCGACCTCTACACGGTGAAGGAACTAATGGGCCATTCAACCTTGGCCATGACTGAGAGATATTCACACCTTGGGGCAAATACAATGCGTACAGCTGTGAATGGTCTGGCGAAGTCCATTGAGGCCCACAAGAAGAGTCAGGCGCAAGGTAAAGTGATCAACTTGCAGCAATAGTCAACTTTTGCCCGGTCTAGGCCTGGA
>CAZUER010000131.1:0-10208 GCA_964619345.1 uncultured Desulfohalobiaceae bacterium
ACACTGAAACCCGAACACTCCTGGAAACTTACACCTGAGAACAAAATTACCGTGGGCCAGTTATTCGTTATCCGTTCATAGAGAAGAACCGCCCCCACGCTCAGCGTGAGTGCTTTTGAGACCGCTCTTGCGGTCTCTGGTTTGGACGCGGAGCGTCCGAGGCGGTTCCCACGCAGAGCGTGGGAACAATAACCAAAAACCACCACAGCTGGCAGAAAGGGGTATTCATGATGACCTTATTAATCCAGCCGTTCCTGAAACTAATTGGAATGCATTATATTGATTCTACTGAAAATCTATATTCGGGTTCGGTGGCTGGTTGGTAATGACTTTGGGGTTCAAGTTTCAACTTTTTTTCTTGACAATCAGATTTAAATCTTTTTTTCTCCCAGCATCCCAGCATCCCAGCATCCCAGCATCCCAGCATCCCAGCCCAGTTGAACACCCCAAAGGTTTATCCGGTGAAAGCTCTTTACATTTCACACGGGGGACCCCCGGTTCAACCGGGTAAACATCCCAGCATTCCCCAATCCTTCAGTTTATATTTTTACTTCCCGAAACAACTCCATCAAATAATCATTGCCGATCCCAGGGGGGATTGGTTCGGTCAGCCGCAGCCTGTGTGAGGTAACCCAGGGCAGAATGGCCTGCACGTCTTCGGGCAGGACAAAGTCCCGTCTCTGGAGCATGGCCCAGGCCTTGGCGCAGCGCACCAGATCCAGTCCGGCCCGGGGGGAGAGACCGGATTGGAATCGACCGTCCTGGCGGGTGAAGTCCAGAATATCCTGGATATAGTCGATGACCGGAGCCGCTGTGTGTATCCTCTGCACTTTGGCTTGAAGCTCCTGGATCTTTTGAGGCTCAAGGATCGCTTTGAGAGAGGAAAGAAGGTCTTGTCTGTCCCGGCCCAGGAGCAGGTTCCGCTCCGCCTGTCTGGAGGGGTAGCCCAGGTGCATGCGGATCATGAACCGGTCCAGCTGGGACTCCGGCAAGGGGGAAGTGCCAGATTGCTCCAGGGGATTCTGGGTGGCGATGACAAAAAACGGCATCGGCAGGGGATGGCTCTGGCGGTCCAGGCTGACCTGGCCTTCGGCCATGGCTTCCAGCAGACCGCTCTGGGTCTTGGGGCTGGCCCGGTTGATCTCATCCACCAGCACCATCTGGGAGAATATGGGTCCGGGCTGGAAGCGGAAATCGTCGCTGGACCGGTCAAAGACCGAGACCCCCAGAATATCCCCGGGCAAGAGGTCGCTGGTGCACTGGATACGCTGGAAATCCAGGCCGAGCAAGGTAGCCAGAGCCTTGGCCATGGTTGTTTTGCCGATTCCGGGGATGTCTTCAATGAGCAGGTGTCCCTGGGCCAAAAGACAGGTCAGGGCCAGGGTGATCTGCTGCTGTTTGTCAACAATGATCTGGGAGGCTTGGGTGATGAGAGGATTGAGCATAAAACCATTGCATGGGTTAGAGGTGACGATTCAGATTTCAGCACCGCCTCTGGCGGGCCTGCTTCTTCGTTATCAGTTATTTGTTATTAGTGAAAATCTGGCAGTTAGATGTAAGGTTAACTCTACAGCGAAAGCTCGGGCATGACCAAAACCTTAAAAAAGCCAGGTAAGCGCCTGGCGATCCCAGAATGGCCAGGGTGGCACCTGGCGGTCCGGAGAGCAAAGCTTTGGGATCACATTCTTTCGCTGTGGTGTTAGGGACAATCTGCTTTGTTTCTGGTTCCTCTCCTTGCCGTCTGTCTTCCAGGCGGGAGAGAGGGGACAGGGGAGGGTTCTCTCATTGCCACATGTCACATAGGTCAGGACACTAAAGTTCAGAGTCCATTATCTGGGGATGAGTATTGAGCCAATCTGTAATGTCCTTGATCACGACCCGGATGTCTTCCAAATTGTTGGCGCACAAGGTATACAGCTCTTCTGTGGATACCTCATGATAGAAATGGACCAGCCGATTTCTGTATCCGGCCATTTGTTTCATCAACCGGGCTGTGTCTGCGGAGAGAATCCCGGCCTGGGCCAGATGAGTAGCGATTTCACTGTACTCGCTCACCCCCTTACCCAGCCCCTTGGCCACCACATGCCTTCCCAGGTCAAGCATTGCCTCCAAAGCCCGACGCAGGCAGGACTCAGCCGCCCACATGGTCCGTCGCTCCTGGGTGAACTGCTCCAAACTGGCCAAAGGCAGGGACTGAATATCCGCCAGCATGGTCTGCACCCAGTTTATCCGGTCGGCCACAATCCGCTGTGAAACTTTCCCCGGGCTCATGTATCCCCCATGATCAAGGCTATACGTTCCCTTTCCAAAGGAATCAGATCTCCGGCCCGGCGCAGGATGTACAGCTCGTACTCATCTGCCAAATGTTTATCTGCAGAGTACAATCGCTCCCCCCGGATGATATTGGCCGCCAAAAAAGGGTCAGCCTCCGGCAGGACAATGAGATCCACCTTGGGTACCCCTAAAGCGTCTTCGATACTCTGGGCAATGTCAACTTTTTCCAGAGGGGCCAGACGGCATCCAGGAGCGGGCTTGACCCCGATATCCACATCAGAGGCAGCTGCAGGCAATGGCTGTTGTGGGCCGGGCCAGGCAGCTACCTCCTTGGCCCGGCTGCCAAAGGCGTACACGATCTGCAGGTTGAAGCGGGCAGCCAGGTCGGCCCAAAAGGTTGGCATATCAATACAATCCTTTATTTTTTCTCATCGTTAACTGGGTGAACCCTTGGAAGGAAGCAAAAACTTGACACCTTCTCAGCCTATCCTTACCTTAACGTAAGGACAAGCTGCAACTCAAGGAGGCTCTTATGCATGCAACTGTGACCAGCAAGGGGCAGATTACCTTGCCCAAGGCCCTGCGGGAGAAGCTCAAGCTCTGTGCAGGGGACAGGGTGGAATTCATTGTTGATGATGAGCATTGTGCCCGCCTTGTGGTCACAAACATACCAGTGACTAGCTTGAAAGGCATGCTTCCCCGGCCCTCACCACCAGTTTCCCTGGAGGATATGGACCGGGCTGTCCAGGAAGGGGCCCAAAATTTATGATTGGCCTGGACACCAATGTGCTGGTTCGGTACCTGACCCAGGATGATCCTGACCAGGCTGCCAGGGCCAGCCGAATCATGGAGACATGCTGCACAAAAGACGAGCCGGGTCTGGTGAGCCTGGTTGTGCTATGCGAACTGGTCTGGGTTCTTGGCGGTGCCTATGGGTATGAAAAGAAATTGGTCATAGAGGTCCTGGAACAGATTATGGCCATCAGTGAACTGCAGGTTGAAGCGGAAGATATTGCCCGGTCAGCACTGGCCGCCTTTCGACAAGGTTCTGCAGACTTTGCTGATTATGTGATTATCATCTCAAACCGGGCCAGGGGAAGCACCGTCACGTACAGTTTTGATAAGAAACTGGCTGGGCACGAATATGCCCGGATGCCGTAAGGTTGGAATGAAAACAGCATTAATGAAGCAGCCATGTCAATTGCCTCCAGCTGACTGCGTTTTGCGCCAGCTTCAGAGACAATGTTTTCCAGCTCATCAGCTTTGTGCTCCGTCAACCTACGAAAAACTCAGCAGGATTTTTATTTTTTCCTGAACAGCCAACAGTGTTCTGTCCTCCACCTTGCCGATTCTGACTGACAGCCTCTTCTTGGAGACTGAAATGACCAGGCCGGGACGCCTTCCGGATTGTTCATGCCCTCTGGTTGGATTGAGGTCTACCCACCAGATTTCACTACGCCTCGGTGCGGTCATCTGGGCTCCAGATCATCAGCAAGGGTCTGATCCCATAGCGTTCTTTCCCTAAGTTCTTCTGTCCACTGGTCAGTATTTTTCTGCAGCTCAGAGAAGGCCGCGTTGGTTTTCAGCAGAAGCTGTTCCCGACGGTGTTTCTGCAAAATCTTGTTCAGTACAGACTGCATTGGTTCATTCTCTTCCTGAGCAATCTGCTTTAATAGGGCATGGGCATCTGTTGATATGCGGATAGTTGTTGTGCTCATAAGTGTCCCCCTGATTTAGCACACAGAATAGTCTACCATGCTGTTTGCGTCAATTGATGCCTCGTAAATTGAGCGATCAACCCCAATCCTCAGGTAGGAGCAGTGCTGCGCGTCTTCGCGCAATGCCTGCCCTCTTTTTT
Source organism: uncultured Desulfohalobiaceae bacterium (assembly GCA_964619345.1). Classification (GTDB taxonomy): domain Bacteria; phylum Desulfobacterota; class Desulfovibrionia; order Desulfovibrionales; family Desulfothermaceae; genus Desulfovermiculus. The sequence goes on from CAZUER010000131.1 coordinate 4,133, forward strand.
TATCCAATCGCTCCCACGCTCTGCGTGGGAGCTTTTTTGACCGCTCCTGCGGTCTCTGGGGTGTGGACGCGGAGCGTCCATGATGCCGTACTTCATATGTTCAGGGCGAAGCGGACAGCCTGCCCTACAGCAGTCATCTTTTAGGCCGAAAGGGTGGCAATCAGGGAACCGATTTTGGTCTTGGCCACAGTTTGCAAATGATCACAGTTTACTGCGCACTCCTTGGGCATGCCGTATTCTGTGGATAAAAACACCTCGGAAGGGATATCTCTGAATGTACAGGTAAGAGGAGCGATAGTTACTTCTCCCAGATATTCAATGACAGAGTTTCGGGTTAGAATGAGTACCGGTCTTTTTTTGTCCGGTCGGTTGAATGTATACCACCGAACCTCTCCACGTTTCATTCGTCACCCCAGGCTTGTTCTGTTTCCCAGACTGAGAATTCATCTGTTTGAACAGGATGGTGGAGGTAACCTTGGCGGTGCTTTTCCTCCAAGTGTTGTTCTTCATAACGGGCCAGGGCATCTCGCAGGGCCTGACGGGCAAAGGCGAAACGGCTGGTATGAAGCTCTTTTGAAACACGATCCACTGCTTGAACAAGTTCTTCGTCAAGCGTCATCTGTACGGTTTTCATGGCATTCCCCCATATGTGTATTATTATAGCTATAATATTCTGTCTCCAAAGATGAGTCAACGAAGAAAAGAGGGCGAGTAATTACTCGCCCTCTTTTCTTATCTCGCTCCCATGCTCTGCGTGGGAGCTTTTGGGACCGCTTCTGCGGGAAATACTCAAGATTATAGCCGGGGACTGGTGAAATTGATTATTGACGATGATGAACAGGAGGTGCCCTTGTGGTCCTAAACGTACCGGTGATTAGCTTTAAGGGCATGCTTCCCCGGCCCACACAGCCTGTCTCCCTGGAAGATTTGAACCGGGCTGTCCAGGAAAGAGCCCAAAAATTATGACTGGCCTGGAGAACAATGTGCTGGTTTTCTCTTCGTTACGAGGGTCCCCCCTCGTAACGTCCCCTTTTGTGGCTCCTGCCGCCTTCTTTAAAATCAAACTGATGCCCAGGAACAATCAAAAAAGCAAGAGGATGGTCGGAGCCATATGAATAAGACATTCCAAGGGAGGACCCCGGGAACGCAGAGGGGATATCTCTTACGCCTCTGGATAAAATCTCAAGTTTCATACTCGATCAATCAGGCAAAGCCGCCTCATGATGATCCGGAACAGGCTGCCAGGGGCGGCCTAATTATCGAAACATGACATGATGCAAAAAAGACCAGCCCGGATACCATAAAGCAGGAAGGAAACTTTGCTTCATACCAAGGACTAATGTCACTTAATTTTGATGAGGCAACGAAACGAATCAAGCTGGGGTGCTTCCTTGATGAGAGTACCGAGAATCTCAGTACAAGTACTATCCTGCTCCGATAAACTGTCATCTCAGGATCGTCGAGCAATAAACGGAAGGAGTATGTAGGTCCATGCTGGAAAAAAAGTGGGACTATGGACAGGTAAAGGAGGTGACAAAATATGTCACAATTTCAAAAAACACTCTTCAACAAGCCTGTTCCTTGGACTTGATCCGGCTCACAGGGGGACGGCTGGCCCTGTCCGCAGGAAAGGGTCCATTTGATCTTCATATCGGATTCGCTAGGATTATTTTCAATGGTCATGGTGTATGTGGCGTTTTGATTTGTGCAACTGCTCACCGAAAGAGAGAAACGCCTTTTGCCGCTATTGCTGGGATTGAGGATGTACGTGTTGTCACTTGTGCCGTCATTAAAATCATGCAGGCTCTCTATGTTGCAGGCATACTGGTCATGGTCTGCCATATGTTCTGTCTGGGCCAACTTAGCCCGCTGCAGCACACTCATGGCCTCGGATTCAAAGGATATTTTGAAGAAGTTAGCGTAGAGGGTGTAACTGATGGAGGCGAGGATGGCTAAAATGGCTACTACTATTAGTAACTCGATTAGGGTGAAGGCGGTAGATGTAAAGTTATACACTTTGTATGAAATGTTATTCATAATGTCAATGCCAAGTTGCAAGAATAACACGGTAATTTTGTTCTCAGGTGTAAGTTTCCAGGAGTGTTCGGGTTTCAGTGTTCAGTGTTCAGCTTCAGAAATCCTGATGCATGCGGATATTATACTTTGGAAACATATTTTGGGACATTTTGAGGCATCAGGCACGCGAATCAAGGAATATCAAGGTATCTCAAATTCTTATGCTGAACTCTGAACACCGAACACTGAACACAACTTGCTGTTATCCAGATACAGAGCAAATCAACTGAAATTGTTGAAAATGGAAAGCAGAACCAAAGAGCCCTGGCAAGAATAATTGTTTGGCACTGTCCACACTGAGTACTCATTAGTAATAAAATCCAAGTGGACAGTACAAAATCAAATGATCTTGTCTACTGCTTTGTAACGCCACTGCAACTTACATTTTGATTTTCCTCTATTTCACACTCAGCCTTATAGGCTTCAGCGCCTCTAACTGTTCCGTTTGCTGAAACAACTACCGGGAACTCGCCTGAGTCTGTTGCGTTAAAGTCAACCAAGGGATCTGTTGTATCTCCGCTCACAGTAACTGTAGCACTGTCAATGTATGCACCTGGGTCGGTCATGGTTCCATTGCAGGATCCAATTTCATCGACTGGGAAATAATCTTCAACTTGTGCTTGAGTTACAATTTCCGCAGCACAAGATCTAGCTACACCAATCAGATCCTTTGCTTTGGCCTTGTTTTTATACGCAGCGTACTGAGGAATGGCTATGGCGGCCAGAATCCCGATGATGGCGATGACGATCATCAACTCAATCAGAGTGAAACCTTTGTCTTTGCGTCTTTCGATGAGCATAAAAAATCCTCCTGGTTTGACAAGTATAAATGTATGAGTGTCGAAGCCTTGTAAGCAATAAGCGTGCCGCAATTATTTATCAATGATATCAAATTCATAAAGTGTAAGCTTAATTATAAATTGACATATTTTGTCAGTTTTTACAAGGTCTACTGTCAGGGAGTGTCGTATGGGCAACCTTGGAAACCTTCCATCAAGTTTGCGAACCATGCTCAAAATCTGTATCACGGAATGAACAGCCAACTCATCGGCAAGTCTATTTCTTCGTTACCAAGGTCCTTCACGCCTTCAACCTTATAATAGTAACCTTCTTGTGGTTCCAGGCACTTTTGGCCTGCGTTATGAAGAATACTGCTGGAGCTGAGAGATATGAGAACGATACCAGCTCAGATATGGGCCTGGCTGAATTGAGAGTTGTCACCTGATAACAACAAACTGATAACAGATAACATTATAACCCTGGATTTTTCATGTCAGCACAAACGGAAACCGACCCAATCCCAAACGACCCATCCACCCCAACCCTGATCACCCTGCCCAACGGCCTGCAGGTCCTGACTATGGAAGACCACCGCTTCCCCTTGATCGCCATGCGCCTGTACGTTCATGCCGGGGCGGCCTATGAAAAAGAAGATGAGGCCGGGATCAGCCATCTGCTGGAACATATGGCCTTTAAGGGCGAGACTGAAGTAGCTAATGCGGCCCAGCGCATCGAGGACGTGGGCGGGTCGTTGAATGCAGCTACCGGGTATGACCATACCGTATATATGGTGGATGTGCCCAGCCGGGAGTGGGCTTTGGGCCTGGAGGTGTTGGCCGATCTGGGACTGAATCAGGGGGAGATAATTGAACAGGAGCTGGAGACGGAGAAACAGGTCGTCCTCTCCGAGCTGGAACGCAACCAGGATCATCCCCGCCGCCGCATGTTCGAGCTGTTGCAGAAAAAGGTCTGGGCCGGGACTCCGTATGAGCGGCCGGTGATCGGGTTTGCGGAAACGATTCACAATCTGGGAACCGAGGCGATTCGTAAGTATCTGGATCGCCTCTATCATCCCCAGGCTATGCTTTTGGTCGTGTGTGGGGACTTTCAGCTCCAGGACTTGTCCGAGCAGATCATGCACTGGTTTGGGACCAACTACAGCAGACAGGCGGTGCCCTCCGGTCCGGTCCGGGGATTGGGCTCTGGTCCGGGAAACGGCCCGGGAATGTGTGTTGAGCGGACAACCTGGAACAAGGCCTATCTGGGCATGGGCTTTATCACCCCAGGGATGGGCTCGGTATGGACCCCGGCCCTGGAGGTTCTGGCTTATATTCTGGGCGGGCACCGTTCCTCGCGCTGGTACGTGCGGTACAAGGAAGAGCTGGGTCTGGTGGACGATATTTCGGTGGAATCGGTGCTCCTGGCCGGAACCGGGATGCTCTTGGTCCAGGCCCAGGTGGAGGCGGACAAGGTTTTGGATTTCTGGAAGCAATGGGTCCAGGACATGGCCGCCTTGGAGCAGACCTCCTTCACCCCGGAGGAGATGGACCGGGCCAAGCTGAATATTGAAGACGGGCTGTTGCAGACCAAGGAGACCCTGGCCGGGCTGTGCTCCAAGCTGGGCTATTTCCATTTTTTCGACGGTCAAGCCCAGGCTGAGGAGCGTTACATCCACCAGCTGCAACGTATCAGGGAACAGGACCTGCAGGAGGCGGTGGAGTCCTTTGTCCTCCCGGATTGTTTACAGGCCTGTTGCATCCTGCCCCAGCAATCCGAGCTTACAGAGGGGGATTTTCTCCAACCTGTGCATACGCTTGGATCTGCAAGCCAGAAACTGAAGACCGGGAACCGAACCTCTCATAAGAAAAAGGATAAAGCCAGGATTGCAGACATCGGGACCCAGGGCCGCCTGGTGGTCCAGGTGGACCGGACCTTGCCCTACACCGCTTTGGATTTGAGCTTTCTGGGAGGGGATATGCTTATTTCGTCCCAGGAGCAGGGGCTGAGCTTTTTGTTGGGCAAGACTCTGATGCGGGGAACCGAGGATCTCAGTGCACAACAAATCCAGTCGTTTTTATCTTCCAGAGCCGCGTCTTTAAACGCTCATGCCGGCCGGGACCAGCTGGCCGTGGTTTCCAAGTTTCCTTCCAAATTCACTGCAGACATGACCGGACTGATATCCCAAATCCTGGATCATCCGGCCTTTGGCCCTGAAGATACGGCCAAGGCCGTAGCCGAACAGCAGGCCCAGATCGCGGCCCTGACCGATCATCCCATGGGTACCTTGTCCCGGGAAGTCTTTCCCTTCTTATTCCCCGATCATTTCCTGGGTTATTACCTCCTGGGCCAGCCCGACGATTTGCCTGAGTACAGTCCCGAGCTTTTATTCCGGCTGTGGACCAGACAAAAAAAGTGCCCCTGGGTGCTCAGCGTGTGTGGAGACTGCGACCCGGACCGATTTATGGACTGGGCTGCCTCCTTGCCAGGCCAAGCCCAGGAAGAACAAAAACAGCGGGAGATGACGGCTCCGGACTGGAACTTTGAGCGCAGCCTGCACATTCCGCTCAACGATCGCCAGCAGGCCCATCTCTTGGTGGTCTTTCCGGTTCCCGGCCTGGCCCATGCCTCCAACGCAGCAGTTTCTTTGCTGAAGAAGATTCTAGCCGGACAAAACGGGATCCTGTTTCGGGAGCTGCGGGACCGCCGCGGGCTGGGCTATACTGTCGCCCCCATGCTCTGGCGCATTCCCCAGGTCGGATTTTTGGCCTTTTACATCGGGACCACCCCGCAAGAGGTCGGGCCGGCCAAAGAGGGTTTCGTCGATGTCGTGGACCTGGTCCAGAACGGTCAGCTCACTGCTCAGGATCTGATCCGGGCTCAAAGGCTCTTGGAGGTGGAGTACTACCGGGAGCGGCAAGCCTTGGGTTCTCGGTGCAGCGAGGCCGCAGACCTGCTGATCTACGATCTGGGATTGGACCATTTCCAGGCCATGCTGGCCCAAAGCCGGAGCACGAGCATGGCCGAGGTCCAAGAGGCAGCCCGGGAATATCTGGATTGGGAGCGGGCCTACAGTATAGTGCTGAGTGATTAATTCTGTATGCTGGAATGCTGGAATGAAAAGAAATACTGGAATGCTGGGATGCTGGAATGAAAAGAAATACTGGAATGCTGGGATGCTGGGATGCTGGGATGTTTACCCGGTTGAACCGGGGTCCCCTTT
>CAZUER010000132.1:0-10054 GCA_964619345.1 uncultured Desulfohalobiaceae bacterium
TCGGTCAGGCCCTGGAACGCATGATCGGACGAGTTGACTGTCTGCACGTCAGCTTTGATCTGGACTCCCTGGACCCGTCCGTGGCTCCAGGAGTGGGAACTCCGGTACCCGGCGGTCTGACCTACCGGGAGGCCCATCTGATTATGGAGAGCGTGGCCGAGACCGGGCTCATAGCCAGCATGGACGTGGCCGAGGTCAACCCGGTCCTGGACGTCAAGAACCAAAGCGCGGATGTGGCCGCCGGAATCGTGGCCTCTTGTTTGGGGAAGAGGATATTGTAAAAAACACCGGGCACCCATATGGGTGCCCGGTGTTTTTTAATGAGGCTTGACTGAAGGCAATATCTGCTTAACTATCCAACATGGTCCTCTCGGTTCCGCCCAAGTGTCCACAGGCCCAGGCCCAAGAAAGATGCTACAAGCAGAATCTTGGCCCAGGTGCCCAGGCTGGGAACCGGAGCTGGCGGTGCGATTTTGTACTCGGTTGGGTCGTTGTCAGGATCAGTGTTTGGATCATCCGTAGGTTCATCCGGAAAGCTGGTTCCTGGTATCGATACCATCCCCTGGTTGGAGATCGTGCCGTAAAACCCGCTGTTCACCCTGACGCTGAAGCGAATTGTAGCCCTCCCACCTTTTGCATCTATCTCCGGGATATTAACTCGAACGGCATTTCCCGTAAATCCTTCATCATCAGGAACAGAAGAGCCATTAAGCACAATGGATCCCTCTTCAAAGGTCGTGTTTTCCGGGATGGGGTCTCTAAAGATCACATCCTCGGCCGGAGCATTGCCGGAGTTTATGAGCACCGCCTCATAGGTCAGGACCGGAAAACCGCTGCCATCCACCGTTTTGGTTACATTGGGCGGATCAAAGAGGTTGGGATTACTTTCCACGTCCGTTGTCACGGTGTCTTCCAGCGAGATGTCTCCTGCCGCTGTCAAAACCCCTGTATTGCTGACCCGCGTCCCAGTGGGCAGCACGGCATCGAGCTGAACCCTGAATTGGACGGTAGCCACTCCACCGGGTCCGATGGTACCCAGATTGATGCGCACCTGCTCGGATGTGGAGCCCAGATCCGCCCCCTGGCTGAAGTTCAAAGAACCTGGAATAAAGGTCACCTGATCCGGAATAGAGTCTGTGAAGGATACATTTGTGGCCGGAGCCGATCCTGTATTTTGAATGGTTATGAGATACCTGAGGATGTCTCCCGGACTGACCTGCCCATCTCCGTCCACATCCTTGCAGAAGCAATCCTCTTTGCTCATGCTCAAATTGGGCGAGCCTGGAGCGCCTTCACCCCCTGCTGGAGCAGCCTCAACCAGTGTAGGTTGCTCTCCGTCCAGAGGAGTGCCGTTGCTGTCTGTTTGCTGCTCATCGGTCTGATCCGTAACTGCACTGCCCTGGTTCTCGATAACGCCGCTTTCCAGGACCTCGGCAGTAACCGTTATCACCTCCTGTTCGCCTTCCGGAATGCTGGCAAAAGGAGCGTTCACTTCCCGACTGCTTCCATCCCATTGGGCATTGGTGACTCCCAAAATCTGGACCTTGTCTGGAAAGGTATCCGTAAATTCAACATTTTCCAGGGTTCCGTTCCCGACATTGGACAGAATGATGGTGTAGGTGAGAACATCGCCCACATTGATCACGCCCTCCGGATCGACCTGGTCATCGGTCAGAGCAACTATCTTTTGAGCATACAGGGCCGGTTCGTCCATCCCTCCGACCAGGATATCCGTCGTCTGATCGCCGTTGGCATCGATTCCGTCTTCGTCCGTGGGTTCAGGCACGGTCTGATCACTGTCCACTACACCGAAATTGGAAACATTGGTTCCAGGAGGATTTCCTTCCTTGAGTTGGACCTGAAACTCCACTTCCACGAAACCTCCTGACTCCATGGAATCGGCAGTCAGTTCAAGGTCCGGAGGCTGACTGTCGTCTGGTACGACATTGGATGTTCCACTCTGGGCAGAGACCTGCAAGGTGCCGTTCACATATTCGGTCTCCTGGGGAATGGTGTCGCTAAACACCATGTTTTGCACGGCATCCGCACCTTGATTGTCAATTTTTACCCAGTACTTGAGGATATCTCCAGGTGTGAGCACCCCGTTGCCATCCCGGTCATCAAAGAGCTGGACTGTCTTCTGGGCATCCAGAAGGGATGTGATGCTCGGGGTCACCGGCGTCTGCCCCTCGAACATGTAATCCCGCTCATCCGGATCGTTATCGGGCCTGCTGGAGTACACACCAACAATCTGGTTATATACCGTTTGATCTACCACAGCTTCCGGGCTGACCTCGGCTCTGAATTGAAAGCTCTTTGATGATTCAGCCAGAGTTATGGTCTCCATACTGAAGCTCGGCATTGAGCTATTGGTATCAACTACCTGTACAGGTCCGGTGGTCGATCCTGGCACATAACTCAGATGCACAGGTAGGGCATCTGTAAGAACCACATTAAAGGCATCGCTGGTGCTGTTTTGGGTGTGTTGAACAGTAATCTCAAAGGTGACCTCATCCCCAAGGGTGGGATTTGGATCAAGGGCTGTCTTGACCACTTCCAGGTCCGGTTCCGTGACCTGGATCTCCTGCACTTCAGGACCGGCCTGAACCTGCTGGGTATTCACCGTGGCATTGACCGTGGCGTTATTCGCCAACAGAACGCCGTTCTGATTGGCCGTGCTGTTGGTCACAGTGAACCTGAGCCTAAGGGTCAGGTAGTCGTTCTGGGTGGAGTCATCGGCCGGATTTTTGATCGTCCCCAGATCAAAAATCAATGTCGAATTCTCCTCAGATGGAACACTGGTTCCATTAAAGCTGAGATTGGCGTTTCCTGCCTCAGTGGTCACCATTTCTTCAAAGCGAAGCGATTCCGGGTGGTTCTCGGTTACAGTTACCCGATCCGAGGTGCCTTCAATAAGCCCCACCTTCAGATCATACTCCACCTGCTCCCCAATGGTGAATTTATCATCGGCTTGGCCCGAGCTGAGGCTCTTCTCAATGCTGATGTCCGCACCAGGGGTCACAGACGCATCGTCGAATTCCCGGTAATTGTTCAGATCCGAGTTGTCATCGTCGTCACTTCCCGGTGTCCCGTCTCGGCCCTTATCCCCGGGTTGACTGAAGTAAGTGGCGGTTGCGTTGTTGGTCAAGGTGGCATTCGACCCCAGGTCGTTGACCAGCCTGGCCTTGTAGGTAACGGTCAGCTTGGAACCCGGGGGCATATCAAAGAACGGCCAGGTCAGGGTGCTGTTATTGTTTCCAGTGATCGATGCCTGGGTGCTGTTCAGCGGTTCCTGGGTTGCGCTGACCAGGACCTTATTTTCAAAATTGTCCAGGGTGGCGTTGCAGAAATGGGGGTCTGCTCCATTCCCATCCGGTCCTCCCAAAAGTGCCGGGGGAAGGATGTCCTTGAAATCCACGTTATACGCAGTTCCTTTTGAATCCACGTTTTCCAGGACCAGTTCATAGCTAATGGGATCTCCGGCAGTACTGTTCGTGGACCCGTCGGTGATGAGTTTATCCAGCTCCAGATTCGGTTCAATCACGGACACTGTTGCTGTTTTGCTCTCCTGTCGGGTATCCCCTTGGGCATCGATGAATCTCAGGGTGGCATTATTGGCCAGCCTGGTGTTTCGCTGATTGCCAATGTCGTTTTCAACCCGCACCCCATAGGTGATCTCAATTGGTTGTGCCGTCTGAGCGGAATTCTCCACCTGACCAAAGGCAAAGACGTGCTCTGTGCTGTTCGTATCAGGATCAGATGGGGTTGTATCCACATCCACATCTGTGGGGATTGTGATGTCCCCCTCACCGGTAAAGACCAGTCCCTGAGGCAGAGTGTCGGTCATATTCAGGTCAGGGGTGGTGCCCACAGGAACGGAAATGGAGACTGTCATGGTGCTGTTGCCGCCAATCTGCAGCTCCGCATCACCTTGTTTGCTGAATTCCGGGACCCCCAGTCTGGTCTGGGCATCGTCAGTGCTGTCCAAATCATTGGTTGCCGGGGTTCCCGAACCTGTACGTTCTCCGTTTTCATGACCCGGATTATCGAGAATATCATTGGCATTCGAATCCGAGCCCTTCAGACCGGGCAGGGATGTGCCCTGTCCTTCTGCCGTGTTGGTAATGATCTGTGCAAAAGGCACGCCCTCTGACACATAGGCGGTATAAAACACAGTCAAACTTTCGCCAGGTGCCAAATATCGCTCATGGTCATCGAGTGCACTAAGATCTGCAGACAAGGTGTTGTTGGTAAAACCGGGAATGGGAGTAACGTCCTGATCTCCTCGACTCAAGGTGGCGTTCACCACCTGATAGGGATCTGTGTACTCGGACGGCAAAGAATCGATGATTTCGGGATCCCAGGCTCGGACCACATTGGTGCCATCTTGGTTGGTCAGAACGGCCTTGAAGGTGACCTGCTCATTGCCCTGCACCGACTGGGGGCTGACCGTCTTCTCCAGGAGAAGATCGGGTTCGCCGATGGTCGATTGGTGGGTGTCGGTGGCACTCTGTTCATTGCCGTCATTATTGAGGTAGGTGAAGGTCAGGGTATTGGTTTTGGTATCCCCGCGATTGACGTCGGCGGTATTTTGAACCAGAACCCGAAAAGTGATGAACAGCTTTTCGTTGTTTTCGTCATGGTCATTATTGACAATTGTGCCCAGATCAAAGCTCAGGAGCTGTCCGGTTGCGGGCTCGTTTTCAACCCCAGGAACTATAGGCGTGGCACTGAGGGGAAGTAAGCTTCCGCTATCATAGTTGTCGGCAGTCATGCCAGCTGTCGAATTGTAGTCCGCCCAGATCTCTGCCGTGTCGTTGACATAGGCAAAACCCGACGGCAGCTGATCCTGAATGATTGGGGTCGCACTTGAGGCGTTGGTGGTTCCTTCCGGGATGGTCACGGCCAGCTCATAGGTCAGGATCTCCCCCACCGCGGCAGTATTCCCATCTGTCCAGGTTTCAGAAGTGGCAATCAGATCCTTGTCCACAGACACGGATTGGATGGAAAGGGTCTCTTGCTGATTATCGTTAGTACCCCGATCGATACCTGAAGGCGGATCTCCATCCTGGCTGTCTCCTTGCACCGAAGCTGTATTTTCAAACTCCGATCCAGTGGTTACATCAGAATTGACAGTGACTTCAAAATCAAAGTCGAGACTATCCCCCGCTGCAAGCGAAAAGCCATTGTCACTCGTATAGGTTACTTTTCCTGTTGAACTGTCGTAACTCCAGGTAAACCCCCCGGGGGTTGTTCCCTGGGTCACGGAATTGAGATCAAAGACCGTGCTATCCAACGTGTCTTCAACCAGAATATCATAGGCCGGCGATGTTCCCTCATTGGTCACCTGGAGCGTGACGGTCACCGTATCCCCGCCGTCCACGGTGGATGGGGCCATGTTTTTGGTGATCTTCAGGTCCGGCTCTCGAAATTCTGTCAACTGAGTCGCTGTTATTTCTTCACCGGTTCTGCCAGTATAGTCGAGCTCAACCTCGTTTTCCTTACCTTGCGCTCCTGATATGCCGTCATTGGCTGCATCGTCCTCCACCAGAGCCTCAAATGTCAGGCTGAAGGAGTTGTTGGTCGGATCTTGATCGGCCTGGACAGTGGTATTGCCGAAATTAAAGGCGATGTTTTGGCTGCTTATGGTAATATCCGGCGAGCTGGTTTCCAATGTCCCGTTGAAACCACTCGTATCGACCGAAACCGTGTTGTTGTAAGCAAACCCTGCAGGCAGTTGATCTTCAAGGGTAAGTCCCGGTGTGGTTCCCTCGGGCAAGGTGACAGTCAGCTCATAGGTCAGGATATCCCCTGTGGTCACTCCGTTGGGCTGGGCGCCGCCAGGATCGACCGCAATGAGCTTTTTATCCACATTTGGAGCGGCGATGGTCACTGTGGCCTCATCCTGATACAGACCCTCATCCTGGGCAAAGTTCTCCCCGCCCGAGACATTGGTGAAAAAGGTTATACTGGCCTTGTTCTCAATGACCTGACGGGGAATGACCGAATCGGCCAGGGTACAATTGATGGTGAGCAGGGCCGTGTCCGCCCCGTAAGGGGGACCGGTGCTCCCGTCGTTCTCAGCCAAAGGATCCGTGAGCTCAATGCCGTTGTTCAAATCCCCGGTATAAACCAGATACGTCCCGATCCCGTTGGTGACCGAGACCAGGGTGCAATCGGTCAGGCCCGGGACCTGGGGATCTGTGATCGTGGCGTTATAGGCCTCTGATCCGCCAGTGTTTTCCACAGTGATCACATAAGACACCGTGTCTCCGGCATCGGCATCTTCCAGGTCGCTGTCCACCGGTAATCCAGGGCTTGGTTCCACCTGGCCCTCGCCATCTGTGGACTGCACTCCCTTGGTGATCCTCAGCTCTGGTTCGCGCAGGGTAAAGCCGATGACCTTTGTCTCATCTTTCGTATCCGATACTGAGTTTTGCGATGTCTTGGTCACAAAGTTGGTGATAAACAGGTTGTCGGCAAAGGGGTCAGTGTTTACGGCTATGGTGAACAGAAGTTGAACCGTAATTTCTTGAGGTGGAGAGGGTTCAAAGGTAGTGGCATTGCCAAACAGGAACTCCAGCCGATTTTCTGACGATGTCGCATTCAGTGTTGGGGGAAAATCCGTAGGGGTATAGGAAGCGGATAGCGTTGTATTCGGACCAAAGGCGGCCCAGCCTGGACTCGGGTAGCTTCCTGAAGTTAATATTGTGTTGTTAAAAGTCCAAGTGCCTGTATTTTCCCCGTCTGGACGATCCACATCCAGGATGGGCAAGGGCAGATAGTCGTCCAGCTTCAGCTGCTCCAGGGCACCGGTGGGAATGGTGATCTGCAGGGAAAAGGTAATTTCATCCCCGGGTCTGATCTCCAAGGGATCGGGAAGATCACTGTCTCCGTTAATGGCTGCTATGGACTTTTGCAGCTCAGGGGGAGCGATGCTCTGGCTGGAACCGGTGCTTTCCGTGTCGAATTGACCACCATCAACACTCGTGATGAGCCCGGATATGGTCGCATAGTTATTTAACGTATCAAAGGCATCGATGCTGGGGTCAACATTGTAACTGGCATTGTTTTCGTAATTTTCCTGGATCACGGCTTCAAAACTGAGGGTGAACCTGGTGTCGTCAGTAATGCCTGATTTGTACCCATCGGCGTCTGATCCATCCAACGCTCCACCGTCCAGTTCCCCGAGATAGGCGGATATGTCAAAGACCAAACTGGTGAAGCCTGGTGAACCTCCGGAATCATCACCGGCTGTGGCATTCTGGGTGATCAGCAAGGTCCCCGTGCTGGGGAATGGATACTCATCGCCATCCTGCGTGATGTCCGGTGCCGGATCGGCAGTCTCTTCTTCAAAGAAAAATGGAGTTCCAAAGGAACTTCCGTTCTCCGTGGCAAAAGTCAATGTTGCGTTTCCGGAATAGTCGTAGCCATCCCCCAGGATGTCCTGGATGGCTGTGCTGTTTTGGGAGAAATAATCCGAGACCTGGCCCTTGATGGTGAATCTGACCCGGTCCCCAGGGGACAGACCGCTGACGTTATTATCCTCAATGATAGACACCGATTTTTGGGTGGCCATGTTTCTGGCCCAGATGGTGGCATTGCCGGTGGCAATGGTGGCATTTAGGTCTAGAATTTCACCAAAATCGCCGCTGGCAGCTAGGGCTGTGGCATTGGCCTCATTGAGTACTTCCACGTCAGCCCCACTGGCCGGATCGATTATGGTTGAATTTTGAGTGTCAAACTCTGGAACATACGACTCATAGGTGATTGACACATCCTGGGCAATTTCTTCCCCGGTAATCGAAGAAAAGGTGACTTCCAGATGTCCTCCCGAGTTCCCCCCAGGCGGAGTGGGGATGGGGCCATCAATGGGGAATGAGGCCCCACTCACAGTGCTATTGTATAACAGACTGGCCGTGCCGTTCTCTGAGGTGAACAAGATCTGGACATTGGGATCTCCGGAGCTTGTGTTCACCTCAATATCCGTTATGCCGGTAAAGTGCAGGTTATCCGGTAAGGCCTCCTGCATGCTCAAGTCGTTGAGTGTGGCTGTATTGGCCACATCCGTACTCAAGGTATAGGTCACCGGGAAGTTGGGCCCGGTGGCTGTTTCATCCTCGCCGTCAATGGTTTGCACCGTCTTGTCCGGAATAAAGAGAACCGGTGTAATGCTCGCCTGGCTGCCTTCGCCCACATAGGATGGGTCGGGATCAACAGTAACACCTCCAACCTCTCCCCGAATGACCGGATCAGAGCCAGGATTGTTCAGGGCATCTTCGCCCAGGGCATAGACCCCGATAGCTGTGGCATTGGTGCCCAAGGGAACACCCGGAGCAACGTCACTGGCTAGCTCCACATCAATATTTAAAACCAGTGGGGTCTGATCCGGGGTGAAGCTGCCCACAGGGAGCTCAAAGACCAGATATGTGGCATTTACCGGAAGACCGGTGAGTGTTTCCCCGGTGACCGGGTTGGTCACCTCACCATCGGCGTCTATTGTGCTCTCAGAGACGGGATTGAGGGACCCAAACACCGCCGATGTAGACTGGGCAAAGGTCACCTCCGGAGGAAGAATGAGCTCGATGAGGGGATTGTATCCGATCTCCTCTGATCCCGTGGCATTGGTGTTGTCAAAGGTCAGGCTGAAAGAGAAGGGTTCGCCCAGGAAGGTGCTTATGTTGTTGGCCGGGGTGATGCTCACATTTGGGGTGGGTTTTGCAAGGGCATGTGAGCTCATGCTTAGTAAGACAAGGAAAAAAAATAAAAACCCTACTATAGAAGTATGATGAATGTTCCATCTGCTCCCATTCCCTTTTGAACAATCGCCCACTCCAGAAGGCAAGAGCAATTGGCTTGAATACATACTCCCTCCAAATTTTGGTCCTTACATAGATGCGCGGACGATAAAATCATTTATTTCAGAAAGCAAGAAAAATTGTGATATTTATTCACAAAAATCTTCTCTGGCTGGAGTTCATGAACTGTAGCCCTTGAATCCTGATGCCTTGGCACATCTTAAGTGTGGCCAAAAAGAACCCTGCCCTGCCCCTTCCTGCCGCCTGTCTTTCAGGCGGCAGGAGGGGAATCAGAGAAAGAAAGGAAAGAATGAAGGATAAGATGGGGGTTTAATGCTAGCTACGCCCGCAACCAAAGGGGTGGCTTTAATATCTCATATTTGGAACTTCGATCTTTGCCATGAAGGAGAAAAACTCATCAGGGGCGGGAAAATGCAGTTAAATTAACATTGTACACTGATGTATGCTTATATTGTTGAAGACGATCGGCCTAATAACGGGGCTATCCAACCGACAGCTTAGCTTTTAAAGCAGATAAAGTATGTGCATTATACATGCGCAAGGGAGGCCGTCATGCAAGAGAGCAAAAGGCTTTGTCGTACCTTCCGGAAGGAGGTGAGAAGATTATGAATACATTGGCCGATCAATGGATGGAGCAGGGAAAGAGTGAAGGACGGATCGAAGGAATTGCTTTAGGAGAGCAAAAAGGCAAACTCGAAATTTCTCGAGAAATGCTCCTTGAAGCCATAAGCGAAAAATTCGGCACAGTCAGTCCTGATCTTGTAAGGCGGATCAACTCTATTGAATCACACGAGACGCTGAAAATGCTTTTCAAGCAAATCTTAAAGATTAATTTTTTTTAAACTCAAATATGGTTTTTTGCATAATTTAGGGATAGAAAACCAGACCTGGCAACCGATGATACTACCCTGATACATTTCAGGTCTGCTCTTCCTCCTTCGCTTTCCGCATATACGCCTTCCACCCCGGGCACCAGCGGGTGTGCCACCGCCACAGCCTGGCCAGCCAGGAATTGGGCTTGGCCTCAGCTCTTCGCCGCAGTGGGCAACTATCACATTTGGCCATCTTCTGTTTCCTTTTGTTTATCATCTTACCTATGAAGAGACCGCATGATCGAGCTTGTAAATTTTAAGTCCATCAGCGTTTCTACGTTCCCCAATACAGAGACCGCTGGAGCGGTCAGGATAAGCTCCCACGCAGAGCGTGGGAGCAATAAAAAGAACCCTCCCCTGTCC
>CAZUER010000133.1:0-9723 GCA_964619345.1 uncultured Desulfohalobiaceae bacterium
ACCTGGCATCCCACTCATTGGGCCGCTGGTTGATTTTGTCCCCATATTCTTCCAGGAGCTTGGAGTTGGATTCATACCAGTGGGGGCGTTCCCAGCCGGCTGTCTCGTAAAAGACCGCTCCCAGATCTTTGGTCCGGGAATGGAAGGGACTGAGCCGGATGTTCCTGGAGGACATCCATTGTTCGTGAGGATGGACAATGCCGTAGGTCTTGGGAAAACCCTCGTTGACCCGGGAGCGGACAAAAGCCGGACTGCGGGCGTAGTCGTAGAACCTGGAGATGTCCAGCTCGTTGGGATCGATCTCCGGGGCCCCGTCGGTCATCCACTGGGCCACCAGCTTGCCGATACCAGGTCCTTCCTTGATCCAGATGGCGGCCACTGACCACAGGTTTTTGACCTCCGGAGTCTCCCCAACTACGGGTCCGCCGTCAGGTGTTACGGAGATCAGGCCGTTGATGGCATACTGGATTTCCACTGAGTCGTGATCCAGCATCTCGGGCAGCAGCTCCAGGGCGTCTTCCAGCTGAGGTTCGAAATCTTCTCTGGTAAAGGGCATTTCGGTAGGGGAGAGCTTGGCCTCGTCAATGGAGGGGATCTCGTCGGGCTCATACATGATGGTTCGATGGGCGTAAGATCCTACTTCCAGATTGTTGCCGCCCTGACGTTCGTACATCAGAGTGGACATGTCCCGCAGGATAGGGTACTCGATCTCCCCTTTGGCTTGGGCGAACTGCGGAATCGGACCGGCGTCGATCATCTGGTGAGCTACCGGCATGAGCGGGATGGAAGCCCCGGCCATGCGCGCGATGCGCGGACTCCAGACCCCGCAGCAGACGATGACATACTCGGTCTGCACTTCTCCTCGATCGGTGACCACGGATTGAATCTTCCCGTTCTGAACATGAATGTCCTCAACCTCGGTATTGGGAAAGACTTGCAGGGCACCCATGTCCTTGGCTCGATCCCGGAAAATGGTCCCGGTCTGGAGGGAATCGACGACCCCTACCCTGGGGCAGTAGAATCCGCCCAGGATTTTGTCCGTGTTGACCCAGGGGAAAAGCTTTTTCACTCCTTCCGGGTCCAATAGCTCAGCTTCCTCGCCCCAGGCTTTGGCCGAGGCCATCCGCCTTTTGAGTTCCTCCATCCGTTCCTGGGTCTGGGCCAGCTCAATTCCGCCGCATTGGCGGTACAGATCCAGTTCCATGTACTGGTCCATACTGTCCTGGGTCAGCTGGGTGTTCACTCTGGAGTGATCCACCGGAAAAATAAAGTTGGAAGCGTGCCCGGTTGACCCCCCAGGATTGGGAAGCGGACCCTTGTCTACCATGACCATGTCCGTCCACCCTTTTTGGGCCAGATGATAGGCCACGCTGTTGCCCACAATACCGGCTCCGATAATGACTACCTTGGCTTTGCTCGGCAGTGTACTCATACCCCACTCCTTCATGTTCTTTGTCTTTATAAAGTTACTATGTTCCTAAGACCTTATTGGGAAATTCCACGAACTACTCAATATGTCAGAATGAGAATTGCCCCCGAATATGATCGATGAAGCGTTGGGTGTGTTTCTCCAAGATTCTGGCACTTCCATCCTGATCCCCGGCCTGCAAGGCCGCCTCCAGTTCGGTAAACTCTTCAGTTAAGTTTGTGTAGTAGCTGTCGTCGGTGGGAAAGTAAAACCAAATTCGGACCACCAGGTCCCGCATCTGACCCAATAGCTTGACCAACATCTCGTTTTTGGCCGCCTGATTGATAAGGTTGTGGGCTTGGGTGTCTAGTTCCATGAGTTTTTTGGGATCTTTCTCCTGCTCCATCTGTTCAATGAGTTTTCTCAGCTGTTCCAGCTCCGGCTTGGTTATCCGGGCTGCCGCCAGTTGACCGGCTAAAAGAATGAGATGGGAGCGGACTTCGATGACATCTTTGAGTTGCTGAAAGCTCACTTCGGAGACAATGGTCCCCAGGTTGGGAAGGATGCGGACCAAGCCATCCATTTCCAATCGGATCAAGGCTTCCCGGACCGGAGTCCGGCTGACTCCGAACTCCTCGATGAGCTCTTTCTCCCGCAGGACTTGACCGGGCTCATAGTCCAAAAGGATAATACGACTTTTTAACTGCTCGTAAATGTTGGTATTATTGCTCATGACTAACCAATATATCGGTTATAAGTTTTTGTAAAAAATGTTCTTGACAACCAATATAGAAAAAGGAATTATAGATGTCAATCCAGTATATGAGTTTTATAAAAATTTATGTCTCATTCATTCTGAAGTATTCATTTTGTATCCGGAGAGGAGGGGAATCATGTCCGGAGTAAGCCGCGAAATTTTTTGGAATATCGGAACGGTGGGAGAGGTGGTTCTCTACCTTTTGGCTGTGGCTGCCCTGGCTGTTTTTGCCTACGGGATGTGGGTCGCTGTGCGCCGTATTCTGGGCGGTCAAAGAGTTCCCTACTCCTTAGGCCAAATCAAATCCCGGCTGATGGGAACCGTATGGTCAATTGCCTCCAACCGGACGGTTTTTCGGCGTCACTTTCTGGCCGGGAGTATGCATCTGGGCATCATGTGGGGAATGATCATTCTTTTTGTGGGCACCCTGATCATTGCCGTAGAGTATGACCTGTTTCAAAAAATTCTGGGGTGGGACTATGGTATCTTGTCCGGCCCTTTCTTTTTGGGTTTTGAATTGGTTTTAGATGTCTTTGGCGGATTGGTGGCTTTAGGGGTGCTTATCGGGCTTTTTCGCCGCTATGGATTGAAAAGGCCTCAATTACAGCGCAAACTCGGAGATCTTGTTGTGCCTCTCTGGCTGCTGCTGATCATTGTCACCGGTTTTTTGGTGGAAGGCGGTCGATTGGCGGCTACAACCGATACCATCGGCTATTCCCCGGCCTGGTCCCCCCTGGGTTATGCCTGTTCCGTTCTTTGGTCTCAGGCCTCGGGAGAGACGGCCCGGGCCTGGCATCTCGGGCTGTGGTGGCTGCATGGGTTGCTGGCCCTGGGCGGAATAGCCATGGTTCCTTTTTACCCCAAGGTCCTGCATATATTCAGCGCCCCGGTCAATTTTCTGTTCAGGGACCTGCGCTCTCAGGGCCGGCTGAACACCCTGGATGTGGAAGGGGCCTTTGATCGGGACGAGAATCTGGGAGTGGAGAACATTGACCATCTTTCCCGCAAGGACCTTCTCGATGTGGCCTCGTGTACCGAGTGTGGGCGTTGCACCTTGAACTGCCCGGCCAATATAGCCGGGAAAGCCCTTTCGCCGCGCCAAATCGTGAACAAGCTGCGGGATCAAAACATAGAAGAGATTCCGTCTTTAGCCGCTGCAAAAGAGCGGCAATCGATTTTGCAGGCCGGAAACATCACTTCTGAAGAAATCGATGCCTGCACTACGTGTATGGCTTGCGTGGAGGCCTGTCCGGTGTATATTGATCCCCTGCAAAAGATCCTGGAGCTGCGGCGTAACCAAGTCATGATCCATGATCGGTACCCGGAGTCCTTTGCCGAGGTGTTTGCCGGGACGGAAAAGAGGGGTAACCCATGGAACGAACACCCCTCAGCTCGAATGGATTGGGCCAAGGATTTGGATGTCATGACCATGGCTGATGTGGCCGAAGCAGGGCAAAAGGTCGAATATCTCCTTTGGGTCGGATGTGCAGCGGCCTTTGATCCCCGCAACCAGAAGATCGCCCGGAGCTTGGTCCGCATCTTGCAATCATTGAATATATCCTTTGCGGTGTTGGGAGAGGAGGAGCAGTGCACCGGAGATCCGGTCAGACGCATGGGGCATGAATATCTCTTTCAAATGCAGGCCGAGAGCAACGCGGAAACCTTTGCTTCCTATGCCCATTGTTTTGATTCCATCTTGACCCTTTGCCCGCATTGCTACAATACTCTGAGCAAGGAGTATCCGGATTTCGGGGCCGACTATCCCATTATCCACCATTCGGAGCTTCTCCGGGAGCTCTTGGACTCAGGCCGGCTGACCTTGAGCCAGGGAATACAGGGAGTGGTCACTTATCACGACTCGTGTTATCTGGGTCGACACAACCGCATCTTCGATGCCCCCAGGCGCATTCTAGAGGCTATCCCTGGGCTGCAAATGGTGGAGATGGAACAAAACCGGGAACTTGGTATGTGCTGCGGGGCAGGTGGCGGACTGACCTGGATAGAAGAGGACCGGGAACACCGGGTCAACGACCGCCGGGTGGCCCAGGCTGAAAAAGCGGTTTCAACCCTGCAGTCCGGCGAGGCTTCCCTGGTGGCCACGGCCTGTCCTTTTTGTCTGACCATGATGGAGGACGGCCTGGCAGCCAAAGAAACGAAAATGCAAGACCAGGATATTGCCGAGATCGTGGCTCAGGCCATGGGTCTGCAAACATAGCTTTCACGGATGAGGAGTTATGACCGTGCAGTCTTCTTATAGAAGTCCGAGCTTCGACTTCTCAAGTATAGATCTCCTGGATCCTTTGCTGCAATTGGATACTGGAGTTATCATTACCGATAGATACGGTCGAATTGTTTTCTACAATAAAGCCCAATCCAGAATGGATCAGCTGGAACCTTCCAGGATTATGAACAGCCCTATCACGGAAGTGTATGCCCTTGCAGAAGACCAAAGCCTTGTGCTTCGGTGTATGCGAATTTCACAGCCGATCATTCATCAGAGATCGTATTATAATATTTTGGGCTCAAAACAATTGTCTCAAGGTGTATTTTCCGTATATCCGTTGCGAAAAGAGGGAGAAATCACAGGGGCTATCTGTTTCGCTCACAGTGAGAATATCCTCCAGAAATCTATTCCCGAACCTGTTTCGGAAATACATGCAAAGAGCTCTGGGTGTTTGGCCAATAATACCCAATTCACCTTTTCCGATCTTATCGGAGCTTCTCCGGAGTTTTTGTCTTGTATAACCCGAGCCAGGGCTGCAGCTGCTACCAAGTCGCCCGTCATGATATGTGGAGAAACTGGTACCGGTAAAGAGATGTTGGCCCAGGCAATACACAATTACAGTCCCCGCAGGCCTTATCCTTTTATTGCCGTGAATTGTGCGGCTATTCCGGAAACTCTGCAGGAAAGCACCCTCTTCGGTACCGCTCGCGGGGCGTTTACTGGAGCAGTGACCAAGAAAGGTCTTTTCGAGGAGGCCGAAGGTGGTACCCTCTATCTGGATGAGGTGGATTCCATGCCTCTTTCCCTGCAAGCTAAGCTGCTCCGGACTCTTCAAGATATGAAGATGCGCCGGGTGGGATCCAACAGGGAACTGTCAATCAATTTACGCATCATATCCTCTTTTAAAAAGGATTACTTGCAGCCCCTGCCCAAGGAATCCCTTCGAAAAGACTTGTACTACCGTTTAAGCGTCGTCTTTCTGGAGATACCCCCCTTGCGGGTCCGCAAAAGCGATTTGGCCATGTTGACCAAGTATTTTATACATCGCAATAATATTTCCCTCGGCCTTCAGGTCGAGGGCGTATCTCCAAGTGTTATGGAGTTGTTTATCAACTACAATTGGCCCGGAAATGTGCGTGAGCTGGAGCACGTTCTGGAAGGGGCCATGATTGCTTCTGGAAACGAGACCATCTTGCAATTGGACCACCTCCCCACCAACTTCGCCTTTGCAGGGAGTTCCGGAGCCGGACCGCAACCTGCCAATGATCTGTATACATTTTTTCCCATAAGTGATCAGGACAAGTTTTTACAAGGCTTGGACAGGATCAAATCAGGGCAAGACAATGTGCAATTTGAGGAAAAAATAAATCTGACCAAGGTCCAAAACCGTCGCGAAGCAGAGGTTCTCTATCAAGTCATCAAAGCCGCTCAGGGCAATATTTCGCAGGCTGCCAGGCAGCTGGGTATTTCGCGGCAACTTCTTCATTATAAGCTGAAAAAGTTCGGGATTACACCCAAAGAATTTAAGAAATAAATGTATATCACAGCCATGACCCACCGAGACGAGCTCTTTGATTTGACCCTGCGGTGGCTGAACGATGATTTTCGCCCTGAGGACGGCCAAACCATCACCAGGATCTTTGTTTACGAAAGTGCCATCTCTGCGGTTCTTGTGGACCAAATTATTGGATGGCTTGGCCATCTCTTTCAGGGGCCGCTGGCCAGAGAAAGGATCCGTCAGAAACATGCCCTGCGCTGGAGACTCATTGATCATCTGCCCCGGCAAACCCCGCGCATTGGGCACTTGATCCAGGATTTTCAACAAAATCCGGAGTACTTCTTCCCCCGACTGCCCATCGACGCTTTATTCATCACTACTGAGGATTCAAATCTGGCAGCCATCGGTCGGGTGAAACGGCTGTCTCGAGTAGCGGAAAAGGTCTCTTTTCGACTTGTGGATGCCTTGTTTCAAGAGATTCAAATTCAGGCCCGTCGGTTTGCCACCCAAAGGGCCGCGGCCACAGGTGTGCATCTGGAAGACCTCTTGAGCTCTGAAAAGGAAATGCAAAACGACTTTGTTGCCGCCGAGACCGATGTAGCCCGCAGGTTTCGCAACCACAATGTATCCATTCCCCATCAAGCCTTGACCATCAATGACCTGATGGGCTTTAAGATTATCGGAGATCAGGCTCTCATTGAAGAAATCCCGGATATTATAGATCATTGGCCGGGATTTACCTTGTTGGAGACTGAGAGGCACACTGGCGATTACAATGCCGTGAACTTACTGGTGGGGGTCATGTTGCCGGATGCTGAGGAACTCGTTGCCCAGGTGAAGGGTTTTGATTGGTCGGTGGCCCAAAGACGGGGGCTTGATAGACAGGAAACTGAGGATGGATTTCTGGATTATTTGAAACAGGGATCCGGCTCAGTGCGTATGGAGATCATTTTGACCACCTACGACGAACTCATGGAGTCTGAGTTCGGGCGATCCATTCACGAACTCCGGATCCTGCGCTTGCGACAGCGCCAACCTTACAGCGGTCCCATAGCTCAGAACGCGGCCTATCTTATTGAGTACATGCTGACCTTGGCTGCATCGCCTGCCGTGGATGTCTTTGAGTTACCGATCAAGATGTATGGTCGCTACCTGCCGGAAACCATCGACAGTGCCAAGGGTGTCCTTTTTGGTCAGGACATGGATGGTGGCTTGCTCGATGCCTTTTGTCTGAAAAAGGCCTGAAATAATTTCCGGGCCTTGATTATCAACCACTCTCGTGCTATATTTTATGTGCAAAAGATTTCGATGCTGTCTTCAGGGCCAGAAGCCAAAATCCAGTACTCAATATCCAGGAGTGCATCCGGTGAGAGTGACAGCTTGTGGCTTTGCAGTTTGATTTTGATCCACGTGATCAAATCCGGGACAACTGAGACAGTTCACTTGCAGACAGTTTTCCTCCCCGCGCTTTAGCACGTGTTGCCGCACAATTTGTATCTGCTTGTTTTTCTTTTGTTTGCTTTTCTTTATGCAGCACTCCTGCCTTCAACCAGATCAAGTAACTTGAAATAGTCCTGTTGGGCCTTGGGGGAGCAGTTTCTCTGAACTCAAAAATGCCATGAGTTCAGCAGAAATCAAGTTGCAGACTCCTGGTATGAAACGGGAATGAACTTTGTGACTAAGACAAGATGACAACTTAAAGTTTCAAATAATACAGTCGATTTAATAGGAGGCTTACTTATGAGCCGGATTCAGGATTTGATCCACGAACACCAGGCGGAACGTAAAAAATCCCGGGAAGAAGACTTCCCGAAAAGAACAACCTGTGGAGAGTATCTGGAAATGGTCCGGGAAAACCCGGAGATAGCCCAGCTTGCGCCGGCCAGACTGTACAACGCGGTCATGGACCAGGGCACCGAAGAGATCCCGGAGCGGGAGAGATGGGGCGAGGCCAGCAAAAGATATAGGTTTTTCTCCGAATCCATGTTCGGCCAGGAAGATACCCACGAGAAATTGATGCAGTTTTTGGCTGCGGGGGCCAGACGCACCGAGACCGGCAAGCGTATCCTGCTGCTTATGGGGCCGCCGGCCGGGGGCAAGAGCAGTATCGCCTCCATTCTCAAACGGGGTTTGGAGGAGTACAGCCGCAAGGTGCCGTTGTACGCCATCGAGGGCTGCGAGCTGCATGAAGAGCCCCTGCATCTGGTGCCCAGGCATATGCGCCCCAAATTCGAGGAGGCCATGGGGGTCAAAATCGAGGGGGACCTCTGTCCTCAATGCCGGCACAAGCTCTTTGAGCATTATGCTGAACGGGATGCAACCGGGGATGCAGTGGAAGTCAAATGGGAAGAGGTCCCAGTGGTCAGGGTCACCCTTTCGGAGAGGGCCAGGGTGGGAATTTCCACCTTTCAGCCCGGGGACCCCAAGTCCCAGGACATCAGTGATCTCATCGGCTACGAGGACGTGGCCAAATCCGCCCGCTTCGGCAAGGCCGACCCCAGGAGCTACAGTCTCACCGGCGAGCTGGAAAAGGCCAATCGCGGCCTGATCGAATTTATCGAAATGCTCAAGTGCGACAAGAAGTTCCTGTGGACCCTGATTTCCGTGGCCCAGGAGCAGGTGATCAAGGTTCAGGGCTCCACTTTCCCCCAAATCTATACGGACACGGTCATCCTCTCCCACACCAATCAGCCGGAGTTTGAAGAGTTCGCCCAGGAAAAGGAACCCGCTCTGCACGACCGCATTTATATGGTCCGGGTCCCTTATCCCCTGCGGGTCAGGGATGAAAAGCGAGTCTATGAGAAGCTTTTGGCTGAAAGCAACTTGAGCAATATCCATGTGGCCCCGTATGCCCTGGACGTGGTCTCCATGTTTACAGTGCTCACCCGCTACGCCAAGAGCCAGATCTGCGAGGATCCGATCAAGAAAATGAAGTATTACAATGGAGACCGGGTCCAGGAGGACAAGTACAGGGATCCTGTTGACATCCGGGAGCTGCGGGAGGAAGGCCGCAAGCAGGGTGAAGGCTTCTTCGGCATCAGTTCCCGTTATGCCATTGATGCCATCAACACCGCCCTGGCCCGGGAAGGAGCCAGTTGCCTGACCCCCAGAATGGCCATCAGGGCCTTGCAGCGGCACTTTGAACATCATATGGGCTTTTCCGGGGAGGAGGTCCAGTACTACGAATCCCTACTCCAGGAGACCAAGGAAGGTACAGTGACCGGAGAGTATAAGCAGATCGTGGAAAAGGAGGTGACCAAAGCTTTCCTGCGGGCCTACGAAGATTTGGCCAGAGAGCAGTTCAACAAGTATATGCGCAACATCACCGCGTACTGCCGCAAGGAAAAGATAGTGGACGAGTTCAGCGGGGAACGGAGGGATCCGGACGAGAGGTTCATGCGTTCCATAGAGGAGGTCATCGGAGTCACCGAGAACAGGAAGGATCAGTTCCGACAGGAGGTTTTGGTCTACAAGGCCACTGAGGAGGGCTTTGATTTCGAAACCTATGAGCCCTTGCAGGAGGCGGTGGAGAAAAAGCTGTTGCATCAGATGAAGGATACCCTTTCTCTGGTTGTTTCCAAGGATCGACCCAAGGGCGGTGAAGAACGGGCCAGGGCCCAGGATCTGTACGAGACCCTGATCAGGGAGCGGGGATTTTGCGAGGTCTGTGCCCAGGAGTTCATTGAGGACGCCGCCCGGTTTTTGTCCCAGTAGTCAGCTTTGCCTCCGGCGGCGGTCGCCCTTTATGGCTCGTGTGAAACAAGTCTCAAAGTGTTCAGGTGTCAGCGCCGCCTCTGACCGCAGACGGCCAGTTTGATCGAGGAAGAAACTCAAAG
>CAZUER010000134.1:0-9696 GCA_964619345.1 uncultured Desulfohalobiaceae bacterium
CCGCTGGCCGCAGACGCCCAGTTTGATCGAGGATGAAACGTAGAATCCGATTTGACGGTTTTACCAGAGGTTTCAGGTGTCAGGTTTCTGGTTTCAGTTAAGAATAGAAGATGTTCTTATACTCCCTTGATTTTCCTGACACCTGAAACCTGACACCTAAACACTTTGAGTCTTGTTTCATACGAGCTTTGCCTCTGGCTGCCTGTTATTCGTTGTTAGTTATTTGTTATTCATAAGGAGCCGCCAGGAGGAGCTAATAATCATTCGCCCACTTGGGCCAGACCAACGGTTACAACACAGTCCGTGGTTTTTATTATTCCCTTCCATCCAGCTCCCGCTCCTGCCAGGACCAAATGCGATCCAGTGCTGAAGAATGGACGATTGATTCCAATTCGGTCAAGACTTGCTCAGCCTCGGCCTGTGAACGAATACTGGTCTGGAGGATGAGGCCGTTGGTTTCGAAATGCTGCTGGGGCTGAAGACGCCATGCAGTTTTTCCGGCCACTTCCTTCTGAAGACGAGCAAATTCCTGTTCCAGCCGGCTCAAAACAGGGAAACGAGCCCAACGTATTTGATGGACGACTGCCTGCTGGGCATCCTTTGGTGAAAGATCCCGGTTCAAAATGTCCAGGATCCCCGTTTCCCTCAGCAGGTCCTGTATAGACTGACCTCTTTTCTTGCCCAGCTCTGCTATCCAGGTCACCACCTGTCGAGCCTTATTCAAAGACCAGGCCGAATGCCAAAACAAGGGCAAAAGTTCCCTGGACTCTCTGGGTTCCAGTGCAGCCAGAGCCGGTCCCAGCTCAAAAGGAACCTGCCCCCGGGCTATAAGCTCGTCCCAATCTCCATCCAGGCCCATCCAGGACTGCAGACAGCGCCAATTCTTGGTCCCCAGCAGGGGCTGCAAGCTGGAAACGCAAAACTCCTCGGCCTTCTCCCGAGGCAGGCGGGAAAAGATGTACCGGGCCCAGGCCAGAGCTGTCGGTCCGTTGCGCAATTGCTGTGCATTGCAGTGCAGATAGATTTCAGCGCACGCCAGGTCGTCTGCTATTATCGGCAGACAGGGTATGGGCAGACCCAAGCTGCGGCAGGCCTGGATCCTTTTCCATCCGCAAACCAACAGCCAGGCCGAATCCCGTTCTGTGACCAAAACCGGTTGGACTACTCCGAACTTGGCAATGGTGGCTACAAAACCTGAATCCGGCTCCTGTCCAGACACAAGCCATCCCGGGCTGCAATCAATGGTATCAGCCTGGAGGTACACAATTTGAGCCGTCATTTGCATGAAAACCGGTTATTTTAAGAACTCACGATAAGCCAAAATGGTGGCGTACAAATCCACCGGGCTGGTCAGCTCAAAAGGACTGTGCATGCCCAGGACACTGGGACCGAAGTCGATGATATCCAGGCCGTACACAGCCAGGTGCTTGGCCACGGTTCCCCCTCCTCCGGCGTCCACCTTGCCGATCTCGGCCATTTGCCAGGGTATGCCTGCGGAATTGAGCAGCCTTCGCAGCCAGGCCACATACTCGGCCGAAGCGTCATTGGCTCCCACCTTGCCTCGATGTCCGGTAAACTTGCAAAACACCGGACCGTAGCCCAGCCTGGAAGCATTGAGCTGATCGTGCAGATCCTGGTAATCGGGATCAATGGCTCCGTGCACGTCTGCGGAAATGGCCTTGGAGTTCATGAATACCTGGGCCAAAGAAGCCTCCGGCTCCCAGGCCTGAATAAGCTCTTGCAGAGTATACTCCATGAACAAGGATTTGGCGCTGGTGGCTCCTTCCGAGCCGATCTCCTCCTTGTCCCAAAAGATTATCACCTGGGTATACTCAGGGTCTTCCTCGGCCATTACGGCCTGAAAAGAGGCAAACACGCAGATCCGATCATCCTGGCCGTAACCTCCGATCAAAGTCTTGTCCAATCCCACCCAACGGGCAGCACCAGCTGGAACCATCTGGATCTCAGCGCTGAACAGGTCTTCCTCCACCAGACCGTAGCTCTGATTCAAAACCTGCAAGATCCGGTTCTTAAGACGCTTATTTTGCTTTTCCTTCTCCTTGTCGGCTTCTTCCTTATCCGCCGGCTTATTGCCCAGGATCACGTTCAGCTTTTCTCCTTCAAAGGCCTCGGACAGCTTCCGCTCATTCTGTTTGGAGGCCAGATGGGGCAAAAGATCGGCAATCACAAAGACGGGATCTCCGTCCTGTTCGCCAATAGACAGATCGATGCGCTGACCATCTGTGGTCACCACCACTCCATGCAAAGCCAGGGGCCGGGATAGCCACTGATACTTGCGAATTCCACCGTAGTAATGGGTCTTGGCCAAAGCCAAATCACAGGCCTCGTACAAGGGATGCTGTTTAAAATCCAAACGCGGGGTATCCGCGTGGGCTCCAATAAGCCGAAAGCCTTCGCTCAAAGGCCTTCGCCCCCGCCTGGCCAGAAGCAGGCTCTTGCCTTTAACTTCGCGCAGAACCTGAGGGCTGTGTATATCCGGAGAAAAGCCCGCCGCCTCAGCTTGCCCTTTGAGCCAGGCCACGGTCTCCCGCTCCGTTTTGCACCGGGATAAAAATTGTACATATTGCTGACCAAAATTATATATCGCCTCATCGTGCTCCGGACCGGCAAAGAGCTCCCAGCCGCTCTTGGCCTCGTGTTCCAAGCCTGTCTGCATTTCGTACTCCTTGAGATTTTCACCTCTGAGGTGAAAATCTATTTGTTCTATTTTCTGATCCTGAAGTGGCTGCCGGGTTGGTTGACAATTCGATGCAGAGCAAAATACTGGCCTTGTATGAAACGAGAATTCACTCCAAACAGGGCCTGTCCTGCTTTTTTGGAAAGTTTCATACTCGATCAACCTGGCGGCTTCTTACGAAGAACAAATAACGAATACCAGGCACATCGGAGGCAAAGCTGACTACTGATTTCTCCCCAGCATCTCCACAGCCTGCATCAGAACCGGACCTATCAGCTTGAACTCATTGGACTGTAAGGTCCGGGGATCCATGCATAAGCTGTCGTGCTCCACTCGTCCCACCATGGGGGGATCTGTTTGTAACAGCACATCTCGCAGCTCTTCCACCCTGATTCCGGTTTTGGGAATCAACTGCACTAAGGTGGTGGGCAGATCATGCTCCGGGCTGGCTCCTCCCCCCACCCTTGAGGCCCCGGAAACGGTCCGAATATCAAAATACTCTCCCAAACTGGACCGCAGCTTGGCAGCCAGACGCTGGGCCTTGGATTTGAGCTGCTCGGGCCGGGCACAGATCATACCCAAAGTGGGCACCTTCTCTTGAGCCGTTTCCGGATCCAAGTACAGGCGTAAGGTAGCTTCCAGCCCGGCCAAGGTCATCTTGTCTATGCGCAGGGCCCTGTTCAGGGGATTTTTCTTGATCGGGTCGATGAACTTTTTTTGCCCCAATATGATACCGGCCTGGGGGCCACCCAAAAGCTTATCCCCGCTGAAGGTGACCACTGATACCCCGGTCTGCAGAACGCTTTGAACCGTAGGTTCATCCAAACCGGCTGAATCAGGAAAGGAAAAGAGATTGCCGCTGCCCAAATCCTCCAATACCGGCAGGCTGTAACGGCTCCCCAACTCGACCAGTTCAGTCAAAGGCACCTCCTTATGGAAACCAATGATCCGGTAATTGGAGGTATGGGCCTTGAGCAAAGCTCCTGTATGTTCATTTATGGCCTGTTCATAGTCGTATAAATGAGTGCGGTTGGTGGCACCGACTTCTCTGAGCGTGGCCCCGCTCTTGGCCATAACGTCCGGAATACGGAATGATCCTCCGATTTCCACCAACTGGCCTCGAGAGACAATGACCTCCTTGCCCTTGGCCAGAGTGTCCAGCATCAGCAAAACAGCCGCAGCGTTGTTATTGACCACCAGTCCGGCTTCTGCCCCAGTCAACCGGCAGAGGAGGTCCTCGACCAATGCGTAACGGCTGCCCCGCTTGCCACTCTGCAAAGAAAATTCCAGGTTGGAATAGGACCCACAGGCCTGTTCTACAGCCTTGATGGCCGAGGCAGCCAGCAAGGAACGTCCCAGGTTGGTATGCACGACCACTCCTGTGGCATTGATCACCTGCCGGAAATTCGGCCTGGCCATGGATTGCACGTAGTGCAAGACACGGGGAGTAAGGGCTTGGACACTCAAGGCCTGATCATCTTCAATCCGGCCGGAACGGATATCTGAGCGACACTGGTCCAAAAAAGCATTGATCAGATCTTTGCGCAGGGTCCGAGGCACCTCCTGTACTTCCGGGGCTTCCTCAACAACCTTGAGCAACTGGTCCATGGAAGGAATACTCTGAAACAGATTCTTGGTCATCCTTTACGTCCGGCTCCGATTCACGGTAATTTTGTTCTTATGATTCTTCACTCAGCTGTTATCTAGATCTAAAGAAAAGCAACTGATATTATTGATAATGAGAAGCAGAACCCAAAAAACTTTGGCTCCTCAGCCCTTGACCAAGGAGCCGAGGTACTTTATAAAAAAAGAACGCGCCAGTAGCTCAGTAGGATAGAGCAACGGCCTTCTAAGCCGTCGGCCGGGTGTTCGAATCGCCCCTGGCGCGCCATTCATTTCAAGGGCTTATGAATAAGCTCCACAACCCCTCACTTTAGTTACCAACCCTTCGACGAAAACCTTATCTTCCCAAAGACGCCCTTTTGCCTTGTTTATTTTCTTTTATACGCATTGTCCACCCCAATAAAGATCAGAAAAGTTAGCAGCGGACGTGATCTTCCGGTCGCGATCGGGAAGGAGAGTCAAGCAAAACCTCCTGAAATGGCCAGACAGGCACCTGGCCCCTAGTTGTCCCGGGTTCTTATGTATGCCTACCAGGGATGGTACACATTCCACTGAGCCGTAGCACTGCTCCAAGGCCACTGTTCAGGACTCGTGACCAAACCTGCCTTGACCGGATTGTTTTCTATATATGCCTTGGCAGTCCAATAGTGCTGCTCATTCCTCATATACCGATCCCAGTACTCTCGTTGCCATATCCGTCCTTCCCCGGATCGCCAGGCGCCGTCCTGGCCTTCTTCGGACCGCCAGGTGCCACCCTGGCTTTTCCTGGATCGCCAGGTGCCATCCTGGCCCTCTTCGGACCGCCATGCGCCGTCCTGGCTCTCCTTCAGTTTTTCCTCATCCATTCTTCTCTTCCACTCCCGAATCCTCTTCCCGGTATACGTTTTCCAGGTAGCTACGATTTTATTCAAAGGCCATTCGTTTATAGGTTCGATCAACACATGGACATGATTGGGCATAACGACCCAGGCTAATAATCTATACCTCTGTTGGTCAAAGTGCATCCAATTCTGAATAATCATTTGTGCTATTTCAGGAAGCTGCAGGATACACGACCCATGTCCAGCATCAAGATAGGCTTCTATGCGCCGCCGGAGTTCGCTTTGTTTTCCAGGATCATCCAGTCCAAGCTTTTCACATTGAGCTTGCATCTTGGTGAGTGCAACCTGGGGCAGAGCATCTGCCAAGCGATAGGTTATGTGCTGAATGGTCTGGCCGGCGTCGAAATGGGGAAGATAGTTGCGGGAATGCCAGCCTTGAGATGAAAAAGAGCCAGGGTGGCACCTGGCGATCCAGGAAAAGCCAGGGTGGCACCTGGCGATCCCAGCAGTGGTCCCAAGTATGAGTTTACCTTGTGGTTCTGGTATTGGTCGTCCCAGTTCCTGAGCCGTTTGGATCCATTCCTCGATGACCACACGGGCATTGGCCACTGCCTCTTCATAGGATTGGCCATTAGCCTTACATCCTGGAAGCTCTGGAACCTCCACCAAGAAGGCTTGGTCTTCAGGGCTCCAGTAAATGACCAAGCCAAACCTCAAAGGCATAGCCACCTCGCGGGTTTTTGGTCAGGCCAAAGGCATAGGCCTGGATAAACATCCTTGCCCTGGTCGATATAAGTGATCGAGCATGCTGTATCCCCGATCCCCATTGATCAACGGAGGGCAAGTATTGGCCACATGCTCCAAATCTTCCAGATACTTTCGCCAGTGATCCAGATAGAAGGACAGGGGCCGGGAAAAATTATCCCCCACCAAGCCGTCCAAAAACAATCTGCTGATCTGTTTTTCTCGAAACAAAACATGCTGCGAAAGCAAAATAACCATCCGCTCTTCCCTGCTCATCTGCTTAAAGAGTTGCTTAAGTACTCCTCTGGCCCGTGGCTGATACATCCAAAAGTAGAGAAGATCCAGGGCGTTGACAATGACGATATTCACCATTTCCCGTTTTTCGTATTCAATGCTCTGCATGAGTTCCTTGGTCGACTCCAGCATGGATAAAACATCATCCATTGGGAACATCCGTTCCAATTGGTCATAGGTATTAAACAAATGCTGAAACTTGCTAGTATAGTCCAGGATCCTGCGCCGGATATACATGGCCCGGTCGGCCAGTCCTTCAATGATCCCAGCCATGCTATCCGAAGCCAGCTTGGATATAATGGCCGCCCATTGCTGTAAAATGACATGTATCCCTACCACTCCGAAGAGGCCCAGGATGCCCCCGGCCATCCAGTTAAGGATCAAAGCCAGGGGAATGGCCAACACGCTGCGGAAAAAGTTGCCGATCACCGCCCCCCGTGGTAATCCTCGAAAAAAATTGTGAGTGGACAAGTACAGCCCATTAACTAAGGAAATGGCCGTATAAACCAAAGCTGGATGGGTGCCCACTGTGGCCCCAAATCCTTGTTCCAAAAACAGGGTCTTTACCAGGTAGTCCAACAGGGGGACAGAAAAACCGGTAAACATCAAAGAATCCGCCAGCCGATCCCAGCTGACATAATTGTTCCACTTTATAAGGGAAGGCCGATTGATTCCCCCACAGGCCAGCATGGACTGAATAATGTTTCGTACCCCGGTTATGGCAAACCATATCAGGGCCCCGAAATAGGTGAGTAGCCACCAATCCTGGCTGAAAAAGAATGTCAGAAAGGCGGGAATAAAACCAATACCTATCTTGGCCCCAATCCGCAATTTCGTATTCAGATAGTTCCAGCTATGTCTGAGACCTCTGAATTCACCATTCTGGGCCTCTCCTCTACCCCGGACCCCTCCCAGGGTAAAGATATTGCTTTTGTCGGCACTCGACAAAAAATACTCCTCCACCACCCATTCCCGCCTCTTGTACCGCCCGAGCCTCTTCAGGCCGGGGATGCGACTCATAAAACCAAAAAAAGATTGTTGGCCATTGGGCTCGGTTCTGGGAGGATACGAATCCCGAACGTATGACCTTACTCCGATAGCTACATTTTTATGAGTATGTCCCTTTCTGCTTCGCGAATTCATTTCTTTTCTGGCCCTCTTGGGCAAAGACTCGGCCAGAACCAATCCCATCCCATACACTCGACCGGACTGACCGGTAGAATCCGTGCCTATGCAACCGCTTAATGGTCTATCCCTGTAAAAAGACTGAAAGGTTGAAATCTCACACAGAATATCCAGTAGCTTTTGTTTTTTTTCCTCCCCACCAGGAGCATGGGTATCTGTTTCCTGGATAAACTGGCTCAAGTATTTCTTCAGCTTGATAACGTTTTTGGCATTAATGGCTCTTTGCAGCTTGATAATCCTTTCCTGATCATACTCTCGTCCCAGGACCTGGTTTTTGAGATTTAAAACCTCCAGGTGGGAAATAAGGCCTTGACAGTCATACAGCAGTTCGACCACATCCTGGACCTGCAAATCACAAAGGTTTAAAATAATGTTGGAATTAGAGTGCAAACCGTGCAGTCTGAAAGCCAGCAGGGCCGGGCTCAAAGTCAAAAGTTCCGGCAAATCCTCGCCGCTGAAAATATCCGGGACATCCGGATGTTGCTCCGGGCTTAAGTATTCTTCGACAATGTCGTATATGTCCAACCCACCTACATACCCATTAGCCGGCACTTCCGGCTCCATTGATCCGGAAGAAGGGTTCTGCATATCTTTTCCGTGCAGTTCTTTGCCGATCAGCTCGTGGATGTACTTGGCCAAATGCAGGACAGAGACCTGACCCTGTCTGACAGATCCCTGAAACGCTTCTTCATCCAAAGGGCCTAAATGAAGACCCAGCCTGTCGTTGAGATGTGGCAAATGATGCCGGTTGAATGAATGAAGCAAACCAAGAACGTAGTCCTTGTTCCGGTCCAAAACCTTCTTGCCCTGGAGCATGAAATTACGAATCCGAGGAGTCTGCAAGAACTCCACGAATCCGTGAAAATCGCGCAATCCCCGAGGGACCCATACCAAACGCACCTGTTTGTCTCGAAACAATACACTGAACTCGATCCCGATCCGGACCTGCATATCCATGATGGCCGCAGCTTCCAAAAGCTCCGTCGCCGCCTCCCGCGACACATAATTGTAGTAAATAACCGTGAGACTGCGGACACCTTTGATCCAGGCATCCATGATCAGGTGGGTGGGGGATTTGCGGCCGATGGTGTTCACATCATGCACATGCTCGTCAAAGGCCACCTGATTCCATTCTTCCGGCATTTCCAAGAGGTGATACTTTTTGAGCTGGGCCCTGACCTGTCTGGGTTTACCTTGAGCCACAGCCGAAAAATCCCTGGCCAGCTCCAGCTGTCGACGGCAATCACCGTGGCTGCGGACCATGTTTTTCATGATCTCGATCAGAACCCGGGCGGCATTCATGCGTAACGGACCGTGGGAGGTATACAAAACTTCGTCCCGGAGTGAACACAAGGCCTTGATCCGGTCTCCGGCCTGGCCGCTCTCCAAAGAACCCAAAAGCTGGATGACGGAATAGGCTATGCGCAGGGCCCTGGGAGCGGCCATCTCTTTAATTCCGTGAGGATGGAGATATGGGGCCAAGAGTTCCTTATAATCGGGAAGAGTCGGCTGGCTATAAACCGTATTCACCAGGCGCAAGAGATCGTAGTCGCTTTTATCAAAAAACAAGCGGGAGATATTGTCGATATCTGCGCAATTGAATTCTGAGCCACTGCTCATTTAGTTCATTTCCTTCAAGAGTGTCTCGTACACTTGGGCGTTCCCTTGGCTGAAAAGCACAAACCTGACACGCTTAACTGAAGACAGGTCAGGAATGGTATCTTGAGTTGTTCGCAAGGCAATCTTGGCCGCAGCCTGCAAAGGATAGCCGAAGGCCCCACTGGATATAGCCGGAAAGGCGATGGAAGAAAGGCCGTTGTCATCGGCTAAACGCAGGGCGTTTGTATAACAAGAGGCCAAAAGTTTCTCTTCTGGCTTATCCCGGCCGTATACCGGTCCCAGGCAATGGATGACGTGTGAATTGGGCAGATTGTGTGCCCCGGTAATCACAGCTTCTCCAGGCTGAATTGGAGCCAATGGCCGACACTCATCTTCCAACCCGGGACCGGCCGCCTTATGCAAGGCTCCAGCCACCCCGCCACCTCTGCGCAATTGGGCATTGGCAGCATTGACGACTGCATCTATGTCCGATTGGCGGGCGATATCGCCCTGGACGCATTCAAGCGTGACTCCTTCAATCTCTTTGCTAGTCATAATCGTCCTCCTTCAATTTTTGGGGCTATGCCCAAAAAATTGACTCCGATTTGATAAGATCACTGAACCCAATCCTCTATAAATATTTTTGCGCAATTATATCTATAAATTGAAAAACAAGCAAAAAAAAGGCTCCCCGGAGGGGAGCCTTTTTTAAAAAATGTTCTGGCAGCGACC
>CAZUER010000135.1:0-1416 GCA_964619345.1 uncultured Desulfohalobiaceae bacterium
AGAGCAGGATCTGGGCGCTGCCGCCATCCTTCACCCACTGGCGGGTGAGGATCAGCGCCATAGCTTGGGTCTGGATGGAATCGTCGGTGATGACCGTAAGCAGGTGCCGGTCTTCATGCTCGGCGGCCCCCACAGTGCCGGCGAGGATGAGAGCGAGTACAAGGGCGATGATAAAGCGTTGCATGGGAATCTCCATTGTCCTGGGTGACTGGTCAAAAAAACTGTCCTTTTCTTCATTTTCAAACGAAACAGTCATATCTGTACTCTATACATATCAAGCTGCAATATTCAAAAATGGCCATTGTGGGGGATTCACTGGGTAAAATCTCTTCCAATTTTACTGGGGCCTCGCCCACAAATTCTTTGGAAACGATTATTCCATAATATCTAAGCGGAATCCTTTGATCAACTTCCAGAATATGAAGCCATGTGTGTACAAAAGAGAACAATATTCTCCAGTCTCACCTCATCCACTCATTCACATATCAGATAAAATATACCACCAAGTTTTTGAACCAGTACCCCAATTATCCCGCCTCTGAACCATCCTTACCTATATCAGCTTCTCCCTGTGTCATCCGTCACTCGCAAAATAAAGCGGAAAAAATGGTGTCCAATAAATCGTTTCTCAGGTAGAATTTGAGAAAAATAATATATGCGGCCAATACAAATTTCATTTCTGAAAGACCATATGCTCCTCCAGCAAGGGAGAGGCATTCGGACCTTGGTGCACGATCGGCCCAAAGGTGGCTTTTTAAGAGAAGAACGCGTGTCTGGAGGATAAGGAATGCTGAGGAATACTCGACTTGGGGTTCGCATAGGAGCAGGGTTTGCTGCTGTTATTATGATGACCGTTCTGGTCGGATGGGTAGGCTACTTTGGACTGTATAACATGCAAAAGGCCGTCTCGTTGTCCGACCAGGCCGAAGGGATGATCAACGCTGTGCTCAGAGCTCGATATCTGGAAAACGAGTTTGTCATCAGCAAACAGCAGCAAGCAGCTGATGAGGCTGTTTATGAGCTGAAGACCGTTGTCAATACTGCCGAAGAGCTCCAAGCATCCCTTACAAACGCGCATCAAAAGAAACTAATGGGCGAGATCCAGGTTGACACTCGCAGGTACAAGGATCTTTTAAACCGCTATGTAGAATCGGAAACGAAGAAGAACCGGTCCAGCGAGAACATGGTCCGTGCAGCCCAGGACTTGGAAAAGATTGCAGATGAGATTTTGAAAAAGGCACAAAAGACTCGCCAGCACGTACGTCAATGGAGTGCAAAGCGAACCGATCAGGCTCTTCAGGCATCCAGGGTGGCCGAAGAGATCAGAAGCCTTGCCTCGCAATGCCGGGTTCAGGAGAGCCTTTATTTATTGCAGGGGCGGGAGGACCATGCCCAACAGGTCGTCCAGCTGACCGG
>CAZUER010000135.1:1426-9617 GCA_964619345.1 uncultured Desulfohalobiaceae bacterium
GTATAGAAAAGCAGATACAGCTTTTACATGAAAACGAT
The DNA here is from genome assembly GCA_964619345.1 of uncultured Desulfohalobiaceae bacterium. Classification (GTDB taxonomy): domain Bacteria; phylum Desulfobacterota; class Desulfovibrionia; order Desulfovibrionales; family Desulfothermaceae; genus Desulfovermiculus. Next base: position 1,465 of record CAZUER010000135.1, read on the forward strand.
CAGACAGGTTCCCTGACAGAACGGACCCAGGACTTATCCGACTGTCTCAGCACCTACAGCCAGGGATTCTCCGAGTACCGGCAGATGGAGCTCGAACAGCAAGGTGCGCTCCGCAGCATGAGCAAGGCGGCGGATGTCCTGGTCAGAGCCGCTGAAAAGATTAAGATCCGGCAGAAGGGCAGGCTGTTCCTGCAATTGTCTGAAGGAGCGAGTCTGGAAGATGTCAAAGCCAGAATCCAGATCCTGGACCGATGCGTGGACATTGTGAACATGGCCACTCGCAGCAGGCTGCATGAAAAAGAATTTGTAACATCTGGCCGGGAAGATTCGATTAAAAAGATTACATCCTTATCTGTTCAAATCCAGACCTCGGCGTATATCATCTCGGACATCATATCCAAACTGGACAAACAGAGCGGAGCCGAATCCCTGGAAACACAACCTTTCAACCAACAAGACGTCCAATTTGCTGTACAAGTGGCGGAGCAGGCCAAGCATTATCTTGTGGCTCTTGAGCGCTACGCAGATATAGACAAGAAAACAGCAAATGCGCAGCAGCGAATGCAAATGGCCGCTCAGCGGCTGGACAGTTCAGCCCAGTTCATAAGCAGAATCCAAGAAAGCACTGTTCAAACCGTTCGTCAGGAGAGCGAGCAGACCCTGGCCAACGCGTCATCAAAGTCCGCCTTGGCCAACCGCCTTATTGCCCAAACCCGGCTGTGCCGACAAAAAGAGAAAAGCGTGGCTCTTTCCGGCAGACAAGAGGATATAGAACAGGTTCATGCCCTGCAGGCCGAGGTCGTCAAGATCGGACAAAAGTTCCAGGAGCTCTCAGAGGAAGATGCCAACCCAGGGGTCAAGATCGTGAATGCGGCCCAGTCCTATGCCTCGGCCTTTGAAAACTACATCGAGCTTATCAGGAAGCAAAAGATAACTGCGGCGCATATGGTCCAGGCCGCAACAGAGGTCCGGCAGAAAGCAGCCAAAGCCATGAACTTGCAGCGGGACCAAATGACCAAAACCACGCAGAGGGCCAACTGGTTTATGCTCTTTGGTACTGGAGGAGCCCTGGGATTGGGGCTCCTTATGGCCACAGTCATTACCATCAGTGTCACTCGGCCCGTATACAGGCTCATTGAAGGAACCCAAAGGGTGGCTCAGGGGGATCTGTCGCACCGCATCCGCAGGGTGAGCGGGGATGAAATAGGGAAGCTCGCCCAGCGCTTCAACACCATGTCTGATGCTCTCTTTAAATCGTATGAGCAGATTTCGGCCCAAAAGGACGAGCTGGAGCAGCGTGTGCAAAGACGCACGGCAGAGCTGGAGAATGCCAATAAAGAATTGAGCAAGGCCAAAGAAACAGCAGAAAAAGCCACTCGAGCCAAAAGCGACTTTCTCGCCAATATGAGCCATGAAATACGGACACCGATGAACGGCATTATTGCCTCCGCAGACCTTCTGTTGGAAGAAGAGCTCCCGGCAAAGATCAAGCGCTATCTCAAGATCCTTCATTCCTCAGCCTATTCCCTCTTGGGGATCATCAATGACATTCTGGACTTTTCCAAGATTGAGGCCGGAAAGCTCGAACTCGAAAAGCACTCCTTCTGGCTGGAAGATGTGGTATACAAAGTGGCTGACATCTTTCTGAACAAGGCCTCTGAGAAGAATATTGAAATCCTGGTCGACATTTCTCCAGAGGTGCCGCGGGTCCTGGAGGGCGACCCATTGCGCCTGCAGCAGGTATTAAACAATTTGGTCAGCAATGCGGTTAAATTTACAGGCGCAGGCGGTCTCGTCCTCATTGGAGTCACAGAACCTGTGTACAGTCAAAAAAGTGTCACGCTGACCTTTTATGTGCAGGATACTGGCGTCGGTCTTTCCCAGGACCAAATGAACATCATATTCCAGCCTTTCAGTCAGGTTGACGAATCCACGACCCGAAAGTTTGAAGGAACCGGGCTGGGGCTGAGCATCTGCAAGCAGCTCGTGAGCATGATGAATGGTGATATCTGGGTCCAAAGCGTTCCTGGCAAAGGAAGCACGTTCTTTTTCACTGTCCGGTTTGAAGGATACAGGGAAAAGGCGCACAAGGCCGTTGAAATTCCCAAAGGTCTCCGCAATATACGCGTTCTTGTCGTCGACGATTGTGAGCACAGCCAACGCATCACCAAGAACATGCTGCAATCCTTCGGCTTTGAAGCAACAACTTTGTCATCAGGAGTCCGAGCCCTGGAAATGCTGCAGGAGCACCCTCACAAGGCAGGAGACCTGATGCTCATAGACCAGTTTATGCCGGATATGGATGGAATGCAGACAGCAAAACGCATATCCGAAAAGTTCCATCTGGAGACGCCGGTCATTCTCATGTCCATTTCCGGGTACGAGCCAGCAAAGAGTGAGATCAGAGGCACACACATCAAAGCCTATCTCAGTAAGCCCATTATGCCCTCAACTTTGTTTAACACCATCCTGGAAATCTTCGGCAAGGAATCATACTTGACTGAACATGAAGAAAAGCGGATCACCACAAAAGCCTCTCTGTACAAAAAACGCCTGTCAGACAGGCGCGTCCTCGTTGTTGAGGACAATGCCATCAATCAGGAAATTGTGCAGGCGATGCTGGAAAAGGCAGAGGTTCAACTTTGTTTGGCCAGCAATGGCAAAGAAGCGATTGACATCCTTGGTGAAGAGAGCTTTGACGCCGTGCTCATGGACATTCAGATGCCGGGAATGGATGGATATCAAACAACCGGGATCATCCGCAGAGAGCTCGGCCTGACCGATCTTCCAATCATAGCTATGACCGCGCACGCCATGAAGGGGGATGAGGAAAAATGCTTGCAGGCAGGAATGGATGCCTATATTTCCAAACCGCTCACCCAGGAAAGATTGCTCTCCATCCTCTGGAAAAACATTGAACTCAGAGAGGGCGAGATCCACAAAGAAGAAGAGACGCTGCCCGAAACGCCGCTGGCTGAGGAGCAAAAGCCTCAACCCACTGAGGATGTGCCGGAGATTGACGGCATTGACGCAAAAGAAGCGGTTCAGGCATTGGATCTGACTCCAGAGACATTCTACAAAATCCTTGGCAATTTTTACCGCTCGAATCAGAGCCTCATCCAAGACGTGACCACAGCCGTTAATCAACAGGACTGGGAGGACGTGGCTCAAAAAATGCATTCTCTAAAGGGAAGCGCCGCACACATTGGAGCCCATGATCTTCAAAAGGCTGCACAGCGCATGGAAGAAGCCGCCCATGCCCGCGACATCCCTGAATCCATTTTCTCGTCCTTTACCCAGGAGCTGGACAGGGTTTTCAAGTCAATTTGGGCAATTGCCTCTGATCGCGAGAGACAGGGACCTGCGGTCTCAAAAAAGGACGTCGATCCGGAGACCCTCAGAAAGAATCTGATCAAGTTATCCCAGACCCTTGTGCAAGCCGATCCGGTGAGCATTGATGAATACATCCGGATGATTGAAGATATTGTCGACTCCTCTCTGTTTCAGGAACTGAAGGAACGCGTCGATATGTACGACTACGAACTTGCTCAAGAGAGCGTTGAAAAGATTGCCCGCCATGAAGGAATCGACCTGCGTTCACAATCATGATGACGGCGAAGGATATTCAAACTTCTGGACAAGGTCGCGAATATGAATGCTGAAAAGACACCACTTATTCTCCTTGTTGACGACAACCCGACAAATCTCGACACACTGGTTCACACCCTCAGGAACGAATATCGGCTGGGCATAGCGAAGAGCGGGGCGAAGGCCTTGGAGTACGTCAACACCTACCTCCCCGATCTCATCTTGCTGGATATCATTATGCCTGGCATGGACGGGTTTGAAGTTTGCAAGAAGCTCAAGTCATCATCGAAAACCAGCGGCATACCAGTTATCTTTATCACAGCAATGGGAGAAACCGAGTACAAAACCAAAGGCTTTGCCGTCGGGGCTCTGGACTATATTACCAAGCCGTTTCACGCTGAAGAGGTCAAGGCCAGGGTACGAACGCATCTTACACTGAAAAAGGCCCGGGAACATGAAATCAATATCGCCTCGAAGATCCAGAGAACGCTTTTGGTGGATCAACCTCCAGCAGACATCCCCGAGGTGGAAATCGCCCAACTCTCAGTGGCTTCGCAAAAAGTGGACGGAGACTTCATTGATTTTTTCAAGCAATCTGAAATCTGCTTCGACCTCGTGGTCGGCGACGTTATGGGCAAGGGAATTCCGGCCGCACTCCTTGGAGCGGCTATGAAAAGCCATCTGTTGCGGACCATCAACGAAATGCTGCTCGCACCAGGGCATAACGGCCGGCCGGACATTGGATCAATCATTTCCGGTGTCCATTGCAGGATGATCAACCAATTGGCAGCATTGGAAACATTCGTCACGCTCTTCTATGCCCGCTTTGATCTTGGGTCTCGATGCATTCACTTCGTCGACTGCGGACATATGCCGACCATTCACTACCATGAACACTCTTGTTCCTGCACTCTCTTAAAGGGCGAGGACAGGCCCCTCGGCCTTCCTACCCGCAACGGCTTTGAATCCAAGAGACAGGATTTTCTACCTGGCGACGTTTTTGTCTTCTACTCCGACGGACTGACAGAAGCCAAGAATGCGGAACGGACAATGTACGGCGAGACCAACCTTGTGGAGCAGGTGAAGAAGCACGCCGGTCTTGCTCCCCAAGAGTTTCTGAATATACTGTGGAAAGACATTGTCTGCTTCTCAGAGTCTGATACCTTTGTCGATGATGTGACCTGCGTGGTGGTCAAGATTCTCGAATGAACCGGAAACACCTCCCGGAAGTCCCCCTTTCAAACCATCTAAAACGCCAAAGAGATAGTGAGGAAGCTGCCTCACAGGGAGGAAATCGTGGAAACGACAGGCTCATTATTGACACTATGATGTCGTCCCTGGCAGCTGGCCACACATAGACCTCTTCAATCCCCGGCACAGGGCCATGGAAACTGCTTCGGAAATTGCGTCGCACATGGTGTCTGTATGGCCGGTTCCCTTGCACTCCAACAGCTCCACCCGCTGTTGCCCCATTGGTCTGTTAGCCAGCTGCTCCATAATAATTTGGACCATATCCTTCTCCTTGATATCCCCGATCAGCTGGCTGCGCATCCGGCAAAGACCCGGGGAACCGAGGGCAAAATTCATACCAACAAGACAACTTTTTTTTGGGGAGTTTTGGCCCAAAAAAGAGGTATCAAGAACGAAGAGGGATCTACGCCAAAGGTTTGGTCAAAATAGGCCTGGGCCTGGTTTTGGTAGAAGGATTTTGAGGTCATGGTTATGAAAGAATAAATATTGTACTGATTTGATTTTTATTTGTGAAACTGTCTTACCAGATCCTTCATTGCTTTAAGAATATGCTGGGACATAGCTGCCTTGGCTTTGTTAGTCACTCTATTCTCTATATATTCTACAATATGAAAATGTTCTTCGTAAGCTTCCTGAAAAGTACCTGGCAGAAAATAGAGATATCTTCTGATCAACCATATTTTATCGTGCATACTTCGCAAATTCTGTTTTAAAAAATCATTTTCACTATAGTTGGCGATAATGTCATGAAATTCCTGGTCCAACTTATTAAACATGAGCACGTCATTTGTATGCAATAAAGCCTTGTATCTCTCCATAAGCTCATAGAAGGATTTTATCTTCCGTTCATTCAAATTCCTGATGGTCAGCTTGACCGCTAAAGCCTCTAATGCTTCGCGCATATTGTAAAGATCTTCTACTTCTTTAGCTGTAAAAGTTCGAACGGTGAAACCTCGATTTGGCTTCGCATGAATCAACCCGTTTTCAGCTAACCGAAATAAGGCTTCTCGAACTGGTGTGCGACTTATACCCATTTCTTTAGCAATGTCTTTATCCGGGACTTTCACTCCCGGAAGGATATCAAAATTGAGGATTTTACCTCTTATCTCATGAAAAACTTTTGTGGAAAGGTCTTTTTTGGCCATAAATGGAGGTCTCTGTTCTGCCGGGACTGAAAAGCCCAGTCCATAAATGCATTGTTATCAAGCTAAAAACTAGGAGAGACACGGTTTTGATAAAATCACGTATTTGTCACAGCGGATCCTTAATCCTTGTTCAGCGAAGCTTTGCAATATAACAAACGTGCTATCAGAATGTTTAAGCTAATGAGCGATTCTTACGATCAAGCGGCCTCGCCAAATGTAAAGTAAGTTTAAACGGATATACCCAATTTGCCCGTAAAAAACGAATTGCTGTGCTTCAAGACATGATCTTTCGCTATCTCTGGGTTCTCATTACCAGCCCAAGGCATCTGCTTCAGAATCCCTCTCGACTATTTTCAGACCCTTGGTATAACAACAGATATAGCTTAATTATCAAATTTCCATAATATCTTCATATAATTTGAAATATAATACAAAAAGCTTTCTTGACAACATCATATATATACTATAATGTCGACAAAACTGAATATTGTCAATCTCATCAAACTCTAGGAGTGAATTATGAACGGCCAGGAAAAACTTGACAGCACAGCCTACCAAGAACTTTTTTCTCCATGCCTGAAAAAGGCCACCAACCTAATTGTGCACCGGGGACAGGATTCATATCTGATAACAACCGAGGGTGAAAAGTATCTTGACTTGGTTCAGGGTATTGCTGTGAACCAATTGGGGCATTGTCATCCTGAACTCGTTCGAGCGGCAACAGAGCAAATGAGCAGGCTCAGCCATGCCTCATTTAATCTTCTACATTATCCGAATGTTCTAGAACTGGCTTCTGAGCTGAAAAAATTCACTCCTGGGAAACTGAACAAATTCTTTTTTACCAATAGCGGGGCCGAAGCTGTCGAAGGTGCCCTCAAACTGGCCAGGTACGTGAGCGGCAAGACCTCATTTATTTCCTTCCGCGGGGCTTTCCATGGCCGAACCATGGGTGCAGCATCTGTAACGGCTTCCAATGCCGCTGCCAGGAGTCACTATGCTCCCTTTATGCCCCAGGTTTATTTCGCCCCTTACCCCTACTGCTTCCGGTGTCCTTTTCTTACCAATCCAGATACTTGTGATTTGAACTGTTTACAGTACTTGAAAAAAGATCTGGAGACTGTAATTCCAACCGAAGATGTGGCTGGCGTAATCTTTGAGCCTGTCCAAGGAGAAGGTGGTTATATTGTGCCTCCAGCGAAATATGTCCAAGCCCTCTCACAGCTTTGCAAAGAGCATGATTTTTATTTGATTTTTGATGAAATTCAGACCGGTATAGGACGTACCGGTAAGATGTTCGCTACCGAACACTATGACATTATCCCTGATATTATGACCATGGGCAAAGCAGTAGGGGGCGGCTATCCCATGTCTGTCGTGGCTTCAACAAGCGAAATAATGGATCAATGGTCTGCTGGATCTCACGGTACGACATTCGGTGGACATCCAGTTGCCGCTGCCTCGGGTTTGGCTCAATTAGGGATAGTCACAAAGACGTCATTTCTCAACGAGGTAACTATAAAAGGCAAAAATTTTAGAAGCAAACTGCGAGATTTGCAAGATACATTCCAAGCAATTGGTGATGTTCGAGGTCTTGGGCTTATGAATGCTGTTGAGATTGTCAAAGAAGACAAACAACCTGATCCTGATCTAACCAAGAAAATTATAGAATTTTTCTTTAAAGAAAATATATTGCTGTTCACTTGTGGAACGAAAGGAAATATCATTCGTTTTATGCCAGCTTTGAATATAGAAGAGGAGCTTTTGGACCATGCAGTTTCTGTTTTGAAACGTGCCCTCTTGCAGGGATAATATATAGGGAGATCATTCTAATTTTTAAACTGGAGGTATGGTTATGAAAACCAGATTTTTGTTTCTGATTGGGGTTTTCTTGTTTTCGACAGCAAGTTTTATGGGAGTTAGCTTAGCTGAAAAGTCTCTCAATGAATTAGAAGACGTAACCTTTACAATGGCTTCAGACGTAGCCCCTGATCCCCAGAATCATCAACACGCTGCTGCACTCGCATTCAAGAACTATGTCGAAAATGAATCAAATGGAAAAATAAAGGTCGATATCAACGCTGGAGGGGCTCTTGGTGATCTCGAATCAATGATGGAACAAACGATTTCTGGGGTTATAAAAGCTTCTATAGGACATACTGAGGGTAACTT
>CAZUER010000136.1:0-9488 GCA_964619345.1 uncultured Desulfohalobiaceae bacterium
GCTGTGATCCGATTGGCCGGCACATCAAGGCGGTGAGCCAAGCCTCTCGCAGAAATATTCAATTCTGTGAGCTCTTCCCTCAGTATTTCTCCGGGATGGACCGGAGGCATTCTATTCTGCATTTTTCCCTCTTAGTGCCTTAACTTTCAATCTTTGTCAGAAAAAACAAGAAATTTTGAACCGCCAAGTCGCCAAGTACGCAAAGTTTCAGGCACGGATCCAGGTATTGTCCAAATCCGGGTAACGGTTTTGGACAAGGCTGCCTTTTCATTTGCCGCCTGTCCCGTGAAACAACTCTGAAAGAGTTCCCGGAGGAGTTTCACTGGGTTACCCGGCAAATGAAAAATGTGACCTTTGCTTTTCTTGCTTGGCGACCTTAGCGCCTTAAGCGAAGCGGGCGGTTCAAGATTGACTTGGTTGGGTTGCGGGCTCAGTCCGCTTTGGTGGTAATCGGTAACGATTCTCTTAGTCGATAAAGGGCCAGAGATGGTCGCCTTCAAAGATTTCTTCCCGCAGTGATTCCTTTTCTTCTTGGTCCAGGGTGGGGTCGTGGCGGATGGCATTGTAGCGATGCATTGTAGCCACAAGATCTTTTTTCATGCCCAGGGCCTCTTTTTTGAACTCGTCCACATCTGAAGCTTCGATAATATCCTGTTCAGCCAAGAAATGGTAAAAATCAAACAAAGATATATAGATATCCTCGATCAGATCTTCATCCACGTCTTTAAATTTGAAAATGAACTTGTGCATGATTTCTTTAAAACTGAGCTGGACTAGAGCAATCTGTTCGTAGAAGAAGGGATCCTGGGTGATTTTATCAATAAATCCCAAAAACTGTTTGAGCGTGGATATCCTGTCCGCCAGGACGGTGACCTGAGGCTGGCCGGTGCGGATAGCGATCATGCCCATGGCTTCAAGAAGGCCTGAATTGGACTGCTCAACGATCCGGTCCACCTCATCCCACCTTCCCTCATCCATGAGCGTTTCAATGGCCTCCATGGGTGTGAGGTTAAGAAGGTAGTCTACGTACGTGCCCCCATTGTGTTTCAGGTATTCCAGAATTTCCAGGTTTCCCAAAACGACTCTATCTTCCGGATCAATCTGAATCGCTTTGCGCAGAGCCTGTTCAGCCTCTGGAAGATTGCCAAATATCAAATGAATCCAGCCCTGATTGCTGCGAAAATGCATATTGTTTGGTTCGAGCTCAAGGGCTTTGGCAATGCTCTGCACAGCCTGCTCTTCCTGGCCGAGCATGGCTGCATTGTGGGCCATGAAATCGTGAAAAAGTCCGACATCCGGATACGTCTGGAGCAGGATCTGAACACATGTCTGGGAAATGTCGAATCGATACAGCCTGGCCAGACTTTCCAGAATTGGATCGGCGTTTTCGGTTATTTCATCTGGAGGACAATGCTCGATCATAAACTCAAACCCTTTGCGCACATCGTGCATCCCCTGTTTTTCCTGGTTTGCAGCCAGAAGGCGGAGCCCTTTCTCCATATAGGCAGGATAAAACCAGGGGCAGATTTTGAGGATTCTCTGCATTCGAGCCACGATGTCCTCTGGGGACATCGGTTCTGAAAACATGGGAAGAGTCAGGGATGCGTAAAGGTCGGCGTATTCAGATTCGGCCTGGTTCCAGTCCTGTTTGGCATTTTTCTTTCTAGGCATGGTTATGACCTCGGTTGAGTTTTGGCTCTTTCCAGATGATGAGTGAGCAAGGCACAGGTATCGCAGAAAGGGACAGACTCAGTGCCAATACGCTCTCCTGTTGGCCCGGGGCTGATTCCGAAGGGGTGATTTTGGATGTCCCAAAAGTGCTAAATATCATTGACACTTTTCTGTAGCAAAGCGAATCGCGTCCTGATAATTCTTTATTTAAACTTCCAAAATTGAGCAATGAACAGCATGAGCTGGTGGATGATTTGATTGTGCAGTATCACTCACTCAAAGACCCCAAAGAACGGGCCGAAAGCCTGAGGGCATTTTTAAGGGATCATCCTGAACTTGGTCCCTCTGTTGCGGTTGAGATATTTGCCTTTACAGACTTAAAAGAGCCCTTTATGAAGGAAAAACTATTCTCTGAGTACATCGATGAAATTTTATTTTTGCGAGAGCATTATTCTGAGGCCTATTTCCATGTCTTCGGCTATCTGGATAGGGACATTATTTCTTATCTGTGCATGATGGACAAAACGGATGAGATCGATAGCTATCTGGATCTGTTTGGAAAGTACCCTGGACAGGATCCGGACAATCTGGATGCTGTTTTAAAGTTCTTGATGTGCCAAGGTCTGTTTGATCAGGCCTACCAGCTTGCCCGGGATGTTGTGAAACCGCTTGGACAAGATCCAGTTATAGACGAGCAGCCTCTGCAAATACTGACCATGGAGTGCTTTGCCCCCTTGCTGGATGCTGCAGTGCAGGGAGAGTGGACAGATAACACTACCAGACAGTTTTTTCAATGCATAAAACCATACAAGAAATATCTTCCAGAAAAATGGTTCAAGCCCGGATATATTGAATTTCTCATCAGGTCAATTTTGAACTATCAAGAAAACAAGTGGAACCTCGAGCACTGCCATACTCGACATGAAGTTCTGGAGCGATATAATGAAATGCTCCTCAATTTCATGGGCTTCTTAGGACGAAAGAGGAATGTACCCTGGGTAGAGGCTGATCTTTTTCGTCTCTTGCTTTCTGATTTTTTTGAGGCCCTTATTCCTGAGGGCAAGGTCCCCACGCAAGACTTTCCCCTGACCAGGGATACAATGGACAAGGCCTTGAAAAACTTGAGCAGTCCAATCTTTGGTCTCCAGACGTCCATATTATTTGCAATCTTAAGCGCCTTGAAATCCTTGGCAGATTATCTGGTTATGACCGGCTCAATAGATGAAGATATGAGGTGGGTAGTTCAGGACTGGGCCCAGCACAGGTATGACGAATTCTTTCATGCCAGCTCGGTTACCAACCCAGAGATCCTGGCCCTGAAGAAGTATCCTTTGTAGTTTTGATTTCATTGCAAAGGGGATACTGCGCATCGGAATCTGTCAATGAATGTGTCTCACATTCATTGACAGATTCCGTTATTGAAGAAAGCAGGAGGCTCAAAATGGCCCGGATGTCCAGATTCCTCATTCCTCATCAGCAGACTACGTATCATGTGATCAGCCGGTCCGCTCTGGAGGGCTATCCGCTGGGTGAGCAGGAGAAACGCCTGCTCTTGACCATCATTCAGCAGCTCTCGGCAGTCTATTTCTACGAGGTTTTAGGCTTTTGCCACATGGGGCTTCCATCTCCTGGTCACCATGCGGCCGGAGAACGAGGTTTTGGATAAGGAGGTACGAGAGAGTCTTCAGCGCAGATACGGGGACGAATATACCCTCATGACCGGGCAGATTCCCTTTTACCGCCAGAAGTGGACGTCCCTGTCCGAATACGTCAAGGAGATCAAGCAGGGTTCACCCAGTTAAACCCTGCCTAACGGCAGGAACCACGCTTTGGCGTGGTTGTTTAACCGGGCGAGCCCGGGCCTACAACAAAAAGCGTGGTCGCAAGGGGACCTTCTGGGCCGAGCGGTTCACCCAGTTAAATAGGCCACAGGCCTACAGCAAAGCTGTATTTAACCGGATGAAAGAGCGTGATTGTGGAAAAGGGCGAGACTCTGATTCACCCGGTTAAACAGACCTTTGGTCTACGGCGAAAGCCGTTTTTAACTGGGTAAAACTGTCTGGCCTATATCGATCTGAACCTCATACGGGCCGGTCTGGTGGACAGGCCTGAGGAGTATAGGTGGTCGTCCTTGGGCTACCGATTCCGGTCCAGCCGCAAGGATGAGTTCCTGCCCTGGAATCTTGGGCTGAAGGAATACAATGTGAAGAGCCCCAAAGAACGGCTTCGCCAGTACCGGGAATCCATCTACGCCCGGGGCGGTGTTGATACTGGCCCAGTTAAATCCTGCTTGCAGGAGGGTCGCTCTGTGGCTTTTTACCGGGCAAGCAAGGGCAAGATCTTGGATGCCGTCCCCCTGCCAGAGAGCGTAGAACATTTCATCCAACGCACCCGTTTTTTACCCATGCTGGGATCATTTGTTCATTGATGATTTAGTATCAGTCCTTGATAAGATACGTATTTATCCCCAGAAGCATTGATATATTCACTGCATGTCACATTGACCATGTCCGCAGTATATACAAGGAGATAATCTCACAATGTTCAGAGAATTTTCCCAGGAACAACCTATAGTTTTTGATCGTTTTTTTCCCCAGAGTTGATTTTTTGAAAATCCATTAAAATTTGAACGTATTGTGAAGTTTTCATAACTGCCTCCGTTTTTATAAGTTGACTTTGATACCTGAGCTTGGTACGGGTGTACACAATATCATTGGCATTGTTCAACTTTTGGAGATCACCGGACTACCCTTGGAATTGGCACGTAGTCTTTTCGGCTACACCAATGTGGCAATTTTATCATCTCTCCATTGACTTTTTGATTTAAAATTTGGATAAAGAAATTGAAAAAGCCAAAATCTGAGTAATCAGGGGACGGAAAGCCACGGGTCCAACTTCTACTCCTGTTGCGGCTCTACTTTTCGCTCTAAGTGACTCTCTCTTGGAAAGCCGGATTGCCAATATGCAGGTGGCACGGCTTTTTATGTTTATGAGGATTAATCAACTTGCCCATCCACCGGGGCCACTGCACTGGGTGAGGCCTCCCAGTTATTGGCCCCAGGCTGCGTAAATGATATCAAGAAAAAAACTGTATAATCAATTGTTAGGTTTCCCTTTGAATGAAAGAAGGCGGCAAAACGTACTGTTTTGTAAGGTGTCAACGCGTTTGCCGAACAGTACGATATAACGGGGTATGCTATACGAACAGATAAGCGGAGAGAAGGAGAAACTAAATGAGAAAACTTAAAATGATAACAATTATTGTAACGGCGATGATCGCCCTCAATCTAACAGCGGCTCACGCTGAGGAGGCGGCACCTCTTTTTCCTTTGCCATTTACCCCGGACTTCACCCGAGGCTCTGGCTGGGGAATTGCTCTTGGCTTGGGGGTTGAATACGAAAACGCCTACGCTGGTTCGGACGAATACGAGTTTGAACTGGATCCAGCCGGGGCCATCCAATGGAGAAAGGGAAACCATCTTTTCTCTTGGGAAGGGCTGGAACTGTCATGGACGACTCGCCAGAAGGATCAATGGTATATCCAGGGCGAGTTGGCTTTAGATGATGGACGTGAGGAAGATGATTCTGATGACGGCAGGCTGGACGGCCTTGATGATAGGGATGATGAGTTTACGGGCACAGGTGAGGTCAGGTATGCCTTTGATGGGGAGTGGCGGAATTATATCGGTACTCGGATTTCTGTGGGGGATAGCGATTTCGGCACACTGGGGTTCATATTTGCCGGGCATCGGTTCGGTTCCCGTCAGGATGGCGGTGGAACAGAAGTTATTCTCTATGCCACATTTGCTGACAGTGACAACCTGAATAGAGATTTTGGAGTTAGCCCATCAGAGGCTACCGCATCCGGACTTGCGGAGACGGATTTGGATAGCGGATACCGCTCCTCCGGCCTGCGCGTTGTCGATCGACGCTTTGTCAGCGAGCATATTCAAATCGTTTCCGGCCTGGAACTTGAGTATTACAGCAGCGATGTGCGAGATAGCCCCATTGCCCGCGAAGACTTTGCGGCGGAAGTAGAGCTGGCTATACTCTATCACTTTTAAGCATCGTCACCTAACAAACGGCTGGAGGCGACGGCCTAAATCGGCCGCGCCTCAGCCGTGGCGTTAGCTTGAAGAATACGGCTATCAGTCTTGCTTTCGCTGCCTTGATTCAAAAATGAAGATTACCTTCAGCAGTCCTTTTTATCACAATCATGTGCGGACGATTCGGCCTCTGGGCCACACCCAAACAGGTAGCTGACCATTTCCAGCTCCAAGAGCCTCTGCCGTTCACCCTCAGGTACAACATCGCCCCGTCCCAGGAGATACTGGCCGTGGGCCAGACCAGGGAAGGGAAGCGAAAGGCGGCCTGGCTTCGCTGGGGTTTGGTGCCCCACTGGGCCAAGGACGAAAAAGTTGGCTATAAGATGATCAATGCCCGGGCAGAAACCATCTTCACCAAACCTGCCTACAAGGCACCGGCCAAAAGGCACCGCTGTCTGATCCCGGCCAGCTGCTTTTTTGAGTGGAAAAAGACAGGGGAGAAGAAAAAACAACCCTACTGCATAAGGCCAAAGAACGAAGGCTTGTTCGTTTTTGCCGGTCTCTGGGAACACTGGGAGGATCAGGAAGCGGGTCAAAAGATTGACTCCTGCACCATCGTCACTACCCAGGCCAACGAGGCAGTGGCCGAGCTTCACGACCGGATGCCAGTGATTATTGGGAAAGCGGATTTTGATCTGTGGCTGGATCGGTCGGTGGAGGATCCGAAGCAGCTGCAACCATTGCTGGAGCCAATCTCAAGTCAGGAGTTGGAGATCTATCCAGTGGGGCTTGAGGTGAACAGTCCGGGAAATGACTCGGAGGAAGTGATCAGAAAGGTAGGTTAAATCTGGATGGCTTGTAAACGGCTGAAAGCGATTTCTGATTCAAAACACTCAGTATTTATCTGAAGAAATTCATTGATTTTGATTGACCGGGCGCTGCCCCTAATGCAGCCATTTTTTGAACTACGAGATGGTCACTGTCGTCACCCTCTGCGCGAGGGCACCAAGCATGGAAAAGTCGTATTGGTCTCCAATTGTGGCTTCTGGGAGATGGACAACTTCGATCCATTGCTTGTCCACATGCAGGCAATGTGCAAAAATTGCGGGAGGGAATTTGAAGGAGCACTGCTGCGTCCTCATGGGCCAGTTTTGAGGCGGATGATGGAGATGGGGGCGTCAGTAAGCGACGTATTTGAAGCGGCAAAGGAGAGCGGCCGCCAACTCGTGGAAGATGGCAGGATGTCTCCGGAAACTCTGAAGGTTGTCAGCCGTGAGCTTTTGCCTCTTGATATGTATGTACAAAACGCTAATCAAGCATTCGAGCGGGCATTGGATGGGCGAGGAAAGACATAGTACTCGTAAAGAGTAAAATTCTTAATTTCTGGAGCATTCCACAGAAAACGTCGAAGAATCACATTTGATTGGTGCGGGCGGACCGGGGCTGCGCTTGGGAGTATAAAGGCAGTAGGCTCATGCCTCTAAAGGCTGAACAGTTGCCTTAATCTCGGCTTCCTTGGTTTGCCTGATAATCTTCAAATCATATGTTTGTTGCAGATTGAGCCAAAACTCCGGGGACGTTCCGAAGTACTGAGCCAAACGCAGGGCGGTATCCGGGGTTATGCTGCGTTTCTCATTTAAGATTGCTGTGATCCGATTGGCCGGCACATCAAGGCGGTGAGCCAAGCCTCTCGCAGAAAGATTCAATTCTGTGAGCTCTTCCCTCAGTATTTCTCCGGGATGGACCGGGGGCATTCTATTCTGCATTTTATCCTCTCAGTGCTAATCGGTAATCTCGACTTCTTGATGACGGTCGTTATACCACTTAAAGCAAATTCTCCATTGCCTATTGATTCTGATGCTGTATTGTCCCTTCCTATCGCCTTTAAGGGCTTCAAACCGATTTGAAGGCAGTTTCTTCAGATCGTCCAAGAAGGTAGCACTGTCCAGGATCTGCAGTCTGCGGACAGCTTGCCGTTCAAAGCCGCTGTACTCTGAAACAAACTCCCCGCAATAGAGCTTTTCTGCCTTTTTATCCTTGAACGATTGGATCATTGATAATCATGATAAAACCTGTTATCTGGTACGTCAAGGATAACAGGCAAAGCGGCGAGCAGAAGGGTACATTTTTTTGAAAACTGGGTTTGGGCCGGCCCCCGCAAGCAAGATACGAGTGCAAAATCTGTATTTGCATTCGCCAGAGGTCAGAGGTCAGTAAAGACAAAGACTTATAGCTTCAGTTCTTATCGCAAACGAAACTAAACCGACTATTTGCAGTTCGTTTAAGAGAGCAGGGGATGAACCTGTAAGTACGCAGTTTGGGCCAAACAGTGTGCAAAGGGACAGGTTCATAATTGACAGTTCGTCATTGCTTGGCTAGAAGAGAGGGAAGTCATCAACCAGAAACGTTTCCGGAGGACGGTTATGTCCAGAATAGCCAGGTTCGTGCGGAATGATCAGCCCACTGTGTACCATGTCATATCGCGTACAGCCCTACCCGGGCTGCCGATCAAGGCCGGGGATAAGGACTATCTGCTGCACCTCATCCGGCGCTTGAGCATGCTGTATGTGGTGGATGTGCTGGGATTTGCCCTGATGGACAATCATTTTCATCTGGTGGCCAGGGTCTATCTGGAATCCGATGTCTCAGACCGGGAGCTGATTCAGCGTTATAAGGAGTATTACGGACAGGATCAGATCATCGCTGGGGAGATGCTGGATCATTACCGCAAGCGCCTGACCAGTCTGGGCAGCTTTGTCAAAGACATCAAGCAGGGGTTTACCCGGTATTACAACAAAAAATACAATCGCCAGGGCTACTTCTGGGGCGGGCGGTTCAAGTCCTTGATCGTGCAGGACGGTCGGACTCTGGTCAATTTGCTGGCCTATGTGGATTTAAACCCTATCCGGGCCGGGGTGGTCAAGCGTCCGGAGGACTATCGATGGTGTTCCCTGGGATACCATGTTCAGAGCAGAAATAAGGAAGAGCTCTTGAGCGTGGACTTTGGGATGAAGGAGTGGCAGGAGGACAATTCCAGGGAGATCGTGCGCAAATACCGTGAGTTTGTGTATGAAACAGGTGCTGTGGACGCAGGAAAGGGGGCGACCATCGATCACAAGATTGTGAACACCGAGCGCAAAAGAAAATACAGAATCCGTCGGGTGGATCGATTCATAAACCGGACCAGGTACTTTACAGATGCTGGAATTATTGGCTCCAGGGATTTTGTAAGCGAGGTTTTCGACCAGGTGAAATCTCTGCTTGGATCCAAGGACGAGCGGAGGTTCACCCCGGTCGGCGGGGTGGAAGGTCTTTATTCAATGAAACGGTTAGGTGCAAAATATTGAAGGATGCCCGAAGCCAAGCCTAATCTTTGCTCTTTGCCTTCGGGAACAGGGGTAATGT
This sequence comes from uncultured Desulfohalobiaceae bacterium, assembly GCA_964619345.1. Lineage (GTDB taxonomy): Bacteria > Desulfobacterota > Desulfovibrionia > Desulfovibrionales > Desulfothermaceae > Desulfovermiculus. The sequence continues at coordinate 9,123 of CAZUER010000136.1, forward strand.
GCTGGCTGCCAACAGGGGTTCTTCAGTCAATGGACCGGGCTTTTGGGATGGGAAGCATTCACTCACCATCCATGCAGAGCTCGTAGATCGACTCCCCCCGGTTCTCCGGGTCTTTGCCTGATGCGCAGCCCAGCTGATCGGGGACATATCTGCCGCCGATGTGATCAAGCTCCATATCCAGTCTTCCAAGCTGACCCTGCTTATGGTGGATGACTTTTTTGGCCGGGCTGTTCCGGAGCTGCGCTCCCGGATCAAGGTCGATCTGCGAACCCAGGATATTGATGTTTTTGAGTATGGTCCAGCATCACGTAGTTGGTACTATCAACAATATTATTAATCGGGGTAATGCCTCCCAGCCGCAAGCGA
>CAZUER010000137.1:0-9415 GCA_964619345.1 uncultured Desulfohalobiaceae bacterium
TTCCGCATTGATCGACTTCTTCAGCGCGCACTTGTAAGCTCTCCTGATGGAAGCATTCAACCCCCTTTTTAAAAAGTTCAGGATACCTTCATCACACAAATTTGCCCGGATTGAGAATTCCCAACGGGTCCAGGGCCTTTTTGATCTGGATCATAACCGAGCGGGTGGCCTCATCTTGAAACAGGGGCACAAAGGCGGTCTTAGCAGTACCGATGCCGTGTTCTCCGCTTAAAGTCCCCTGCAGGGAAACGGCCAACTCAAAGACCTCCCGGATGGCCTCTTCCACCCGGCTCCACTCCTCCTTATCCCGCATATCTGTAGATATTAGGGGATGCATGTTCCCGTCTCCGGCATGGGCCAGGATACCCACCCTCAGGCCATGCCGGTCAAAAATTTTCCGCATCCCCCGGATCATGGCCGGTACCTTGCTGACCGGCACAGTGGCGTCTTCCACAATGCAATTGGGAGCCATGCGGGCAAAAACCCCGTAGGCCGATCGCCGGGCGGTCCACAATGCCTCCCGCTCGGCAGCCGTCCTGGCCGGGGTGACCTCCACCGCCCCGTTGGCCTCGGCTTTGGCCACAATCCTTTCCATCTCCCGCTCCACAGCTTCTTCCATGCCGTCCACGTCAATGAGCAAAAGCCCTTCCGCCTCCCGGGGCAGGCCGATCCCGGCTGAATCCTCTACAGCATTGATGACCACCCTGTCCATGAGCTCCATTCCGGCCGGGAGGATGCCGGAGCCGATGATATCGGCCACGGTATTGGCTGTATGGTCCAGATCGTTGTATACAGCCAAAACAGTGCGCTGAGCCTCGGGCAAAGGCATGACCCGGACCGTGATCTCGGTAACGATTCCCAGGGTGCCTTCCGCCCCACAGAACAGGCTGGTTAAATCGTATCCGGTCACATCCTTTACGTTGCGGCTGCCGCAGCGAATGATCCGGCCATCGGCCAGCACCGCCTCCAGGCCCAGGAGGTAGTCTCGGGTCACTCCGTACTTCAGGCCCCGAGGGCCGCCAGCATTCTGGGCTACATTCCCGCCTACAGTGGACACCGAAAGGCTGGCCGGATCCGGTGGAAAAAAAAATCCTTCCCTGGAGAGCTCCTTTTGCAGATCGGCATTGACCACCCCGGGCTGGACCACAGCATAACGGTCCCTGGTGTTCACTTCCAAAATTTGATGCATCTTGGTCAAGACTAAGACCAAGCCTTGCCGGACCGGTATAGGAGCTCCACAGATGCTGGTCCCCGCCCCCCTGGCCGTAACCGGAATCTTTTCCCTATGGGCAATGCGCAGAACATCAGCTATCTGCTCCTTAGCCTGAGGGAAAAGAACCATATCCGGCAGGGACGTATCCGTATGGGCATCAAAGGAAAAACTGATCCGGTCTTCAATTCTATCCCGGCAGTTTTCACCTCCCACAATTTCGGCTAATTCGCTGCAAACAATCTCGGAGATCTGGCCCATGTACACCTTCTATAGTCCATTGGGACACTTCAGCTTTGCCCCCGGCAAATCTGCCATATTTTGTGCACCAAAGCGCACACAAAAAAACTGTGTTGAAAATCTAACCAAATTGTAAAAATAGGTACATTGACTCAAAGCTCAAAGAGGGATAATATACATATAAAGGTAGGTGCTTGGTCAAGCTTCTGCAGACAAGTCCGAATGGACGCTGTTCTTGAGCAAGGTTTCCCCAGGCCGCGCATCGTTCTTCACCTGCATCCCCAATGTACAAACAAGGAGGTTGGGCATGGTCAATCTGGAAACTCTCAAGTCACTGGAAATGTTCAAGGATTTGAGCAGAGAACAGCTGGAATCTCTCCAGAAACACGCCTACACGGAACAATATACCCGCGGACAGCGGCTGTTCAAGGAAGGCGATCCTGCCCAGCAACTGTGGATCGAAACAGACGGTCGAATCGACCTCCGTTTTGAGCTGCCGGGACACCAAACAAGTACCAACGGCCAGACCATACACAGTTTCGAAGCCCGCCCTCTGGAGGCCAGAGTCCTGGGATGGTCATGCTTTGTACCGCCCTACAAAATGAGGCTTTCCGCCTATTGCGTATCCGATTCCTGCACCGTCATTAAGTTCGACCGCGATGTCCTGCTCAAACTCTTCGAACAAGACACAGATATGGGTTATAAGATCTTATCCTTTATGATTAAGGTCGTCGGCTACCGCTTCCATGAGTTCCAGGATGAACTGGCCAAACATCTGGGAGAGGATATCATCAACGCCTGGTAGATGCGAGTGCAAAAACAGTTTTTTGCACTTTCCAGAAGTCAGAGATCAGAAGTCAGCAAGAACAAAGAGTTATAATTCAAAATCTTATTCTAACTGAACGTAAAGCGACTTTTTGAAGATTCTCGTTTGCGGCCCCTCCTGGGGGGGCCGCTTTTAGCGGATATCAAAGAGGTGCTGCAGCTCCGGATGGTTTTGCAAGGCACGCAGGAACAGCTGGGTGCGGTGTTCCATACGGTTTCGAAACGTCCGCACAATGCGGTACAAAAAGTCAAACCCAAACTCAGTATGCTCGTCCATAAGCTCATGGAGCTTCTGGGCCGAAAAACAAGCCAACTCGCAGGTCTCAGCACATACCGCATTGCTTTGGGACCGACTGCCGGGGACAATGCTGGACAAGCCAAAACAGGATCCGGCCTCCAGACTTTCCATGGTGATGATCACATCCGGAGCCGGCTGTACCTCCAAAAATACGGTTCCGGTCAGGATCATATAAAACTGATCCAAGACCTGATCTTCAACAAAGAGCACAGTATCGTTGCTAAATATTTTCAGGGTCCCTGCGCTGCCTAAAATATCCAACAGAGCATCGGGCATATCTTCAATTAATGTGATCCTGCGCAGCTCGTGTTTGTCCACCATGCACTGTGTACTCCTTAAATGAGGATTCGTATATTTTCATTCCGGCCATCAATCAGGTAACCATATATATAACAAAAATAAACAATGTGGCGATAGCAGCCCCTAAACCAATGGGCATGGTGTTGCTGCGCATATCGTGCACAAGCATTCGTTTCTTCATTTCCAACTGCCGCCCCCTGACTCCCATCAACAGCCAGATGTTCACAGCACAAAACATAAGCAGCTCCACGGGCAAGACTTGAACTCCTCTGCCCATGGCTGCGGCTACTCCACGGACTCCTTTTTCAGACCATGCATTTATGCCGTTTAACCCCCAATCCAGGAGTTCATAGGCCTTGTCCCCCATCTTCCTGTACACCCAATCCACGTCCAAGTTCACGCTCGGGGATTCGGCTGGATAATAGCCAAACCGCCAGGCCAGGAAAAAAACCAGCCCTCCAAACCCCAAGAGCTGTAACTGTTCCAGCACATGGGCCCCGGTGTACGGAACATAGTCCACGGGAAAAGGAAGCATATTGTACAGCCAGTTTGGATAGATACCGATAAACAGACACAAAAAAGCCGTCAAACCCATAGCCAGCAGCATATTCCAGGACCCTTCCCCGGTTCGTATTCCGGATTCCGGCCCAAAAAAAGTCACGTAGGGGACCTTAAGCCCGGCATGGAACACCGCCGCAGCCGATCCCACGAGTAATAAGAGCCAAACTACGGCCAGCTGTTCATGTCCGGAGGCACTGATGACCATGGACTTACTCACAAAACCACTAAAAAGTGGAAAGGCGGCAATGGACGCAGCCCCAATGAGGCAAAATCCACAGGTCCAGGGCATTTGAGCATACAGCCCTCCCAGTTCACTTGCCTTGATCTTTCCGGTCCTGTCCAAGACAGTCCCGGTGGCCATGAACAACAGAGCCATGTACAGGACACAACAAAAGGCATGGGCCACAGCCCCGTTCAAGGCCAGAGCGGTTCCAATCCCAATACCGCAAAACATGAATCCGGTCTGGTTGAGCAGGCTGTAGGCCAAAACCCGGCGGACATCGTTTTCTAAAATAGCATAGATGATGGGCCCAACCACCATAATGGCCCCTATCCAAATCAAAAGCTCTGTTCCCGGGAAGCACCTGGCCATCAAATAGACAGCGCTCTTGGTGGTAAAGGCACTTAAAAACACTGTACTGGTCGGTGTTCCCATGGGGTATGCGTCGGGAAGCCAGGCATGCAGGGGAACGGCCGCGGCGTTGAGAGCAAAGCCCAGAAAGATAAGCCAAGATTCAATTCCCTGCAAACCAATAAAGGCCACTTCCAAAGTTTGTCCGTTGCGGGCAGACAAAATGATCCCGGCCAACAACAACAGCCCCCCGACTATGTGCATCAGGATATAGCGAAACCCTGCATCCTTAGCCTGCCGGGTTCTGGTGGCCAGTATCAAGAAGGTGGAACTGACAGCCATGAGCTCCCAAAATATATACAGGGTCAAAAAATCGCCGGCAAAAACCACTCCCAGGGTGCTTCCGGCATAGACCAGCGCAGCCACATGCTGCTGATCGTCCTGGACCTGCAAGGCAAACAGGGTCCCTAAAAAAGTCATGATACAAAAGACCCAGCCAAAAAGCATGCTCAGCTTGTCCACCCGGAACACCTGCAGTTCATAACCCCAAAACTGAAGTGAACCGGTTGCTCCGGGAGATAAGCTGAGCAAGGAGATCCCGGCTGCCAATGGCAAGGCCAGCAGGTACACCCTTTTGGCGTATTGGCTTTCAAAAAAAGGAACCAGAAATGCCCCAATAATCAGCAAGGGTCCGGGCAGGAGCCCACTAGTCATCATAATAGTCCTCTTTACGCATTACCACCAAGCGAACCAGCCTGGCCACAAACAAAAGCACAATACAGGCAATTAACCCATATCCGGCGAAAAAGCCAAATGTGCCGGCCCATTCGAAAGGCGGATGTGGATGAATGAAGATCTCGGCCAGCAGTAAAATTGCCAATCCGGCCAGAATGATGAACATGCCTAAATATCCTTTTCCTGGGGAAAGCGACAAGTTTTTTTGAGTGATCACTTCAATGCCAATCTTGTCAGCTCCATAAACAAGTTCGGATAGAAGAAGAGGACAATGGATACTGCGGCTGTCACGCTCAAAGGAATAAGACAACACAGAGGGGCTTCCCTGACCTCCGGTCGCGGCTCACCTGCAGGGACCGGGGCAAAAAAACCCCTAAAGACAATGGGCAAAAAATAAAAAGCGTTTAAAAAGGAGCTGACCAGAAGAACTGCGGCAAATACGGCCTGCCCCGAGGCAACAGCCCCCATCAACATATTCCATTTGCTGAAAAAACCCCCTGTGGGCGGAAGGCCGATCACACTTAAGGAGCCTATGAAAAAGGCCCCCAGAGTTATGGGCATGGCCCTGCCCAATCCATCCATTTGACTGATATATTTTTTGCCGCTGGCCACCATAATCGCCCCGGCACAAAAAAACAGGGTGATCTTGCCGAAAGCGTGCATGGCAATGTGAATGATCCCTCCCAGCATGCCCTGGGGAGAGAGCAAGGCGATGCCCAGCACGATATACGAGAGCTGACTGATGGTGGAAAAGGCCAGCCGCCGTTTCAATTCATCCTGGGACAAGGCTATGAGCGAGGCCAGGACAATGGTCACCGAAGCAACCGTGGCCAAAGCCGGCCCCAAGGACAGGGTCTTTAAGAGATCGACCCCGAAAATGCCCGTGCTGACCCGAACGATACTGAACACCCCCACTTTGACCACGGCCACGGCGTGCAACAAAGCGCTGACCGGAGTGGGAGCAACCATGGCCGCCGGCAGCCAGGAATGGAAGGGCATGATTCCGGCTTTAGCAAACCCAAAGACAAATACAAAAAACAGGATAATGAGTACCGGGGCCGGGGCCTGTCCGGCCAGAATGCCCGCAGAGGTAAAATCAAGGGTCCCGGTCAGGTGGTAGCAGTACAGCATGCCTGGGAGCACCAGGCCCACGGAAGTACCCAGAATAAAAGCCAGGTATTTGCGCCCCGAGATTCTGGCCTTTTGATCCTGATGGTGCACAACCAGGGGATAAGTGCACAGGGAAAGGATCTCGTAAAAGAGGTACAGGGTGAACAAGTTGGCCGAAAAGGCCACTCCGATGGTGCTGGACAGGGCCAGGGCAAAAAAGGCGAAGAACCTGGTCTGGGCATGTTCCTGCAGACCCCGCATGTAGCCAATGGAATACAGACTGGTGAATATCCACAGAAAAGAGGCTACTAAAGCAAAGATCATGCCCAGGGCGTCAACCCGGAGCTGTATGGGCACCCCGGGAAAAGGGGTAGCCAGAGTAAAGGTAAACTCCTGGCCCTGGAGCACAGCAGGCAGCATGGATACCACCAAACCAAACTTGATCAATCCAGCCACAAATGTCCATGCTTCACGGACATTGGGCCGCTTCCCGCTGGATAGCAGAATGGGAATGACCAGCATGGAGACGAGAACAGCGAACAGAGGACGAAGGGAAACAATTTGGTCCATTGGAAGCATTCTGGCCCCTAACCCTGCACATGTTCGGGGGCCCAGCCCTGGCCTGAAAGGCCACAGCCAAGCCCCTGGGAACGGTTGATACCAACCATTATCATCACTACATCATCCCTTGCTGCACAAAGGGAACAATGAACCGCTGCACAAAAAAACCTGACCAGATACCCACAGCTATCAGCCCCATACCGACCACACCCAGGGACCCGAGCATGGAAACCGGAGCCTCTTTGATGACCTCCTGCTCGTGAGCATGTTCCCCATGCTCCTCATCTCCGGCCGGGAAAAAGCCGATCTCCACTATCCGAAAGACGAGCAACGCACTGATCAGGCTGCTGAGGATCAAGGCGGCCACAAACAACCAGGACCCAGCCTCTATCCCTCCCAGGATCAAATACCACTTGCTGAAAAAACCGCAGGTGGGAGGAACGCCGATGATACTGACCCCGGCCAGAACAAATCCGGCCATGGTCCACGGCATGGATGAAAACAGACCGCTCAAATTCTCAAAACTGGTTTTCTTATGCACATACACGATGTTGCCCAGGACCAAAAAAAGGGCAAAGGTCATTAAGGCATCGTTTATAATGTGCAGGACCGCCCCGGTCATGCCATGCATATTGCCCAGCCAAGCCCCGCCGACCATGTACCCGACCTCACAGACGATGATATAGGCCAGCATCTTCTTCAGGTCCTGCTGGGCCAGGGCTAAGAAGGCTCCGGCAATAATGGCCACGCTGGCCAGGGCAACCACCCACTTTTGCAGGTTCAGATCCTGGAACACGTATTCGTATCCAAATACCGTGAGCATGATCCGGATCATAACGTAGATCATAACCTTGGTCATTAAGGGAGCAATGACCCGGGTGGCGGATACCGGAGCATAGGAGTATGCATTGGGGAGCCAACCGTGCAAAGGGAAAAGGGCCATTTTGATCCATACCCCGATCAAGCAGAAGACAAAGGCCACCACAATGGCCGGGGAATACATGATTGGGGGCAAGAGGGAGTGGACATCCCCCATGTTCAGGGATCCGGTCATGATATACAAATACCCGACCCCCAAAAGATAAAAGCTGGCCCCGATCACCCCCAAAAAAACGTAATTGAGGCTGGCCCAGGGGGCCCGCTCCTGAGGGCCCATGGCCAACATGCCATAGGAGGCCAGGGAGGAAATCTCGATCAGCACATATAGGTTGAACAGGTCGGCTGTAGCCGTAACTCCCAGGATTCCGGTCACAAAAAGCAAATAAACGATATAAAAGGTCTCGTCTTTGATCCCCAGCTCGGCATGCATGCTTCGCTTACTGGCTACCATATTGATCAGGGCCACCAAAGGTATAATTCCCAGAACCAAAATATTGAGTTGATCAACTTGCAGCTCTATGCCCATTGGAGGCGGCCATCCTCCAAACCAATACGTAACAGTCCCGGCTTGGAGGACCTGGACAAAAAGATGTCCAGCGCTGTACACCGCCCCGGCCAATCCAATCACAGCCACCGGATAGCAGAGACGTCGATCCAGCCAGACCACGGCGGCGATCACGAATGCGGCCAATAAAGGAAAGAGTACGAGCAGGGCTGGGGAGTGGGCACTCATCATTGCTTGACTCGCATTCTGATTTCATCTTCTTCCAAGGTCTGATAGCGCTGATAGATCATGACCACCAGAGCCAGGGCCACTCCCAGGGTAGCCACGGAGACCACAATGGCGGTGAGCATGAGCACATGAGGCAGGGGATTTATATAGTGAGCCGCTTCGATAGTCTGATGGGCGGCATGACCACCGTGCCCTCCGGCTATGATAGGGATGGTGGCGTCTTCTTTGTACCCGATGGAAATGAAAAACAAGATAATGGCGGTCTGGAAGATATTCATACCCACCAGCTTCTTGACCAGATTATTTTTGACAATCATGGCGTACAGCCCGATCATCATCAGGATGATGTACAACCAGTAGTTATACTTGTGTACAATTTCGGTCAGCAGTTCAGACATATGCCCTACTCCAAGCTCTTGGAGGTTTCATACCAACGCCTTACAATCCCTGGTTATGCCGCCCTTCGGAGGCGATATTCACATACAGGATGATCATCACCGCCATGACCGAAAAGCCGACCCCGATCTCCACGCCCAGCATGCCCAAGGCCCGGACATGACTGGGGTCAACAGGCAAAACAGAGGCCAGCCGGCTATAGTCCAAAAAGTTTCCGCCCAGAAGGATACACAGGCACCCGATCCCGGAATAGATGACCACTCCCAGAGCGCAGAGCAGGCCCATAGCCTCCTCGGAGATCCTGGCCAGGGCCGTGCGCAGATCAAAGGACAAGGCCAAAAGAATCAGGCTGGCTCCAAAAATGACCCCACCCTGGAATCCGCCACCGGGACTGAAATCCCCATGACAGACCACATAGAGCCCAAAAATCTGGATGAATGGAATCAGCATCCGGCATACGGTTTTGATAATCAGGTCGTGGGGAACCCACATGTTGTCTACAAATTCAAATTCTCGAAGGTCCTTGGGTCCCTTTTTATTTGGATCCTGGATGTGAATGATAACTCCGGTGGGAATATGCCGATACTCCCTGCCCCTGGTTCGCTGGATATACGTACGCAACAAAAGGATGCAGGCGATTCCAGCTCCAAAGACCACCACGGTTTCAAACATGGTGTCGTATCCCCGATAGTCGGCCAGCACTGCGGTGACCAGGTTGGGAGCTCCGGTCTCCTTCAGGCCCTGGGTAATGAAATGGTCGGAGAGATGGGTGCTGGCCGGAGAATTGGGATCTCCCCAGGCCGGAAAGTCCTGGGTTGCCGAGAGCAAGAGCCCGCCGCAAATGATGACAATGATCAAGCCTGCGACTCTCAATCCTTTGTCCTCCGTGTGGTTCGAAAAACTGCAGCCACAACAAAGACAGAGCTTACCCCGGCCCCCACCGAGGCCTCGGTAAAAGCCACATCCACAGCCCCCATGACCGCCCAGAGCAGGCAC
>CAZUER010000138.1:0-9307 GCA_964619345.1 uncultured Desulfohalobiaceae bacterium
GGAGACTATCAAGCATGATAACGAAGACAGACTTCTTGTATTTTCTAGACACCCCAATGCACCTTTGGGCCTCGAAGCACGGCCTAATTGAGAAACCGCCATCCCTTTACGACCAACACCTAATGAGGCAAGGGAAAGAGGTTGAAAGGCTGGCCAGGGAATTTATTGAAACGCAGCTGCTTGCCGAAACCAAAACAGAGATTATCCACGAAAAAACGTTTATCGACGGTCACTTCCAGGCTCGGGTGGATACACTCTCCCGGGACCCGACTGATGGGACGATCGATATCTATGAAATCAAAAGTTCCACGTCTGTCAAAAAAGAGGACCAATTTGATGTGGCATTTCAGCGACTGGTGTGCGAGGCAAACGCCAATGTCCGGGATGTTTTTATTGTGATTTTGAATAAAAACTACATCCGTCAGGGAGAGCTGGACCTGGCCGGGCTATTCACCATTGTGAACATGAACGAGAAAATTAATGAGCGAGCAAAAGAGGTTGCCGTAAAACGAGAAGAAGCTTGGCGGGTAGCGTCTCTACCGACCCCAGAAGGGATCCAAACCTGCACTAAACAGCAAAATTGCCCCTGTCCAGCGTTGTGCCATGGGGACCTGCCTGCATACCCCATCTATGACATACCAAGGCTGTATTCGGATAAGGCGAATGATTTGAAGTCCAGGGGGATTCTATCCATTCACAACATTCCGGATGGATATTCCCTTTCCTCCAGGCAGGATCGGCAGGTGGCGGCGGTTAAGAGCGGGGAACCATTCATCGACACCCCGGCTATAATAGATGGACTTTCAAAATTGAGTTATCCCTTGAGTTTCCTGGATTACGAGACGTACAGCCCGGCAGTGCCACTGTATGACGGATACAAGCCCTATCAGCATATCGTGTTCCAGTATTCCCTGCATGTTATTGAGAGTCCTGAAAGCAAGCCAGAACACCGTGAACTGCTCTTGACAGACGAAGGTGACCCGGGGATAAAGCTGGCAGAATATCTTTCAAGCCACATACCGAGAAAGGGGGCGGTCATCGTGTGGAACAAGCCTTTTGAAGCGGGAAGAAACAGCGCAATGGCGGAGCGGTACCCAGCATATAGCGATGTGCTGGTGGATATTAACTCGCGCTTGTATGACCTGATGAAGATATTCAGCAAGGGACTTTATATACATCCGGACTTTCACGGCAGCGCCTCCATCAAGAATGTTCTGCCCGTTCTGGTTCCTAAATTTGGCCAGAACTATGCGGAGCTGAATGTATCCAGCGGAGACGAGGCGATGCTGGCTTGGGCTGAGATCGTATTGGGGCAAATTCCCGCTGAGCAGGTCCAGCATTTGAGAAAAGATTTGCTCGCGTATTGCAAGTTAGATACCTTGGCCATGATCAAGATATTGGAAGCGCTGAGGGAAGTGGCGTCATAGTGTATATTTTCGCTGTTGTAGTTAACGATATTGGTGTTAGGGGGGAAGAAGAGAAATGAATTGTTATCCCTCCGGGGTGCTGGAGGCAACACGGAGTTTCGTATAGGCAATATCACACACAAAACACAACTTTCTGTTTTCCAAAATACAACTACAGCCCAATCACAGCACTGCAGATGATACAGATCCATCAGTGTAGGGCAGGGGAGTAGAATTTTCATTCATTCGCTTGGGGGGGGGGGCAGGGGGATAACGATCGCGCTGGCGTACTTCATTCGTGTCCCAATGATTTCCCCCAACGTTTTTGAGGGGAGTAAAAGGCATTGATGGTCAGTTTTCGATAGGTACGATCAGCTTCAGTGTCAAGCTGGCCATCGGGGAAAGCACACTGGATAGGTGGGGGGAGCTGAGATCCATTTGCTCGGGGCAAGGTCGACGATCACCATCTCCCTCAGAGTGCTTTCCTGGATGAGAAATGTTGCGACGCGAATATAGACAAATGATAAAGATCGCGGGGTGACCAGAAATAAAAAAGCGCTAGAAATAACTTCTTTACCGGCACAGGGTGTTTACGACCAGACCACAGATAGCATCAAAATTTGCATCATGGGCTGCATTGATCTGGGACAGGGTTTGATCTTGAAAATTATGCCTGTGATCGACCACGGTTTGCCCCCGGGTTAGTTCTCCCTCCAATGCCACATCGACATAGATCTCCCGGAAATCGAGCAGCGTTTCATCAAGAGCTGCTGCTACTGCAAGGGAATCGATCAGCAGTGTGTAGGTCTCAAAGCCACGATTTTCTACGAAGTCAATCAAACCCAAAGCGTACGCGGTTTCTGGCTTTGCGGCCTTATTCAACTGCTGGCGGTGGTCCTTGCTGAAGTGGAGATGAGGATGGGTGGCGACGTCCAGGCCAATGGCCCTTATGTTTAGGTTGGATTGAAACACCACCCGGGCAGCTTCGGGATCGACGTAGATATTCCACTCACTGCTGGGATTACCGCCGGTGGCACGCTGCCGGCCATGGCGGTTGAATCCATAGGAGCCGCCGATTAATATTAATTCCTGAACTTGCTGGGCGATCTCCGGCTGCTGTTTTAAAGCCAGGGCAAGATTGGTAAGGGGACCGGTGCAGATCAGCGTCAGCTCACCGGGATTGTCCTGGACAGTTTGGTTGATAAGCTCTGGGGCTGTGAATTCTCCGGAGGTCCGTGTGGAATTGGCCAGCGCCGTATTCCCCAGCCCATCCCTGCCGTGAGAAAAGGGATCGTGGGGATGCTCCCCCGCCAAAGGTTGAAGCAGCCCACGGGCAGTGGGGAGGGATTTTTCCTGCAGCAGATCCAGAATTTTGTGAATATTCCCCAGTGCACGGTCAGCAGGCAGGTTGCCGGTCACCGCGGTGAGCGCCTGGACGTCCAGTTGAGAAGATTTCAGGGCCAGGATGAGGGCCAGGGAGTCATCAATACCCGGATCGCAATCGATAAGTACTTTTTTCATGGTTTCTCTCTTTTCCCTTTCCACCATTTTAACTTGAAAAATGATTGGATCTCATGTATAGTAGTATATACATCTAAACAAGTTGTGTAAAGTGATATCTGCCACATGACCGAAATTAACGCCGCTTCAGCCATTCCTCTTTATCTGCAAATCCAGCGCAAAATCCGCCAGATGATCTATTCCGGCAAAATCCGCCCAGGAAGCCGGTTGCCCTCGGAAAACAGCCTGGCGGAACAGTTTGGCGTGGCACGGATGACCATCCGCCATGCTTTGTCCCACTTGGTGAAAGAGGGCATCGTATTTAAAAAGCGGGGCGTGGGCACCTTTGTCACCGACAAAAGCGATATCCTGATGACGAAGCTGGTCTTTCCGCCCAGCCTTTCCATTCTGTTGAAAGAAAACGGCTATACACCTTCCTCAGAATTTTTGGAAAAACACCTCACTGACGATCTTCCGAAGGGTATCCGGGAAGAGCTGCAGCTGGGGCCCGGGGAAAAGGTTCTCTATACCAAACGCCTGCGGTTGGGGAATGATCTCCCCATGGCTATCAACCACTCCTGGCTGCCAGCGGCGTTGGTCCCGGGGATGGTCGATGAACCATTTGTAGATGGGTCCATCATCAAAACCTTGGTTGAGCGTTACCAGCTGCTTCCCAGCGTGGGTGTGGAGTGGGTGGAGTCAACATCAGCCACCGAACATGAGGCAGGACTCCTTCAGGTGTCACCCCAGACGCCGCTGCTTCTGATGACTTCGATCTCATATTTGTATGACGACACGCCCGTAGAGTTCAGCAAAACTTTATGGCGGACGGACAAACTAAGACTGCAGATTAACAGCAGAGATTTCTCGATTACCTTTCGGGATGAGGGCGACGAGGTCAATGTCCGGAATTGAACTCGATAGGCAAAACCCATAAAGAAGTGACGGTTTCAAGAATATCAAGGTTAAAGGAGCGGACACTACGAAATGTTCAACCAAAGGAGGTATCAGGGGAGACAACACTTTTTTTGCCAGGAGGATTCCTGGACGTCATCTATTCTTCATCAAGGACATCAGACTTATGAGGAGAAATCATGTTTAACAAAAGATATTCTACGACGGCCCTGCTGATCACCGGTGTTGTGGCTGTGATTGGCGGTATAGTCAGCGCCTATGCTGTTCTTCCCTGGGCCAAGTTCATTGAAGGCGTTTTGGGCCCGTGGGGCGCGCCTCTGGACAATGGGTTTTTCACCCTGTGGTACATTCTGGTCGGGCTGCTGACCGGACTTCCCGGGCTGACATTCATTGGCGGCATGCTGACTGGTACCGTGGAGGTGCTGGCCGGCAGCATTGACGGCGCGACGGTGTGGGTCTTTACTTTTTTCCAGGCCATCCTGGCGGAGCTGGGTTTCCTGCTCACAGGATATAAACGGAATCTCAAAACAGCCTTAATCGCAGGCGGTTTCTCGGGGATTGGCGTGAGCATCCCCTTTATTTTCATCTACGGCTTTTCTGGCTTATCGGCAGGCATGAACGCGTTGCTGATTGTTGAATTCATCATCGGGAATGCCATCCTGGCTGGCCTGCTTGGTTTCGGGATCTATCAGGCCGTGCAGCGCACGGGCGTGATGGGAGAGGAGGAGACCACGCTTTAGGATGATTCTCTATGCATAATAATCGGGTGCTGGTAGTTGGTGCAACGGTGCTGTATGATTACATCTTCGCCGTTGACCAACTACCTCAGCCGGGAAAACCGGCGTTCATTAAGAATCGGTCTAAGGGAGAATTGGATCGAAAATATCATGGCGGAACTGCGTTCAATATCGCCGTGCAGCTGGCCATGCTGGGGGATAGGAGTAAAATTCTCCATCCAGTGGGAAGTGGCTTCCCCGGATCTGGCTACGAGAAAAAACTTAACGAGTTGGACGTTGGTATGGGGGGGCTGTTGCTCAATAAGGAGTCACCAAGCGGGATCGCTTTTCTGTTTACGGATTCCCACGATGAGACCCTGATTTTCACCTATCCCTCGGAACTACGAGAAGGGGCCATCCCCGCATCGGTGTATGAGGAAGTCGGTTGGTTCGTGTTGACCCCGACCTTTGGCCCCCTTCAGGAAAACGCCCTGGGCCATTTCCAATCGGGTCGGCATTCCCTGGCCGTAGTGGGGATGGCGCATCCGGCTCTCGTGGAGCATCTGGAGCAGATTGATTTGTTGTCCATCAATGCTGCTGAGGCAGAACAGTTAGAAGGTTATGCGGGATTTCATTCATCCCGGCAGCTGGCAGAAGCGCTGGGAGGGGATTTGATCATCACGGAAGACAAACGAGGATGCCGCATCTACGAAAAAGGGAGAGATGTGACGCAGTTATATCCGATCTCTCCCCCCAAATTCATCGATCCGACCGGTGCTGGAGATGCCTTTGCGGCCGCTGTGATTGCAGGTCTGCGGCGCGGGTATTCGACCGTGGAAGCGGCCCGGATCGGCACCGCGGCAGCCAGTTTTGTCGTTGAAGCAGTGGGCTGTCAGACCAATATGCCGACATGGGATGAGATCATCACACGTTTGAATGAACATGCTTTAGGAAAAGGAGATTATGGTTGAAATTAGGGGATTAGTGGATGTAAAGCCGAATGATGTCGATTTGAGGGAAAGGATCTACGGCTGTCTGTTGGGGGTGGCAATCGGAGATGCCCTGGGGATGCCGAGTTCATTTCTTCCGAAACAAGAAATAGAACGGATCTATGGCAGGATCCAGGATTTTGAAGACCCTCTCCCGGATCACATCTATCATTCTGGATATGAAGCAGGTCAGGTGACGGATGATACCGAACAAACCATTTTGATCGCTGAAACACTGCTGGAGGCAGAGAAAGCGGACCCTCGCCAGGTAGCGGATGCACTCTTGGGATGGTTTGAGCGTGTAGGAGGAAGTGGGTCAGACGCGGTGGGGCCCAGCAGTATGCGTGCCCTGAAAGCCATTTCTGCCGGGGGGGATCTCAAAGAGGCAGGCAAACGGGGAGACACAAACGGAGCGGCGATGCGAATTTCTTCCGTAGGGATTCTCCATGGCAGAAACCGGTCCCTAATAAATGAGATTGTTGCAGATGTTTATCAGGTCTGCCTGCCCACACATGGATCTAACCTTGCGGTGAGTGGAGCCAGCGCCGTTGCCTGTGCCGTCTCCAGCGCGCTTCGGGGGCGCGGCCTGAAGAAGGTTGTTGTGGATGCCATCGACGGCGCCCGGGAGGGCGCGCAGCAAGGGTTCCCGGTGATTGGCCCTTCTATGCCTCGCCGAATTGAATTTGCCATGTCTCTTGTGGAAGAGGCCCAGGACATTGATGCGGCAGCTGATGATATATACCAGCTGATTGGCGCCGGTGTGGCGATCGAACAGTCCGTGCCTGCCTCGCTTGGGTTGTATCTTGCCAGCAAAGGGGACCCGCAGCGCGGGATCCTTAAGGCTGTCAATATGGGCGGCGATGCGGATACAGTGGCCTCCATGGTAGGGGCATTGTGCGGTGCGTTCAGCGGCCCGGGAGCGTTTCAAGAGGACTGGGTCAAAACCGTGGAAGAGGTCAACCAGTTAAACCTGCGCGGGTTGGCGGATCGTCTTTACCAGGCCAGTACGTGGTGGGGATCTTATTCCTAGACATTACAGCAATCGATATGACAAGTGAAACGAATCAAACAACACAAACAGCACAAAATAAAGAGGGAAGGAAGAGATCTGCGGTATTAACCGATGGCCTCCACTACCAGTATCCAAGCAGCCCGTCCTGGATCCTGCAGGACATAAACCTCGAGATTGAACCAGGGGAATTCATCCTGCTGGTAGGCCCGAGTGGATGCGGGAAAAGCACTTTGAGCCTGACCCTGAACGGTATCATTCCCCGAGACTTTTCGGGTCGGAAAGAAGGGCATGTTGAGGTACATGGCTGGAATCCTGAGAGCCGAGAAGTTTATGAGATGGCCACAAAGATCGGTCTGGTCTTTCAGGACGCGGACAGCCAGATTGCCAATATGTTTATTGGTGATGAGATCGCGTTTGGCGCACAAAATTTACGCGTGCCCAAAGAGGAAATCCTGCAGCGCATGGAACGCGTTCTAGAGGCGATTGGCATGGAAGACATGGAGGACCGGTCTGTGTATGACCTGTCCGGCGGCCAGAAGCAGCGCGTGGCCATCGGTTCTGTACTGGCCATGGAGCCGTTGGTTATGGTCTTCGATGAACCCACGGCAAATCTTGACCCGCAAGGATCTCAAGAAGTACACAAGCTGATCTATGAGCTGAACCAAGAACACGGTGTGACCGTGATCGTTATCGAGCACGACGTTTCCCATTTTGCGGAAGTGGCTGACAGACTGGTGGTGATGGAAAAGGGAGAAATATTATTTGATGGGCCACCCCGAGAGGTGTATGCTGAACAGGCTGATTATTTACACCAGGAGCTCGGTTTATGGATCCCGGGTGCCTGCGAATTTGCTGTTAAGGCCAGGGATAAGGGATATCAGTTTTCTAACTTTCCCTTGAGTATGGATGAAGTGCCGGTCGAAGATCTGGCCTTTGCCCTCCCCGACAGCTCTGCAAGCGCCAATGATCAGGTTGGAACAAATCCGATCATTTCCATCCGTGGAGTCCATTTTTCCTACGGCGATGGCCCCCAAATACTCAAAGATATCAATCTCGATATTCATGAAAATAACATTGTCGCTGTGGTCGGCCAGAACGGGAGTGGCAAAACCACGTTGGTCTCCCAGCTCATCGGGATCCACCGCCCGGATCGCGGATCGATCACCGTAGCCGGATTGGACGCAACCACGGCATCCATCCGGGATCTATCGCAAAAGATTGGGTATGTCTTTCAATACCCTGAGCACCAATTTGTGACGGACACCGTGTTTGATGAAATTGCCTTCAGCCTCCGCAATCAGGAGATGGCAGAAGTGGAGATCAAGGAACAGGTGGGAGAGATGCTGCAAATCTTCGGGCTGGAAGGTTTTGAGGACCGGCATCCTTACGCCTTGAGTCGGGGTCAGAAAAGGCGCTTGAGCGTGGCCAGCATGCTGGTCCTGCGGCCAGAGGTGTTCATCCTTGACGAACCCACCACCGGTCAGGATTGGATCAACGTGGTCAATCTAATGGAAATTATCACCGGGTTGCACGCGGAGGGATTGACCTTTATCATGGCCACCCACAGCATGCGAATGGTCGCTCAATACGCGGATCGGGTGGTTGTGATGCGTGATGGCAGGGTGGTACATGACGGAACCCCATCCTCGCTCTTCACAGACAGAGCATTGACCGAATCGCTCTCGCTGGAGGTTCCCCCTTTGTACCAGTTGTTAAACCGGATACGGGAACACCAGCCTGAGTTTCCTGCGGTCAGAAACCTGGGAGATCTCTCGGAGTTGTTGAAGGAAAAATAGGATGATTTTTATCTATGAGCCAGGCCGGTCTTTTTTTCACCGCATGGACGCCGTGACAAAGTTCATGTGGCTGATCTCTGTCACGCTGTTGATCTTAATAGTTAATACTCTGGTAGAGAATGTGGTCATTTTCTTGTATCTGCTGTTGACGGCTATCATCCTGGCCCGGCAGCCGCCCTGGAAGTTTGTCCGGCGCTTGCTTCCGCTCACGGTGGTGGGCGCCTGGTTGCTGGTGATCATGTCTGTTTTTTATGTCCGGGGTGAGACACTGTGGTTTGAAGTGGGCCCATTAACTGTGACCAAAGAAGGCGCTGCATTCGGGGGCGCGCTGTTCTTTCGCATTTTCTCCCTGGGGACGGCATCCTTCATATTCAGTTTGACTACCGAACCCCAACGTATGGTGGCTGAGTTTGTTGAGTTCGGCGGTGTGCCCTACAGGATCGCTTATGCTTTTTATGCGGCACTGCGGTTTATGCCCCTGCTGCAGAATGAAGCCCGGACTGTGCTCAACGCCCACGCTGTTCGCGGTGCGGCGGAGAAAAAGAAATCACTCCTGTCCCGGATTGCGCCTGTTCGCCGCCTGGCCACACCATTGCTGGTCAACGGTTTGCGGAGGGTGCGGATTACGGCCATTGCCATGGACAGCCGGGCCTTTGGCGCGTATCCCACACGGACGAATATCCTGGAGCTGTCCCGGTCGCGAACGTCCATTACCTATCTGGCCCTGCACATCCTTGCCTTTGTGGGGTTGTTCATCTGGAAAGTAATCCTGGGCCACGGCACCATACTGGTGGCGCCGATTGTGAATTAACCTTGGGAGTGAATAAATATGGATAAATCCCAGGCACGAAAATTTGTATGGTCAGAATTGATCAACGTTGCCCGGCCAGACAGCCGCTTTCATTATGATTTTAATGAATGAGTTCACTGAAAAAAGGTCGAAAATCTAGCAGTTTAGAATGATTGGTCTGCA
>CAZUER010000139.1:0-9263 GCA_964619345.1 uncultured Desulfohalobiaceae bacterium
ATATAATCTTTATGAATCTGTAAAATGGATTTTTGTACAGGCCATGACCAATTTTCGTTTTTGAAAACCAGAACTGCAAAACTGGGAGAATTCTTTCTTTAAACGATATGGGTATGAAGCCTTCCCTTGTCAATTCCACCTGTATGGACGGGCTTCTGCTGGAAGTATTGGACAGAAGCAACAGACCGGTCGGAATAATGCCCCAAAACGTGGTCCACTCTCAGAAGCTCAAACATCACCGGGTTGCGGCCCTGGTCTATTGGCCAGAGTCCACCCTGCTTGTATCCAGGCGGTCATCAAAGTGTCCGGATGCTCCCTTATGTTGGGACGTCTCTTTTTCCGAGCATGTTTCTGCCGGGGATTCAGGGTATGAGACTCTCCGTCAAGAGCTGCACTCCAGGCTTGGACTGCCCATTTCCAAGTTGCGCCTCCTGCAAAGTCTGCCGGCCTGTCCGGAAACAGACAACGAGATTCTGACCCTTTATTCGGCCAGGCTACGATCCAACCTCAGGGCTTTGGACAGAGGAGGAGGGGACGAGCTCATGCTTCTGGACTCTTATGAGGTTGGTGCCCTGGTGGTCAATTTCCCCCACCAGGTAAGCTCAACTCTGAGATTTCTGTACAAGATGGGAGCGATTTTTGGGTGATGCATCCTGCAGCAAAGCGACCATGGCCTGATGGATATGGGCATTAGAGGCCAGAATGGAGTCCGCCATCAGACTGTAAGGCTGAAAGGGGGAAAATTGACTGACCCGACCCCCGGCCTCATGGACCAGGAGCCAACCGGCTGCTGTGTCCCAAGGTTTGAGTCCCAATTCATAGAAGGCATCGAAACGGCCGCAGGCGGTGTAGGCCAAATCCACTGCCGCAGCTCCCATACGCCGGACCCCTCGGCAAGTGGTCAGCACCTGGTGTAGAAGGGGCATGATTTCAGCTATCCTTTCCCGTTTGGCATAGGGAAATCCGGTGGCTACCAAGGCCTGAGAAATTTCGGTTTGTTTGGAGACGCCAATGGGCTGGCCGTTGAGCCAGGCGCCGCAGCCCACTTGGGCCCCAAAGGTTTCCTGGGTCTTGGGCAAATGCACAATACCCAACTCCAAGGTTCCTTCCCGCCACAAGGCCACGGAAACAGCTACTGCCGGCAGGCCGTGGGCGAAGTTCGTGGTTCCATCTAGAGGGTCAACAATCCAGGTCAATGAACCCAGGCTATTTTCGGCGGCGCTCTCTTCGGCCAAGAAAGTGGATTCAGGAAGCAGGGTGGAGAGTTCCCGGGTCAGAAAGGACTCCACAGCCCGGTCGGTTTCGGTCACCAGGTCAACTCTCCCCTTATACTCGATATTCTTAGGCTCTTCCCAGTGGGAGAGGATGATGTCTCCGGCTCTGGGGACGAGTTCTAGGAGCTCTTGGAAAAGGGTTGAGTTTTGGCCTTGAGTCATGCAAATCCATCCTTAGTTGACAAAGACAAATTCCATATTTTTTTCCTGCTCCAGGGCGATACCTGTTCCCCGCAGGACGGTGGTCAAGGGGTCCTCGTCCACAATAACGCTGATTTCTGATTGCTCACTGATGAGCTGATCCAAGCCCTTGAGCATAGCTCCCCCACCGGCCAGGAGCATACCGTTGTTGGACACATCGGTGACCAGTTCCGGTGGGGTTTTCTCCAAGGCGTTGCGGACAGCTAAGACGATCATGTTCACCGGCTCTTTAATACTTTCCCGGATTTGTCCGTCATTGATCTCAATGGTTTTCGGCCGTCCATCGACCATATTTTTTCCGGATACCCGCCGGGTTCTGGTTTCAGGCAAGGGCACGGCCGACCCCAGTTCGATCTTTATTTTTTCCGCCGCATTTTCTCCGATCAAGACTTGGTATTGATCTTTGATGTAGCGCTGGATGGCCTCGTTCATTTCATCTCCGGCCACTCGGACCGACTCGGCATAGGCTACAGAGGACAAAGAAATGACGGCAACTTCCGTGGTTCCGCCTCCGATATCCACAACCATATTGCCCATAGGCTGATGGATAGGGAGGCGAGCCCCTATGGCTGCGGCCATGGGTTCTTCCACCAAACGGACTTCCCTGGCACCGGCCTGTTGGGCCGACTCGATAACCGCCCGTTTTTCAACCTGGGTGATACCGGTTGGTACGCAGATGACGATTTTGGGTTTGATGAGCTGCAGTCCACGGATGACTTTACTGATGAAAAAAGCGATCATGGTTTTGGTCACTTCAAAATCGGCGATAACCCCATCCTTCATGGGCCGGATGGCCCGGATACGTTCTGGAGTCCGCCCCAAGAATTCTTTGGCCTCCTTGCCTACGGCAATGACTTTCTCTGTTCGGGAATCCAAGGCCACAACCGAAGGCTCGTTGAGGACGATCCCGTCTTTGGGGGTGTAGATAAGCGTATTGGCGGTTCCCAGATCCATGGCCAGATTCTTGCCCAGAAATCCAAACAGCCGAGTGAACACCATTGTCTTGTCCTTAACGTTACAGTTCTTGTTGCTGTCTGATTTTGTTTTTCAGATACAAATTTTCCAGAAACAAAGCCAATTGATCGCAGACCAGAGATGTAAAATCGTGCAACTGGGTGGAGATGGGTTTTTTTTCCTCGTCTGCAAAAATAAGGACACCCCTGGTCCGCATATGGACAATAAGCGGTAGGCAGATGACGCTTTGAAAGCGTGGAGCGTCGAAATGTTTTTCAAACAAAGGTGTGCCCCGGACCTGCTCCCCTTTGTCGGCCGTGGTGATGCTCGTATGATTGCGAAACACCCAACCAATAAGCCCGGCATTGATATCAAACTTTTTTCGATGCAGGTCTTTGCGCCGGAAGATGGGTTTATTCCAACCTTCCAGAGAGTACCCGTGGCCCAGTTCATCCCTGGAGGCAAAAAGACAGTAGCTGAAATTTGTACATTTTGCTAGCATTTGCAAAAGGTTTTCTAAAAAAAACGACCACCTGGGATTGCTGTGCCGTAATCTGTAGAAAGCTTGCAGGCAAGCGTAAAAACGAAGCTCTTGCTCTGCGCCTTCATGTTCTTCCAGCTTTTGATTGAGAGCTTCTATGAGTTGAGCAAACTGGTGCAAGATCTTCTGGTCCTTGGCACTAAAAGTGTAAGATTTCTTGCTATCCAGGCACAGGGCCCCCTTTCCGCCACTTAATGGGCAGCCCATGAAGGCCTTGATTTTGGATTCTGCATCCGGAGTGTAATATCCCAAACAATCCCCTTCCCTGTGGAAGTCATTGACCAGCAGAGGTTGATTGTTCCGTAAGACCCATCCGACCAACCCTTTGCCGGGCTGGACCAAGGTCCCGGTCTGGATATTGTCGCCCAGGCTGAAGTGCGATGCTAATGCGTACGTGTTGTCTCCAGAGTGTAGGAAAAGAACGGCAGAGTAGGCATCAAAGACACTGCAAATAAGACCCAGGATACGATCATACAAAGAATCATCAAACATGGAGTTCACTTTTTGAAGTGTCGTTGGACATAAAATTCTATGCTCCGATTATATGTGCGTTCCTCTTCGGGGCTGAAGTAACAGGCCGGCAATTCCCCCCTTTGACGGTGATATTGAATGCATTCGCAACACAAACCATGTCTGGTACATTGAGGATAGGTGCAGGGGCAGGTCTTGGCATTTATTTTCAGGCGGGGGCATTGCTCTTTCTTTGAGGTCATATCCGGCTCCTCTAAGTTCTGGTGCGCAAGGGCCTGAAAATCTGAAGTGATCTAAAGTCAGATTCGCTGGACACAAATAGTAGGGGAAAGGGACTGTCCCGGTCAAGTATAGCTTGATGGTCGTCATTCATCCCTCCCTCGTCCACAAGTTCAGGGGCCTTTCCCAGCGAGACGGTGACCAGCCCTTCAGCTCATAACTGGTCAGAACCTCATATTGGAACATACAAGAAAGCAAAAATTTTGCTTGACGACCCAGGCCCCGGGAACCGAAGATCATTCAAAACAGATAGGTTTGTATGATGATTTTCGCAAAATGAACAGGTGAACACATTATTGGCAGCAAAATTTAAGTATTTGGAGCGATCAATGGCTGAAAACCAGGAGCAGGTATGCGGAAAAATAATGGATCTCCCAGGGATCCAAATGCCCGGGGGCTTGGAAATCACCAAGCGGATCGTTTTCGGTCCGGAAAAAGACTGGCCCGACTATGTGATGCGCTGCTTCACTTTGGATGGGTCGGCGGCTGTGCCTTTGCACACCCATGATTGGCCTCATTATGTCGTTATTCTGCAAGGCCGGGGAAACTTGCAATTAAGTGGCTATGTGTATGAATTAGAACCTATGAGCTGGGCTTATGTGCCCCCGGAATCCGAGCATTCCTTTGTGAAGACAAGCCAGGAGCCGTTTGTATTTTTGTGCATTGTGCCCCAGCAGGGCGATGTGCCTCCAGGGGCCAAAAGCGAGTAGGAAAATACGCATGCTGTCCCTTTTGCCCATGTACAATCCCATTCAAGATTACGCCTGGGGATCGCGAGAGCTGTTGGCCAGATTCTTAGGCCACGAGGTTCCCTCTCCCTCTCCCCAGGCCGAGTTGTGGATGGGAGCTCACCCTAAGGCTCCTTCCCAGGTCTGGGTGGAAGGAGAATGGAAGCGGCTGGATTCACTCATAGAGCAATACCCCTCCCTTGTCCTCGGGCAGGAAAATGGAATCCGGTTTGGTCCGCACCTGCCCTTTCTATTCAAGATCTTGGCCGTGCATCAACCTTTGTCGTTGCAGGTTCATCCCAATGCTCAGCAGGCCTGGGAAGGATATCAAAAGGAAGAAGCCATGGCTCTTCCCCTGCATTCCCCCAGCCGGAATTACAAAGACCCAAATCCCAAGCCGGAATGCATTTGTGCCCTGGAACCCTTCTGGGGGCTAAACGGCTTTCGGGCCCCAGATGAGATTGCTGAGTGGTTTTCCTGGCTGGCCCCGCA
Organism: uncultured Desulfohalobiaceae bacterium; assembly: GCA_964619345.1. Classification (GTDB taxonomy): domain Bacteria; phylum Desulfobacterota; class Desulfovibrionia; order Desulfovibrionales; family Desulfothermaceae; genus Desulfovermiculus. Next base: position 4,941 of record CAZUER010000139.1, read on the forward strand.
AACCTTGAGAGAGGAAATACGCATTCTCAGTGACGAGGAAGATCAGGAAGCCCTACCGCAGATGCTCAACTCCCTTTTAACCATGGACAAGAAACGACGCCGCAAGATATTGGATCAGGCGGAGAAAAAAATTGCTGCCCATGCCGGCCAGGATATGAACGATCCCATCTATTGGCTGGAAGTGCTTATGGAGGAGTATCCACAAGACATTGGGGTTTTGGCTGTGGGATTTCTGCAGCTTATGCATCTGGAACCCGGACAGGCCGTATTTTTACCCCCGGGGCGGCTTCATTCCTATTTGTTCGGCTTCGGCCTGGAGATTATGGCTGATTCGGACAATGTGCTCCGAGCCGGATTGACCCCCAAGCATGTGGACGTCCCTGAACTGTTGCGGATTGTAAACTTTGACTCCAGTCCATTTCAGGTCATGATACCAGAACCCCAAAACGAAGGAGAATGGGCCTATCCGGTGATGACCGATGAGTTTGCTTTATCAGTTGTCGAGCTTGGCCCTGAGCTTCCTGAGCTGGAGTTCTCCGCTTCAGGAGTTGAAATTGTATTGTGTGCCGAGGGGCAGCTACAGTTGACTGATGGGGACAACAGGAGCCAGCGTTTCCTTCAGCAAGGACAATCCGTGTGTATCCCGGCCTGTGTTCAAGATTGGAAGATAGCCGGGCAGGGCCGGGCCTACAGGGCCCATTCCGGAGCACATGGAGCATGAAACCGAGTTACATTAGAATTTTGGGCCGTTCCCGTACATCCATTCCCGCCATCCGGACAGAAGGGGGAAGTACAGACCGAGTCGAATGGGTCTTGCTTCCCGGACCTGCATCAGGCGGGCGTAAGTTTCCATCTGGGATTGATAGCGGAGCTTCTCGCGATCCAAAAAGGCATCTACGTCCGTTCCTTCATGCCGGCTGGTCTTGTAGTCGATGATCCAGCGCACTCCTTTGTCATCCACAAAGGTGCGGTCCATAACCACGGAGGTGATGCTCCCACCGAGCAGGCCGGTGAGGGCATATTCATTGGCAGCCTGTACGTGGGGGGCCAAAATCCAGCATCCCAGATCCTGGGTTATAGTCGTTTCCAGGGCTTGTAGGACCAGATCCGCCACCTGCTCCACATCTGTTTCCCGCACCCCCAGATGAAGCAATTGCCGGGCAAAGACAGGACGCAACCGGCGCACCCTGGAGGAGTCCCATAAGTGGAGTCCCTGGGCGGCGATGGTCAAAAGCCAGCCGTGCACGCAGGTCCCGGCACAGCGCAAAGCCTCTCCGGCCCAATCAAAGACAAGGTCTTCTTCCGGCTCAGGCTCCTGGGCCGGGGACAGAGAGATTCCGTCCGGAAATTGCGGAACCTGCCACGTGGATGGCAAACGGTACAGGAATCGGTCCGAAGAAAATGCCTTGGCAGCCTTCCCTGGGCTGCTGACCTCCTGATCCTCTGCAACAGCTTGTTCAAAATCCCGGCATACAGCAGGCCACAGGGCAGCCAGCAAAGAACCTGAAGGCGGAGGATGAAGGCCTTTTTCGCCTATGGTGGTGTGACCCAGAAGATGCAGGCGCTTTTGGGCCCGGGTGGCAGCTACATACAAAAGGCGCCCGACCTCGTGCCTCCCTTTGTCCTGGTTCAGATGGCGGATATAGGCATAGACCGGATCCCTGTACTCTCCGAGACCGGTTCTGGGGGCCAGAAGCAGATCGCTTTGGCCGTTGGGACCGGAACGTTCCAGCCAGGCCAGAAGCTGTTGCTCGTCCGCCCGGGGAGGGCGGCCCAGCCCGGGGAGAATGACGGTATCGAACTCCAGGCCCTTGGCCTTGTGCACAGTCATTACCTGTAGGCTGGTGTCGGCCTCGGAATCCGGCTGGGCGAAGAGGTTACTCACCGCATTGTCCAGCTCATCCAGGAGCTCCTCATGAGCATGGGTAAATCTGTCCTGCAAAAGAGTGAAAAAGGCCTGGGCATCTAGTCTGTCCCGCTCTGCGTGCAGACAGTCCGGACCACCCAGGGCCTGCCAGCAGGACTCGACCTGGCGGCGGATTCCGGCCCGGTCTCTAGTCAGTAATGCGGCCTGTATAATGGGCCACACCCTTTGCACCCGGGCACGGCCCTTTGCACTGAGCCCGGAGAGGACCTTGCTCTCCTGCAGCTGGGAAGGTATGGACCTTTTGCTTCCTTCCGGGCACAGCAGCTGCAAATCGTGAAGCTCCAGGCCGCACCAGGGGGCCCGGAGAACGGCCAGCCAGGCCAGCTTGTGTCCGGGATGGCGCAGGGCCTTGGTCAGGGCGCACAGGTCCTGGATAACCGATCTTTGGCTCAAGGGGTCGATATCCAGGGCCTGAAAGGACAGGCCGGCCCGGTTCAGGGCAGGGACGATTTCCCGCAGATGGGAGCGGCTGCGGACCAGAATGGCTGTGGTTCCTTGGGCACGCTCTGCCTGGGCCTGACGGACCAAGGAGACGATCTTTTCGGCTTCGGGCTGAAAACCGGAATCGAAAAAGGGATGCACGTTCACGGCCGGACCGTCTTCTGCCGGGAGAAAGGCATGGGCCGGGGAATAGGGAACGCTTGCGGTCAAGGGGTCTTCGTCCTGGGGCAGGACCTGGGGAAAAGCCTGGTTCACCCAATCCACCACCCCGGACTGGGAGCGGAAGTTCACGGTTAAATGCAGAGGTGTGAGGGGGATGTGCCCCAGGCCCTGCTGTCTGGCCTGCAGGAAAAGCCCCACCTCAGCCTCCCGGAAGCTGTAGATGGACTGCATGGGGTCGCCCACGGCAAAAAAGGTCCGCCCGTCCCCTGGAGTCCAGCCGGCGGTCAAGGTTTGCAGGAGCAGGAACTGGGAAATGCTGGTGTCCTGGAACTCGTCGATGAGCAGATGCTGGATGCGGTTGTCCAGGATCAGGGCCAGATCCGTGGGATCTTCAGGAGAGCCCAGGGCCTGCTGGGCCCGGCTGCTGATTTCGGTGAAATCCACTTTTGCGTGATCTTGAAAAACCAGGTGCAAATGGCCCACAGCCAGGCGCAGGACTTCAAAAAGGGCTTCTAAGACCGCCCATTGCTCAGTAGAGTATTCCGGATAGGGGAGAAGGAGGATTTCATTGAGCTTGGCCTGTAGACCCGGGACTGCGGAAAGGGCCTGCATAGAGGCTGAAAACTCGTCCTTCATCTCCTGAAACAGGACCTTGGCCTCCGGGTCCTTGCTTCCGCTGGGGGGGGGAAAGCCCAGGTTTTTGTTGGCCTGCTTGCGGGCCTGGCCGCCCTCGGTCAGGCAGAAGCGGGCCAGTCCCAACCAGTACGGCAGATCTTCTACTGAACAGCCGGGGATGTCTTCCAGGTCGGTGCACGAGCTGAGATGGGGCATCTTGTCCGGGTCCGGCAGGCGGGGGGCGGCGAAACGGATCAGGCGGAGCAGGCTGTGGGCTGTCTCCTGCGGGAAGATGTCCCGGGTCTGGCCCAAGGTGTCTTCCACAGCCCGACCCAGAGCTGCCTCCAGCCTGGGCCGCTGCAGCTGGCGGCTGTCCGGATCGGCCATGTGCCGCAGCCACTGTTCCCTTTGAGGGAGCATCCCGGCCATGAGGCGGCAGGCCTTGTCTTGGTCGTTGTCCAAGTGGGCCAGAAGGGTGCGGACGGAAAAAGACCAGGGTGAATCGCTGTCCAGCTCAGCCACGGTGGCCTGGGCGGCCTGCATGTACATCTGGGCCGGGTCTTCGCTGATCCGGGCCTGACCGCCCAGCTTGGAGAGCAGGGGCATACGGGTGACCAGGCCGGAGCACAGGGAATCAATGGTCTGGATGCGCAACCGGGAAGGAGAGGAAGGAAGGTCCCAGCCCTGGCTCTGGCTGCGGGCCAAAACCTTATGGGCCAGATCCAGGGTCATCTTTTCGTGGTCCGCCTGGGGCTTTTCCCCGCCTGCCGCCCGGTGCAGGGCATGCAGGATGCGGGCCCGCATCTCCCCGGCCGCCTTGCGGGTGAAGGTGATGGCGATGACCTCTTCCGGGGCCTGGACTGTGGCCAAAAGGGCCAGGGTGCGCTGGGTCAAGAGCTCGGTTTTGCCCGATCCGGCCGGGGCCTGGACGATAAAGGATCTCTCCGGGTCCAGGGCCGCAGCCCGCTGTTTTGCATCCGCTATCTCAGGGGGCATGGACTTCCTTGCTGTGAATATTCTCAAAAATCCGGCACAGGGGGTGCAGATCGCACTGGCGGCAGGCCTGGTCACTGCTCGGACTCACCTGGGCCTGACCGCTTACAACTTCCTGGGCCAGGTCTTCCAGCTGGGCTTTCCAGGTCCCTAAAAGATCCTCCCAGGAGGCAAAGCCCTGGGTC
>CAZUER010000140.1:0-9213 GCA_964619345.1 uncultured Desulfohalobiaceae bacterium
AACCTGCGACTCTCGGCTTAAAAGGCCGATACTCTACCAGCTGAGTTAACGACCCCCGTTAACAAAGTAAGAAGCCTAAAGGAATCGGGTTTTGCTGTCAAGGGACAATTGAGCCGTGACAGGTTTAGGTTTGCTCCTTGGAAATGGACGTCTGCCCGCCCATATAGGGCATCAGGGCTTCTGGGAGGCGAATGCTTCCGTCCGCCTGCTGGAAGTTTTCGATAATGGCCACCAAAGTCCGGCCCACGGCCAGGCCGGAACCATTCAAGGTGTGCACGAAATCTTTCTTTTTCCCTTTCGATGGCTGAAAACGGATATTGGCGCGTCTGGCCTGGAAATCCTCGAAATTGGAGCAAGAGGATATCTCCCGGTAGGTGTTCTGACCCGGCAGCCAGACCTCGATATCATAGGTCTTGGCTGCGGAGAATCCCAGGTCCCCGGTACACAGGGTCACTACCCGATAGGGAAGGCCCAGGCGTTGCAATATGACTTCGGCATGGCCCAGGAGGAGCTCCAACTGCTCATAGGAAGTCTCGGGGTGAGCAAAACGGACCAGCTCCACCTTGTTGAACTGGTGCTGCCTGATGAGGCCTTTGGTGTCTTTGCCGTAGGAGCCGGCCTCAGAGCGGAAACAGGGAGTAAAAGCCGTATATCCCAAAGGAAGCTGGTCCTCGGATAAGATCTCGTCCCGGTGGATGTTGGTCACCGGCACCTCAGCTGTAGGAATGAGGTAGTAGGGCCAGTCTTCCAGCTTGAACAGGTCTTCCTTGAACTTGGGCAGTTGCCCGGTGCCCTGCATGCTTTGTTCATTGACGATGAAGGGGGGCAGGACTTCCAGGTATCCGTGTTCAGTGGTCTGAATATCAAGCATGAAACTGATCAAAGCCCGTTCCAGGCGGGCGGCCCAACCCCAGGCCAGGGCGAAACGGCTGCCGGTGATTTTGGCTGCGCGTTCGAAATCCAGGCCTCCAAGCAGGGGACCCAAATCCCAGTGGGACCTGGGCGAAAAATCAAAGGCAGGGGGCGTACCCCAGGTTTTGACCTCCAGGTTGTCTTCGTCCGTGGCCCCTATGGGCACATCCGGATGGGGAATATTGGGGATGGACAGACGTAGGGCATCCATTTCCTGTTCGATCTCTTTGCGCTGAACGTCCAGCTCTTTGATCCGCTCGGAGACTGCAGACAGCCGGGAGATATGGGAGCTGGCGTCCTGACCTTTCTTTTTCAGCTCCGCCACCTGTGTAGAGGCTTGATTTCGCTCATGGCGCAGATCTTCGACCTCCTGAACCAATTCTTTCCGCTTGGCATCCAGGGCCAGGAAATGGTCGAAATCCAGGTCCACTGACCGGGCGCTCAAGGAGTCCCGGATTACCTCGGGCTGTCTTTGCATGAATTTAAGATCGAGCATGAACAGGTCCTTTGGTCTGGGGGGAAAAAAGAAGGGCGTAAGATGCGATATCCTACGCCCTTCAGGGAAGCCAGGCACCCAGAAGCAACTGTTACCGCTGCTCCCTCTCGGGCCTGACGGGGTTGGCAGCGCTCCTGCCGCCCGGCTTCCCTCATCTCCCGATAGGGATTTTCTGACAAAATGGCGGAGAGGGAGGGATTCGAACCCTCGGTGCCGCTATAAACGGCACACACGATTTCCAATCGTGCTCCTTCGGCCAACTCGGACACCTCTCCGGGCAAAAAGAGGTTTATAAATGAAAATGATTGTGTTGACAACCCCCGGGCTGAACGGGGGACAGGGCTTTGGGTTCTGCTTTACATTGTCTATTATTTCAATTGCTTTCATTTGAGCCTAGATGTCAGTGGCCCTGCGTTGGAGGGCCTGTTATTCGTTGCCAGTTGTCAGCATGTTTTTAAGATTTGATCATTGGCCAATATTTGATTAATCTTGCCCTGGTTCAGGTAAAGCTTGTATACGTGGATATGAACGCCAAGGCTTTTTCTGCCCGACAGGTGAAGGGCTTGAAGAAGGAGGATGATTTTGCGGGCCTTTGAACCCTGGTGGAGTATTGGACGCTATCTTCTGGTCATGGGGGTCATTATCTGGTTGGCCGGACGGGGAGCGGAGAACCTGGGTTATAACTGGCAGTGGTACCGGATCAGCGATGTTGTTGTTTCCGTCCGGGACGGAGACATTCAGGCCGGACCCTTGCTCAGCGGACTCTTCATGACCTTGAAAATTTCCGGAGTCAGCCTGCTGTTGGCCCTGCTTTTCGGTTTGAGTACAGCCATACTGCGTCTTCTCCCTTCGGCTGTAGGCCGGATGATGGCCCGGATATATCTGGAAGTGATCCGGAACATCCCTTTACTCATTCTTATATTTTTTATCTACTTCGTTGTCGGTCCTTTGTTCGGTCTGGGTCGGTTCACTTCGGCTGTGCTGGCCTTAAGCCTCTTTGAAGGGGCCTATGCCTCGGAGATTTTTCGGGCCGGCATCGTCTCCATCCACAGGGGGCAGTGGGAAGCGGCCTACAGTCTGGGCCTGTCTACCAGGGATACCTATATGCGAGTGGTCTTGCCGCAGGCGGTGCGCAGAATCGTGCCTCCATTAACCGGGCAGGCGGTTTCCCTGGTCAAGGATTCGGCCCTGGTCAGCACTATCGCCATATACGATTTGACCATGCAGGGCCAAAAACTGGTGGCCGAGACCTTTCTGGCATTTGAGATCTGGTTTACGGTGGCTATCATGTACTTGCTGTTGACCGTGTCTTTGTCCATTGTGGCCTGGTACCTGGAGCGTAAACTGGCTGTAAACTATGCGTGATAATTCTACCCAGACATATTCGCCCCATCCTGATACACCACCGGATGAAACACAGCGGGAAATTGTTCAAGCCCAGGGAATTTGCAAGAGGTTCCCCAATGGGGTGACGGCCTTGGACGGTGTGGATTTGCAAATCGCCAGGCGGGAAGTGGTGGTGGTTATCGGTCCGTCCGGTTCGGGCAAGTCAACACTTTTGCGCTGCTTAAACGGTTTGGAGGACTATGATTCCGGCCAGGTGGTTATCGACGGCATTCCTTTGGACGGCAACGCTCAGAACAGGCTCTTGATTAGGACCGAAGTGGGGATGGTCTTTCAATCCTTCAATCTCTTTCCCCATATGACCGTAGCTGAAAACATCATTTTGGCTCCGCAACGAGTACGCAAAATGAGCCGGCCCCAGGCTGAAGAGCTGGCCCTGGAGTTGTTGCGCAAGGTGGGTATGGAGGATAAATGGGAATCCTATCCGGCCCAGCTTTCTGGAGGCCAGCAGCAAAGAGTGGCCATTGCCCGGGCCCTGGCCATGCGTCCGGCGGTTATGCTTTTTGACGAAGCCACCTCGGCCCTGGACCCGGAAATGATCGGCGATGTCCTGGGAGTGATGAAGGATCTGGCCCAGGAGGGAATGACCATGGTCGTGGTCACCCATGAGATGGGTTTTGCTCGGGAAGTAGGGGATCGGGTCATCTTTATGGAGGACGGACGGATTGTGGAGCAGGGAGCGACCAATGATTTTTTTGATCATCCGGTTCATGAGCGGACGCGGCTTTTTTTGAGCAAGATTTTGTGATTCCGTTATCCGGTTGTGGACAATACACTGTGTGTTTCTGAATGATTTCCAGATTGATCCAGCAAGTTGGAGTTCAATATGTAGGTGCCCATTTTCAACACAAAGGAGAACTGTATGTCCTGGAGAGTTGTGCGTTACACATTGATCGGGATCTGCTGTGTTATGTTCCTGGCTGCCTCCGTCCAGGCGGAGAGCGTGCGAGAGGCCTTAAGCAAGGAAAGTATCCTGGAGCAGGTCCAGAAAAGGGGTACATTGCGGGTGGGGTTTTCCACCTTCGTGCCTTGGGCCATGAAGGATAAAGAAGGCAAGTTTATAGGCTTTGAAATCGATGTGGCTCGGGCCTTGGCCGAGGACATGGAGGTCAAGCCGGAATTTGTGCCCACTAAATGGTCCGGAATCATACCGGCCCTGCTGACTGGCAAGTTCGATATCATCATCGGAGGTATGGGCATCCGGCCGCAGAGAAACCTCAAGGTCAATTTCAGCATTCCATACGACCATTCCGGAATGTCCCTTGTGGCCCACAAGCAGGTGGCTCCGGGATATGACAGTCTGGACGATTTCAATAAACCCTCGGTGACAGTGGCCGCCCGTATCGGAACCACAGCCGCTCAAGCGGCTCAGACCCATTTGCCCCAGGCAAAGGTTCGCCTTTTTGACGACGAGGCCCAGGCCATGCAGGAGTTGTTGACCAAACGGGCCCACGCTCTGGTAGCCAGCCAGCCCCTCCCGGAGCAGCAGGCCATCAAGCACGAAGCCCAGCTCTATCTTCCTCTGCAGGGTGAAACCTTTACCACAGAACCCATCGGTTTTGCCGTGCGCAAGGGTGATTTCGATTTTCTGAATTTCTTGGACAATTGGATTCGGGTCAAAAAGGCGGAAGGATGGCTGCAGGAACGCCACAAATATTGGTTCACGACTATGGATTGGCAAGAACGCCTCCAATAAATCCAATGCGCAATCAAGGTTATTTCATTACAAAGAGAAGGGTCTTTATAAAACCATTATTTAAAAATTCAAGGGCGGCCTGAGGCCGCCCTTGAATTTTTAAAGGAGTGGGGAAGTGTGGCAGCGTTCGGCCAGATGGACTTGGTTTGATACTCTCTTTTTGATCGGTGCCGGGGGCGGGCTTTTCTGGCTGGGAAGCAAAGCGGCTACAGGGCTGACCTATACCTGGCAATGGGAGGTTATTCCTCAATATATCATCCGTTACGATCATGAGGCCGGGGGCTGGGTTTCGGGGGTTTTGCTGCAGGGAGTCCTGACCACCATTCGGCTCAGTTTCTGGAGTACTTTACTGGCCCTGGGTATTGGGGTGATCATGGGCATGTTCCGGGTCAGTCCCAGTTTGTTCAAGCGCCTTGTGGCCCAGACCTATGTGGGATTAAGCCGGAATTTGCCCCCCCTGGTTTTGGTCTTCATTTTTTACTATTTTTTTAGTGATCAGCTTTTGCCGAGTTTGGGGTTGCAAGAGTTTCTGGGACGCCAGCCGGAAGGGGTCCAAAAGGCCGTCACCTGGATCTGGGCCGAGCCCGGGAGTTTGCTCCTCTTTATCGCCGCCGTGATCACTCTGGCCTTGTACGAAGGAGCATATATAACGGAGATCGTCCGTTCCGGCATCCAGTCCATTGAGCGCGGTCAGTGGGAGGCGGCCCATGCTTTGGGTTTGTCCAAGGTAGACCAGCTGCGTTTTGTCATCCTGCCTCAAGCCGTGCGTCGAGTCATCCCTCCTTTGACCGGCCAATTCATCTCCACCATCAAGGATTCGGCCATTGTCTCGGTTATCTCTGTGCCCGAGCTCACCTTCCAGGGCATGGAGCTCATGGCCGCCACCTATCTGACCTTTGAGGTCTGGATCACGGTCACTATTCTCTATTTTCTGCTCACCTTCAGCTGTTCCTGGTTGGCCAGGCGGGTGGAAGTCCGGTTGCAGAAAAGGGAATAGGGTCAGCCCCATTTTGGCAATTAAAACCCGGTCCAAGGACCGGGCGCGGTAATTTTGTTCTCAGGTGTAAGTTTCCAGGAGTGTTCGGGTTTCAGTGTTCAGTGTTCAGCTTCAGAAATCCTGATGCATGCGGATATTATACTTTGGAAACATATTTTGGGACATTTTGAGGCATCAGGCACGCGAATCAAGGAATATCAAGGTATCTCAAATTCTTATGCTGAACTCTGAACACCGAACACTGAACACAACTTGCTGTTATCCAGATACAGAGCAAATCAACTGAAATTGTTGAAAATGGAAAGCAGAACCAAAGAGCCCTGAAGGACCAGATTTTTATGTTGACAGATCGGGATATTTCGATCTATTCTCTACCCATGACTTGTTCCGATTCCAAAATCCTAAAACCCCTGGGACCTCGGGAGTTGCAGGAGGCCGCCGAATGTCTGCGGACCCTGGCCCACCCCCACCGCCTGCGGATCATTGAGATGCTCTTGAACGGTTCGTATACGGTTGGGGAGCTGGCCAAGGCCTGCGGCATTCCCAGTCATATGGCCTCCGAACACCTCCGGCTCATGCGGGATAAGGGATTTTTGGAGCTTGAGAAAAGAGGCCGCCGGGTTTATTATTATATAATAGATCCTGGACTTCGAAATATTATGGACTGTATCCAGAAGAGGTATGCTCAGGAAAGGTGATTCCCAGGCATGACATCCTTTATGAAACGTACGGATCAACATGTAGTAGGGGCGAATAATCATTCGCCCTCTTCTCTTCGACAGGTGTAAATCTTGTTTCATCCGAGGGCATCTGGTCAGATATCAAAATAAATAACGGTGCCGGCAACGTTGTCGCCTACTGTCCCGCCTACGGCGGGACTGAAATCTGAAACCTGAGCGCTTCCAGGAGCATCAACATGGACCTGTCCCAGGCCTTCACCACCTCTACCACCCATCATCCCCGGAAAACCTTTGTCCTTATCGGGGTTGTGACCGTTGTCTTGGCAGTTCTGGCCGCCCTTCCTTCCCTGTTTCCCCAGACTTTTTCCTTTCTGCATCCGGTCCGGGTGGATACGGATCCGGAAAACATGCTCCGACAGGAAGAACCGGCCCGGATCTTTCACAACCAGATGAAGGCTGAATTTGATCTCCACGACATGATTGTGGTCGGGGTGGTCAATGAAAAGCATCCCCAGGGTGTGTTCAACCCTGATACATTAAGCCGGGTCTATGAACTGACCGAATTTGCCAAGGGACTGCAAGGGAAAGCTATAGGAGAGGAAGATCCCCGGGCCGGAGTGGTTCGGGCGGACATCATCGCCCCATCCACTGTGGATAATATTGAGCAGGCCGGAGTGGGGACGGTGCGCTTCGAGTGGCTGATGGGCTCGCCTCCTGAAAATGAGCAGGAGGCGGCGGAAATCCGGGACAATGCCCAACGCATCCCCTTCTTGAACGGAACCCTGGTTTCCGAGGACGGCCAGGCCCTGGCCATCTATCTGCCCATCACGGCTAAGAAGCTGAGTTATGACATCTGGTCCAAACTCAATGAAAAAATCAAGACCTTCGATGGAGCGGAAGAGTGGCATATTACCGGACTGCCGGTGGCCAACGATGTCTTTGGGGTGGAGATGTTCAAGCAGATGGCCATCTCCGCCCCCCTGGCCATGCTGGTTATTTTTGTGCTCATGCTCGTCTTTTTCCGTAAGTTCCTCCTCGTTCTCTCGCCCATGATCGTGGCCATGGTCTCGGTGATCGTGACCATGGCCGCTCTGGTCATCTCCGGCAACACTATTCACATCATGAGCTCCATGATCCCCATCTTCATCATGCCCATTGCGGTCCTGGACTCCGTGCATATCCTGTCCGAGTTCTTCGACCGCTATCAAAGCACCCGGGACCGGGTGCAGACTATTATGGGTACGGTACAGACTTTGTTTCTGCCCATGCTGTACACCTCTATTACTTCGGCGGCCGGGTTCGCCTCGTTGGCCTTAACCCCTATTCCCCCGGTCCAGGTCTTTGGCCTGTTTGTGGCCCTGGGGATCCTGGCCGCCTGGTTTTTGACCCTGACCGTGATCCCGGCCTATATCATGTTCATTCCGGAAAAGCGGCTGGAGAACTTCGGAGTGGTCCAGACCGGGGATGAAACAGCCCATACAGACATACTGAGCCGGATGCTCCAGACAGTGGGCCGCAGCACGTACCGCCGGTCCAAGGTCTACCTTGGTGGAACTGTTGTTCTGGTGGGAGTGGCTCTGTATGGGATCAGCCTGATCCAGATCAACGACAATCCCACCAAGTGGTTTGAGCCGGATCACCCCATACGGAAGGCAGACCGGGTTTTAAATGAGCATTTCGGGGGCACTTACATGGCCTATCTGTGCCTAAGACCCAGCAAACAATTGCCCGGGCCGAAAGAGTATATTTCCGGGTTTGAGTCCCGTTTGTCCAGGTTTGTTCAGGAAGAGGCCATGGAGCCGGGAACAGCCGACTTGCAGGATGATGTGCTGGCTCAGGCCCAGTCCTTGGCAGATCAGGCTCAAAGCAAACGTGCACTGCTGCAGGATCTGGAAAAATGGATTATGGGCCAGGCTGATCAGGCAGGCGGTGATGCGGTCTATGTCTGGGAGGAGTTTACCTATTTTCTGGATCAGGAGGCTCAGCAAGGAGAAACCTTTAAGCGTCCGGATGTGCTCAAGTACATGGCCGGGTTGCAGGGTATGCTGCAAGAGACCGGGGAGGTGGGCAAGTCCAATGCCCTGACCGATATTGTCAAAACCGTGCACCGGGAGCTTCTGGGCCAGGAGGAGGCCTTTTCCATTCCCGATTCCGCCCGGGCCGTGGGCCAGACTCTGGTCACCTACCAGAGCAGTCACCGCCCCCAGGACTTGTGGCACTTTGTGACTCCGGATTACCGCAAGACCAATCTATGGGTGCAACTGAAAAGCGGGGACAACAAGGATATGAGCCAGTTGGTCAAGGCAGTGGACAGGTATATGGAAGACAATCCTCCCCCGGTCAAGCTGGAAAAGAACTGGTTCGGTCTGACCTATATCAATGTGGTCTGGCAGGACAAGATGGTCAGTGGAATGCTCAAGGCCTTTCTGGGCAGCTTTCTGGTCGTTCTATTGATGATGATCCTTCTTTTCCGTTCCGGAATCTGGGCTTTGTTGTCCATGATCCCTCTGACCGTGACCGTGGCCCTGATCTATGGAATCATCGGTTTGGTGGGCAAGGACTACGATATGCCAGTGGCCGTGCTCTCTTCTCTGACCATAGGCCTGGCCGTGGACTTTGCCATTCATTTCCTGGTCCGGGCCCGCAGATTGCAGGAAAAATTCAAAACCTGGCCGGAAGCGGTATCCCACGTCTTCAGCGAGCCGGCCAGGGCCATATTGCGCAATGTGCTGGTGATTGCCGTGGGCTTTACTCCATTGCTGGCTGCTCCTTTGGTCCCTTACCAGACTGTGGGCCTGCTCATGGCCTCCATTCTCTTTCTGTCCGGGGCAGTGACCCTGCTCATTCTGCCCTCCCTGATCCGGCACGGACAGGAACTCTTGTTCCCGGGCACCGAGCGCCTGGCCTTTGTCTGCCGCTGCGGGACCATGGCTTTGGCTGGTTTTTGCGTAGCTGGTCTGGTGGTGGTCAATCTGATGCAGTTTGTCCACATGGGTTGGACCGGTTGGACGCTGATAGCTGGGGCCGG
>CAZUER010000141.1:0-9155 GCA_964619345.1 uncultured Desulfohalobiaceae bacterium
AACTTGACCGAGAAAACCAGCCTGTTGAACCTGACCTTAAGCCATCCCCTTCCCCGGGAGCTGTGTCTGAAGTTTCTGCAGCAAGTGGACAGGGTCCTGGTGGTTGAGGAATTAGAACCCATTCTGGAGCAGGAACTCAAGGCCCTGGCCCAGGAGAATAAACTGACCCTGCCCATCAAAGGCAAAAAGACAGGGGGACTATCCAGACTCTTTGAGTACAATCCGGCCCTGGTCCGCCAGGCTGTGGCCGAAGGGTTCGCCCTGGATTACACCCCACCGGAAAAGATCGATATGTCTGACCTGCCCAGCCTGCCCAACAGGCCGCCCAACCTCTGCCCAGGCTGTCCGCACCGGGCCAGCTATTACGAGATCAAGCAGGTCTACGGGGAAGAGGCCATCTACCCCACGGATATCGGCTGCTATACCCTGGGCCTTTTGCCCCCCATATCCATGGCCGATTTCCTGATCTGCATGGGTTCTTCGGTCAGCTCAGCCTGTGGGTTCGCCCGAGCCGCTGAACAGAAGGTGGTGGCTTTTATCGGGGATTCCACCTTTTTCCATTCCGGTCTGACCGGACTGGTCAATGCGGTTCACAATCGGCACAACTTCACCTTGGTCATTCTGGATAACGGAACCACGGCCATGACCGGGCATCAGCCCCATCCCGGAGTGGACGGAGAACCAATCAACTGGGATCGGCGCCGGGTATCCATTGAGCAGGCGGTCAGGGGTTGCGGCGTGGAGGACGTGCATGTCATCAAGCCTTTTGCGGTCAAGAAATCTATAGACACCATCCGTTCTACCCTGGATTATGAAGGGGTGTCGGTGATCATCTCCCAGGAGATCTGCCCCCTGTATGGCAAGGCCACAAAGACCAGAAAGGAAAAAAAGCCCTATTTTGTAGATCATGAGAGGTGCCAAAACCACCGGGATTGTGTCCAGCTGCTGGCCTGTCCGGCCATCTACCTGGAAGGTGAACAGGTGGAGATCGATGCTAACTTGTGTGTCGGGTGCGCCCTCTGCGCGCAGGTCTGTCCGGAAAAGGCCATCAGACCGCTTTCCTAGGGCAACGACTGGCAATAAGTTCAGGCGCATTTCTACAAAATTGGAAATTCCGAGGGGGTACCCATGCAGGCCAAGCGTATCGTATTTGTAGGTGTCGGGGGGCAGGGAAATCTACTCATAACCCGGTTGCTGGGTGAGGCGGCCCTGGCCAAAGGCATACCGGCTCTGGTCAGTGAGATTCACGGAATGGCCCAGCGGGGAGGAATTGTGGAGTCGGCCGTGGTGATGGGCCATGTGCACAGCCCCATTGTGTCCGATGGAGAGGCCGACATCCTGATCGGCTTTGAACCCATGGAGACCCTGCGGGCTTTGGGTAAGGCCCGGAAAGGGGGAATGGTGCTGACCAATACCGCCCCCCTGCCGCCGTTTACCGTGTCCATAGGGCAGGGAAAGTATCCCGATGTGCAGGAGTTGATGCAGCTCATACATTCCAAGCCGGTCCAGGTTTTGAGCCTGGATGCCAAAGACCTGGCCCAAAAGGCGGGCAACGTGCAAACCTTAAACATGGTCCTTCTGGGAGGCCTGATCGGCATGGATCAATTGCCAATCAGCCCGGAGGATATGAAAGACACCCTCAAAACACAGACCAAAAAAGCCTTTCTGGAATCCAATCTCCAGGCCTTCGACCAGGGCTGGGAGCGGGTTCAATCCATGCTCCAATAATACCAGGTCCGGGTCAGCACTGACCCGGACCTGGTATTATTCACTTTCTTCCAGCCACCTGCTCAAGGTATCCACGATTTGTCGGGCCTGTTTGGCATTGGAAATGTTGAATTTGGACTGGGGTCGAAACTGGCCCCCTACTTTGCGGTAACGTCGGATCATGTACTTATCGGGCCCAAAGTCATTGAGCTTGTTGTCGAACTGGCGGTACCGGAATAGGATGGTGGTCCAGGCCCCTTTGGTCAGGATCTCCTTGTCCAGTTCTTCAACCAGCAGCTGGCCGTCTTCTTCGTAGCTTATGGTGATGTCTTCAATCTTTTCGGTCATCGGGAGCTCATGTTTTTTGATCTTTGAGCCAAGGCAAAAGCATTGGTGCCTTGGCCCGCGTATTCAACCTGTTGAGTGGGCCAAGCTACCTGCAATATGAACTCAGGTCAAAGAAAATCCCAGCAAAACACATGAGGCCCAGCCTTCACCTTCAGGGCTTTTAGGGTCAACCTGTGGCCTTAATGACCAACAAAGTGATGTCATCTTTCCTTTGTTCTCCGTTTCGGAACCGAGCCAGGACATCCAAAAAACCATCGCAGATTCCAGCCGCGTCCCTATAGGCCAGATCCTGTAACAATTGCTCCACCCTGGGAATGCCGAACATTTCCCCTTGAGGGTCGTTGCATTCCCAGACTCCGTCGGAACAGACAAGTAAGATATCCCCTGGGGAAAAGACCAGGGGTGAAGGGGGTTCAAAATTGCTTTGGGCCATGACTCCCAAGGGTATACCTGAGCTGTCCAGCTGTTCAACACAGCCGGAGCGGCGGTATAAGAACAGGGGGGCATGCCCGGCCGATATCCACATCAAAGTTGAAGCTTGGCAGTCAAGAATGCCGTAAAAAAGGGTCATAAAATAGGTGTCTCCGGTATCCCGGCACAGGGAAGCGTTCAGTTCAGCAAAGAGATCTTGCAAATTTCCCCCATGCCGAACAGCCAGGGCATGCAGCATGGCCCGGGCAGTAGCCATGACCAGGGCTGTCCCGATGCCGTGACCGGATACGTCGCCAAGGGCCAAGGCCGGACGATGTTGACTGTCTTCTCCCAAGAAAATGAAGTCGTAGTAATCTCCACCGGTTTCCTGGCAGTACTCGCTTCTTCCGGCCAGCTCAAATCCCGGACACGGCGGAGCCTGATCCGGAAGCAAACGCTGCTGGATGATTCTGGCCAGCTCCAGGGATTGCTTCATCTCTTCCCGTTCTTTCAGCCCTTGGCTGAGGCTATTGAAGGTTTTCCCCAATTCGTTCAGTTCCTGGCAATAATTGATATGAACCCGGGACTCAAAGTTCCCTTTGGCCAGCTGGTCGGCAGCGGTGGCCAGTTGCATAACAGGTTCGGTTACCTGGCGGGAACGAACAACGGCCATGAAAACGGCCAAAGATACCGCAGCAATGGTCAGGATGGCACCAATGGCCAGTCCCATGTCGATCTGGTCATTAATGAAGGATTCAGTGCTGACAGCCTGGGCCATGATCTTTGAAGTAGGTACGATGACCACAGGAAAGGGCTCATCCTTTGTCCTGGAGCCATAGGCCATCAGGCTCTGTTCTCCCTGGTAAGACAATGTGTGCACACCGGATTTGCCGGCCCGGACGTCTTCCAGGATCTGCAGAAGTTGAGATCTGGGGAGGTCCAGGAACCTTTTTTCCACCGGAATACGCCAATTTCGGACTCGGTCCTGACTGCGGTTATGGAGGAGGATTTCCAGTTTACGGTTTACTTCCCGCCGGTGCTCCTGATGATAGACCATGACCATGCAGTCAGCCGAGTCCGCCCACTTCTCGGGGATTTGCCAGTCGGCGAAGAATTGGCGGTAATCGATATCCAGGGCCGTGACTCCGGCTGCAGAACCCTCTTCAGTAAACACAGGAGCAGCCAGGGTAAAGATCAGGGCCCCTGTGCTCACATCGGTCATGATCAGCTGGATCGGCTCTTTTGCTTCCATGGCCTCTTGGTACCAAAGTCGTTCCCGGGGGTCGTAATCTCCAGGAAAGATACCTTTGCCCGGATAGCTGGTGTGGACACCGGATTTCAGAGTGGTATATTGCCACAGGAAAAGGTCCGGCTGGATTTCCTGCACAGAGCGGTAGACTTGGGACATGGTGCTCAGACGCAGGATCTGGTCCCGGACATCCTGACGTTTCACTCCCTGCGGGAGAAAAACGACTTGGCAAGTGTACGAGACCGGGATGGGTGCCAGATTGCCTTCCTCAGTTAAGCGTTGGTGTCTTGAACACGGAGTCAGATCTGGGGGTTGGTGGTTTTCAGACAGGAAATCAGGAGCATAGTATATGGGAGGATGGTTCTGCGGCGGATCAGACGAAAGCCTGCTTTCTACGGCCTGGGTTTGAACGCGCAGAGCCATCTCGGCTATGGCCTTGTCCCGGGTAAGAACCTGACCGTAGTCGGTGGTCAAGGTTTGGAGCAGGGTTTGGGCATTTCTCTGCAGCAGGCTTTTCATGTCCTGTGCCAATTTATTACCGTAATGACGCATGGATATCTGTTGGGCCACAAAGCTCAGTCCCAAAGGCAGGAGAGTGGCCATAAGCAGGAGGATCAAGAGCCTGGTGCGAAATTTCATGAAGGCTCCGGAAATCGGAGTGGTTTTTCTGACGATAATAGAAATGTTTGAGTTGATGGTATCACCTTTGAATAAAAATGGAAATACGGGATGCAAGCTGGTAGACAAAGCTCCAAACGCGGAGGTGGAGATCAGCTTATCCTTAAACAAAAAACTGAAGAACTTAAGTATTTGATCTGTAAATTTTTTTGTCAGGTTGTGTTTCTTGGCGTACTTTTTGCCTATGTATTATTGAAGTGTATCCATTCAGGGGGGGCTTTCCAGCGAGGTGCTGCTGGCCTTATTATGTCGGCAGGTTGGTTGTCTTTCCTATCAGTCCCAATATGAGGTTATGACCGGTTGTGAGCTGAAGGGTTGGCCACAGCCTCACTGGGAAAGGCCACAAGAACTTTTGAGCACAGGGAGCTGAATGCTTGCATTGAGGCTTTACGCTAGTTACTTATTGGGCATTCTGGGATAAATCTATATGAAAATACCATAATCTAGGGTTCTTATGGAAATACATTATGAGCAGGAAAAAAACAAAGGATTTGATGCCAAAGAAGCTATTGTTAAGCTAACGGACGGGACCACTGTCAAGGGCTGGATCAATCTGAGAGAGAACACCAGGATCTCGGATGTGCTCAACACCCATGAGGCCCAGTTTATTGTCTTGTTTGACTGTACCTTGCGCGAGGAGCTGGGCAAGGTACTTTTTGTGAACAGAGACCATATTTTGTGGGTTGCCCCGGTGGAAAAATAAGATATGGGGCTTAGACCAAACGATACGAGGTTTTTGTATGCAAAGCTTGGATGAGGTGGTTTTGGAATGTGTGCAACAGGGATGCACGGATCTGCACATAAGCGGCAATCATCCATTTGTTGTTCGAAAGAACGGTAATATTCAATACCTCAAAGAGCTGGTGCTCACCCCACCGGAAGTGGAGAGCCTGGTCAACGGGCTCTTGGATCCCATACAAAAGAAGATTCTCTCCGAACGATGGTCGGTGGATCTAGCCAAAACAATAGCCGGCTCGAGATTGCGGATCAATGTTTTTCGTTCCCATCGGGGTTTGAGCCTGGCTATCCGCTTTCTGCCTGGCCGGATACCCACCGTGGAGGAGCTCAATCTCTTGCCTTCCTTACAGGAGCTCACCTATCACCGTTCAGGGTTGATACTTATCTGCGGGGCTACGGGATCTGGAAAATCCACCACCATTGCCTCACTGCTCCAAAAGATCAATGTGACCAAGTCGCTGCATGTCATCACCCTGGAAGATCCCATTGAGTTTCGGTTTCAGACCATCCGCTCCTTCTTTGAACAACGGGAGCTGGGCATCCACTTCCAGAACTTCGAGCAGGGGCTCATCGACATCCTGCGGGAAATGCCGGATGTGGTCTTGGTCGGGGAGTTGAGAGAGTCGGAGCCCATCCGCTTGACCTTGAATGCGGCCGAGGCCGGACACCTGGTATTTGCGACGTTGCACGCCAGCACTGTGGAGGAGGCCCTTTACCGGATATGCAACGCCTTTCCCCTGGATGTGCAGGAATTTGTGCGCCATCAGCTCTCATCATCCCTGGCAGCGGTCATTGTCCAACAGCTGCACTATAAGCCGGAGCTGGGCTATAGGGTGCCTGTGCTCAGCGTGCTGCATACAACCAAAGGGGTCAAGCGATTGATTCGGGAAGGGAAGCTTTCTCAGATAGAAAATACTTTGGAGATGGGCCGACAGGACGGCATGTACACTTTTGAGCGTTATAGGCGGGAGTTTATCAATCACAAACAGAGCTTCATTCCGCCCATGCACATCCTGCAGCCGGGTAAAGAAGCCTACTCTGAAGAGGAAAGCGGCCGACAGGCTGCAAACACGGCATCGGAGAAAAGGGATGTTGCGTCCAAGAGGCCGTTATCCTCAGGTTCATCTGTACCATTGAAAAACAAAGACCCCAATTACGAGCAGCAGGAAGACGATCAGGAAGGGCTGTATCACCTGAAAGGGGATGAGGATCTGGCTGATGTTCTGGCCCAGTTAAGGGATGATGAGGAGTGACTTATTTTTAGCTTGGAAACATTGGCTAAACTATCTTCATTGTTTACTTAGTTATCAGATTTTGCTCACTCTTCATTCCAATTAGTAATGTAATTATATGAAAGATTTGAACATATGCTGGATGGTCCCAGGCAACCATACTCAAATACCACTTCATTTGGATTGCCTTGGTCCCAATCTAAAGTCAGCCTTAAAAAACCAAAATTTTCACTATGCAAGTCATTGCCTAGATACATTAACAGATTATAATCGAGTAACATATCTGATAAAGGATTTGCAGGTATGTTTGCATTGCCACAGTCTGAAGTCAACTTACTAGTTCCATTGAAGCTTATTGAGCATTCTGCAATTTTTCCCGGGCCTACTGTCAAATCAAAATCATGTGATGAAATGTTCTCTAAGTCTTTTACATAAGCACCAAAAAAAACATGTTCTCCACTGCCAAAATCTTGTATGACATTAGTAGGAGCATTTGTTTGAGCTTTAGATCCTTGTCCTTTTCCTTTTCCTGGCTTTTTAAATATTACTTGTCCTTCAGAAAACTTTACATTCTTTCCAGTGCTTTGTTTCCAATCATCGTCGCCGCCACTAAACATATTGTTTGTTGGAGGCACTGAACCTTGAATAAACCATCCAGGAATCATACCTTCCAATCTTCGTGATGCTAAATCTTTTTCTTTGTTGCTATTTCCTACCCAACCCAAAATCTTTATTGAGCACCCGTTACTCAATGTAACCGCTGATAATATTGTAAAGTATTTGTTGCTTGATAAAGAAATATTTGTACCGGCATTGGCTAGGTTATTGCTGCAGTAGTCCTCCCATGATCCGGTACTGTTGTAATGCTCACGAAGCTTACTAGTTGCCCACTCGAATCCGCTTTCGGCCAGATAAAGGGCTTGAATGGATAAGCTGTGGTCGGTGCTGCTGCGCACTCCGGTTGTGACCATGGTTGCAATCCCTGCACCTAAAGCAGAGACGATGACAATGGCTATTATGATAGCAATTAGCAGACTTCCTTTTTCAGAATATCTCATGCTTAATTCCACCTGGGGACAGCTGATGCTTTATAACTCAAGTTCATATTGTCATCGATTATTAGGTCAAAAGAGATACTTACAAGCATGAATGAAGTAGCATTCTGAACTTGAAAGCAAACGTTGTCGATTTGTTTAGCTAATAATTTATCGTTATATATTAAATTAAATCCATCTTGCTTATAGGTGACATTATTATTTTTATAAAACGTCTGTGTTGTTGTACAGTCATGTATGTTTAGGCTATTTCCATCAGACATACGTACATCCCGGACAAATCTTTCCAAAATAAGTCCAGCTTGTCGTTCTCGTTCAGCTATTTCCCTGCTTTGAATATAATTGCCGAGAATATTGCTTAGAAAAGGGCCAATAATTGCTGCAGCTATTCCGAGTACGATGAGCACGACAATAATTTCTATAAGAGAAAAACCGAACTGTTGCTTTACCATTGAGTCATTCATATTTATAAAGTCGCATTTGAAATGATTGTCCGTTTTGAATTGAAACTGTGACTGAGCAGTATTCAAAGTCATTGTCTGATAGACAATTAGCATTTGTATTACTATCTTTAAATGTGACGGCAATTATATCATTACAACTTGGATATTGTACGTAATCCAAGTTGTAAATTTGACATGGATCAGTTCCATTGAAGCCTGAAGTCGCATTTGGAAAGCCTGAATGTCTTTTTTCAGCTAAGATCAATTCTAGTCGTCCTTGGGCTAGCTGAGCATCATCTATCGTCTTTTTCTCCTGTCCGAGACCTGACAGAGAAGCGAGGCCTACAGTTACGAGACTTCCAGCAATACCTATCATAACTAAAGTTATAATGAGTTCTAAGAGGGTAAAACCTCTGTTAACATGGCTTTGCGGATAATGATTTTTCGAAATCATTTACTGTATCTCCACATAACCAGTTTCCTCTTCAACGCTAATCGTCAATGTTTTGCCATTTTGGATCTCAATGTTATGACTGGCGTCAGCTTTTCCATAGGGATAGAAGAAAGAAACAGTTTGAGGATGATTGGGTATTGAATCCGCCCATTGCAATGTCCTTTCCGTTTCGCCGTCGGCAAATCGCCAGTCGGAGCCTGAAGGAAACTTCCAGCCATTTGAGTTGATTTCAACTGTTACTGTTCCATTGCCTTTAAAAGCATTTGTCATTGCTAAAGTTTGTGCGTACCGTAAGTCTGAAACAAGACGATCTGCATCTGCATATACGGTAATGCTTGATCCATTCAGACGGCTGATGACAACAACAGCAACAATGGTTAAAAGAGTCAAGACTGAAATGACTTCAATCAGTGTAAAGCCAAAAGAAGAGGCATTCTTCGCAGATTCAGTAGCTGGAGGTGTTTTTTTTTGAATGCGGAGCATAAGCTGAATATTAGCCATGATTACTGTGAGCGGCACCCATCCTAATATTTTATCTGGCTAACAGATTGATTTGTTTGTATGAAAATGATCAACTGCGGATGTACGAAAGAGTGATCAAAACGATGAGATCCTGCGTTTTACCGAGTTCTGGAAAGACAGGACCGGCTCGTATCCCGATGAGCTCATCTTTGATTCAAAGCTGACCACCCATGCCAACTTAAATATCCTGAATCAGAGGCACATCCGGTTCATGACCCTTCGACGCCGAGACAAGGGGCTCCTTGATGCCATCCACAAAGAGCCTCTCTCTGCCTGGAGGCGGATTGAACTGGAGAATGTAACCAGAGCGTACCGGAC
>CAZUER010000142.1:0-602 GCA_964619345.1 uncultured Desulfohalobiaceae bacterium
CAGAGCAAATCAACTGAAATTGTTGAAAATGGAAAGCAGAACCAAAAAGCCCTGTATCAGTCTTAGTGTTCTTGACGAACCTATTTTCTTCAGCCAATCTCATTGTGTGCTCGACCGGGAAAAATAACGGAGGCTTAATGCACCAGTTCATGGCCAGATATAAGGATAAGGCCCTCGCCCCTGAAAAGGCGGTCAAGACCATCAAGAACGGCAGCCGGGTGTTTATAGGTACCGGATGCGGCGAGCCCCAGGCCTTGATCCGGGCCATGGTGCAGGACATGTCCATTCAGGACATTGTTATCTACCAAATGCTGTCCTCCACCTTTGCCCAGTTTGTCAACGACCAATCATTTTTAAATCGCTTTTCCCTGAAGCTGTTCTTTATCAGCCAGCACATGCGTCAGGCCGCTTTTGAAGGAAAGATCGACTATATCCCGGCCTACCTATCTCAAATCCCGGAACTCTTCAATTCCCAACAAATCGGTCTAGACGTGGCTTTAATCCAGGTCAGCCCCCCGGATAAATTCGGGTACTGCAGTCTGGGGATCTCGGTGGACATCACCCTGGCCGGTCTGAAAAACGCCCGCACCGTGATCGCCCAG
>CAZUER010000142.1:612-9135 GCA_964619345.1 uncultured Desulfohalobiaceae bacterium
ATCGCCCAGGTCAACCCCCATATGCCCCGGACCTGGGGAGACAGCTTTGTGCACGTGGATGAGATCGACTGCCTCAGCTGGCACGAAGAGCCCTTGGTGGAGATGATCAATGTGACCAAGAATGAGGAAATCGTCAAAAGGATCGCCCACTATGTCAGCCAGCTGGTGGATGACGGTTGCACCCTGCAGGTAGGTTTTGGTCACCTTCCGGACGCCATCCTCCCCTACTTAACAACACTGAAGGACCTGGGGATCCACACCCAGGTGATTACCGACGGTTTTTTGCCTTTGTTGCAGAAAAATATCATTACCAACAAGAAAAAATCTTATCTGCCGGACCGGGTGGTGGCCTCTTTGTGCATGGGGTCTGAAAAGCTCTACTCCTATGTGGACAACAATCCCATGTTCTACTTTCGAGCCTCCCAGTTTGTAAACGATCCCAATGTCATTGCCCGCAACGACAATCTCATTTCTTTAAGCTCAGCCTTGGAAGTGGATTTGACCGGCCAGATCTGTACTGATTCCAAGGGGTATCTCTTCTACAGCGGTATCGGGGACCAGGTGGACTTCATCCGGGGTGCGGCCATGTCCCGGGGTGGATTCTCCATCATCGCCCTGCCTTCGACGGCTCAAAACGATGAAGTGTCCCGGATCGTCCCCCATTTGAGTGAGGGGGCGGGGGTAGCTACCACTCGAGGGGACGTGGACATCGTGGTCACTGAGTACGGGATAGCCGAGCTGCACGGCAAAGGCATCTACCAACGGGTTATGGAGCTGGCCCAGATCGCTCACCCCAAGTTCCGGGAAAAACTCATCAACGAAGCCAAGCAAAGGCATTACATCTTCAACGATCAGCTCCCCCCCAGCAAGCAGGACCTCCTGTTCCTGGAAAACTACAAGACCTACTTGAGCCTTCCCAACGGAAAGGAAGTGGAGTTCCGCCCTCTGCTCCCCTCGGACGAGTTCGCCTCCAGAAACTTCTACTACTCCTTGCAGGAAAACACCGTCTACTTCCGGTTTTTCAACATGCGCAAGGTCTTTTCCCGGGAGATGCTTCAACAGCAATGGGCCTCAGTGGATTATCGCAAGAACATGACCATCATCGGCCTGGTGCAAAGAGGAAAACACAAGGAAATCGTGGCCATCGGCTCATATGCCAAGGCGGACGAAGAGACGGCCGAAGTGGCCTTTGTGGTCAAGGAAGAATACCAGAACCAGGGGGTGGGGACCTACCTGGTCCAGACCCTGGAGATGATCGCCAAAGAAAATAAATACAAGGCCTTTACGGCCACGGTACTCAGCGAGAATACGGCCATGATCCACGTCTTCCAGAACTGCTACCCCCAGGCCAGCCTCAGACGCAGCGGAGGGGGGGATGTGGAAATCTCTATGCCCTTTCAAACCAGCAGCGGACAAACTTAAGCCACTGTTTGCATACCAGCCTATGGCTTCCGTCATACCATATCTTGACTTTCTGCGGCAAACACCCCCTTTTCACCTCCTGCCCCAGGCAGAGCTGGAAAAGACAGCTTTATATTTAAGTCCCACCCACTACCACCGCAAAATGACCCTCTTTGTCCAGGATACAACCTTTATATCCCACGTGGTCCTGGTCCATCAGGGAAGGCTCGAATACGTCCTGCAGGAGGAAGGACGGACCGTCAATTCCTATTCCCTGGAAGAAGGGGACGTATACGGGGCCTTGTCTTTGCTCTTCAATAACGGGGTGTCCATTGGAACTGTGCGCAGCCTTGAAGATGTGGTTCTTTTGCATTTGGAAAAAGAGAGCTTTCTGGAACTGTGCTCCGGTTATGAGGACTTTGCCGGGTTCTTCGCCGATCAGTTCAGCCGCAAAGTCAAACACAAGCCGTACATCGATTACCTGAGCAAGAAGTCAAAAAGCTCCCGGGAAATGAGCGGTCCTTTCTTTTTGAGTAGACCTGTGGGCAGCATCCTCTCCCCCAACTTTTGTACCTGCCATCCGGAAACCAGCATCCGGGATGCCGCCCAAAAAATCACAGAATCGGACCAGGATGCGGTCATGGTCGTGGATTCTGATTTCAATCCCTTGGGAATCGTCACCGACCATGATTTGCGGGACAAGGTCATCATCCAGGGTATCTCGACCCAGTCTCCGGTGCGGGGGATCATGAGCTCACCCCTTATTACGGTCAAAGATCAGACCTTGGTCTATGAAGCTGTTTTGATCATGATGGAACGGCGGATCAAACAGCTGGCGGTGGAAAACGAACACGGCATCTGCGGACTGCTCAGCGAACAGGAAATATTTTTGGCCCAAGGGCTGTCCCCCATCTATATCATGCATCAGATCCGAACCGCCCCGGAGTTGCAGATTCTGACCCAGGTTCAGTCCAAGAAGCCCTTTCTGATCAATTCCTTAATACAAAGCGGAGCCAAGGCCCAGCAGCTGACCGAGCTGATAACCTCCATGTCAGATGCCACCCTGGACCGGGTTATGGAACTCGCCCTGCAAGAAGTGGGGCCGCCTCCGGTTCCTTTCGCCTTTCTGCTCTTTGGCAGCGAAGGCCGCGGAGAGCAGACTTTGAAGACCGATCAGGACAACGCCATCATCTACCGGGACGTGGATGGAAGCATGCAATCCGATACTCAGTCCTACTTCCTCCATTTGGGAACCCGGGTCTGCGACTGGCTGAACTCCGTCGGTCAAAGCTACTGCGATTTCAATATCATGGCCAAAAACCCCGACTGGTGCCAACCTTTGAAAGTCTGGAAAGGATATTTTCAAAACTGGATCGGGGCGGATGATCCGGATACTTTGCTGCGGGGCAATATCTTCTTTGATCTGAAGCTGGGATACGGAGACCACAAACTTATTCAAGAACTGCAGGCCTCACTGTTTGAAAACATCCTGCAGTGGCCGGGCTTTCTGCGTCGCATGGCCATAAACACGACCTCATACCGCCCGCCCCTGGACCTGTTCGGTAAATTTATCCTCCACAATACCGAGCACCGAAAAAACATCCTGGATCTGAAGAGTCCAATGCGCCTGGTGGTCGATTTTGCCCGCATCTATGCCCTGAAATTGCAGATTGGGGAACCGAACACCCTGACCCGGCTCAAGGCCCTTTTGGACAGCGATACCTTTGAACAAGAGGAAGTTCAGGAAATTTTGGACGCTTATCAGTGGCTGATGATTATCAGGCTTCGACACCAAGCCCAAAGGATTGTCGATCAATCTCAACACCCGGACAATCTTCTCAATCCGAAAGAACTGACCCCCATCGACCGCCAGACCCTGAAGCAGGCCTTCAAGGCCGTCAAAGGGATTCAAGGTCTCTTGCGGCGGGACTTCTTCCTCTTCGCCCCCTTAAGCTCTTAATGCTCCAGCCCAGATCAGAAACCGCAATTTCCCTTTAAAATCCAATCAGCCAGGGTCTTGGGCTTTTTTTTGGGTTCCTTGAGCTCCCGCCTGTACTTTTGGAAATAGTCTTTGGGAACCTTAAATGGGGTGACCCGGCCCGGATCCTGCTCCACAACCTGTGCAAAGGCCTGGACGATCTGAGGATCAAAACAGGACCCGGACTTGGCCTCCAGTTCCTGCAGCGCTTCCCCTATACTGAAGTTGATTGCATTCGGCCGATCGGAGACCATGGCATCGAAGCTGTCACAGACGGCAATGATCCGAGAGCCCAAGGGGATCTCCTCCCCGGCCAAACCCTGGGGATACCCGGAACCGTCGAAGCGCTCATGATGATGCAAAATGAGCTTGGCCACATGGTCCAAAAAAGACAGGGGCTTTAGAATCCTGGCTCCGATGACTGGATGCTTCTTGATCTGCTCAAACTCCTTTCCCGACAACCTGCCCAGGTTGTCCAGAATATCGTTGTGCATGGCGATCTTGCCGATATCATGGAGCAAGCCGGCATGGTAAACGGAATCTGCTTCTTTCTCAGTAAAGCCAATGTGTTTGGCTACAGCCCAACTCAGCCGGCCCACGTTTAAAGAATGCCCGTGGGTACAGACATCCTTGGCCTCCAGGGTCAATACCAACCCTTCAATGGTGGATTGGAAAGACTTGACCATCTGCTCATCAAAACGGAGAACCTTTTGCAGAGCCAAGGCACCCTGTTCTCCCAAAGAACGGAGAAAATCGACCTCGTTTTTCACCAGTCGGCGCTGGGAACTGAAATACACGGCCAAAACGCCCATATATCCGTCCACAATGGGAAAAGGAATGCCCAGCATGGATACGACCATGAGCTTGCCCAGGCGGCTGAAGCTGGGGATCCTGGGATCATCCCGGACGTCTTCAAAAAAAACCTCCTTTCCCTGATGGAGCTGAAATACGTCTTCCACAATCTCGTAATCCACCTTTGCCAGGCTCTGCATCAAAAAACCGCTGGCCACCTTCATGTGTACCTGCCTGTTTTTTGTGTCCAGGATCCAGTAAATACAGCCCCTGGCCCGCATGATATCCTGGATGCTGCTGACAATGGTGGTTATGATCTGTTCCACGTTTTCCCCGGCATGGATCCCCGCGCTGACCTTTTGAAAGGTCTGGACATACCGGGCATGCAGGATAGTGCTTTGCAGACAACACGCGGCCTGCTTGGCCATGCACACCAGAAGCCTCAAGTCTTCTTCATCCGGATCCGGGAATCGATCAAAATACAGTCTCAGAACCATATTCACCGCCCCGGCAATGGGCATGGGGATTCCGATGACGGCTCCAATACCCTCCCGGGCTGCTTCCTGCGGATACTGCACCTTGGGCTCGCGGTGAATGTCCTGAACCAGGAGGAGATTTTGATCGTTCACTTCGGAAAGAAAGGGCTCGGCCAGGACCGGCCCCTTTTGTAAATAGGCATCACGTAATCCCCAGGCAGCCAGAAGTTCAAGCTCCCGGCCGGACTGATTTACGGTCCTCAGGGTTGCTCCCTTGGCCTGGAACCTCTCGGCCAAACCTTTGACCACCACAGCAAAGGAGTTTTCCTTGCTTTCCTGATCCTCAATGAGCTCAATAAACTCGGTTACGGCCTGGATGGGGTCCCCCCTAAAAATCTTCATGCCTTAAATCCATAGATAGAGAAAACAAAACACATAGCCCACTGTGAGCAGCATGGCCGCGCTCATGCGCACCCTAGAAAGTCCTGAAGCGCTTTTCAGGCCGGCAAAAGCCACGGCTGCAGCGTACAGGGAAAGCATTCCCAGGACCAGGACCAGAAACATCCCCCCAACTCGGGCTTGAAAGGCAGCCAGTACAGGAGCAAGGGGCCAAAGGGCAATGAACCCGATGCCCAGATTCAAATACAAAGGGAGAAATGCTGGCCGTCCTCCCAGGCCCCGGGCAAATACCCAAAAGAAGAGGGCGGCCCCGGCATGCATGAAAAAAGCCACCATAATCCCGCTGCCCAGGACAGCCACCTGGGTATGCAGGGGAAGTCCGGCCGGGACTCCGGAAGGGGCTGTTATCTGCTGGGCCAGGATGAGGACGAACAGGGCGTGGAGAAGACCAAAAACAAAGACATTGACAAAACAGCAGCTCACCGATCTCTGCTCCAGGAACAGTCCTTGGTACACCGATTCCCGGCACAGCAAAACCTCCTGCATGGCGGCCAAATACTTCACTTCTACCTCACAGCCAGAGCGGGTCAAAAAGACCGTCTCTTCTTTTTGTATTGTATTTTTCCTTCCTGCTGCCTCTGGCCGACAAAAGGCAGAAGGGGAGTCCCTTCTGCCTTTTTGGAGACAATATGCATCACGGCCGAGAGCCCTTGCAAACATGGGAGCCCCGGCAGTATGCAGAGCCAGCCTTTTACCAGGGTTGAAGCCCCCAGATAAAGACCACGGCGCAGATAGCCACTACGATCCAGGTCCAGCCAGTACCGTTATAGCGGCGCTCATCATAGTCGTTGCCCCAGCCGTGGATGCGGTCGATCATCTTTTTGTCCTCCAGGCTGGGGGCCTGCAGGTCCATCTTGTTAAACAGCATGGACAAGATGATGAAGGAGGCAAAGGATAAGGGCACAGTGACCATGGCCCCGGACATACCTAAGGCAGCCACCAGTCCCTTCCCTACTACGATCCCGGACAGGACATGGGGAGAGATGACGATGTACACCAAACCACAGACAATAGAAGTTATGAGCAAAGCCATATTATTGGCCTGCTTCCACCAGACGCCCAATAATATACCGGGAGTGGTGGTCGTGGCCAACAGTCCAAAAGCCCACAGAATGCTGGTGACCAAGAATGGGGGTGGCTTGAAGGCCAACAGAATGGTGATGACCCCACCGATAGCCAAAGCTGTGTAGCCCCAACGCAGCTTTTTCTTGGAATCCATCTTCGGAGCCAGAATCCCCAGGAGATCGCTGCCCACCAGGCCGGCAATAGCCATCAGGTTGCCCCCGATAGTTGACAGACCTGCAGCCACTGCTCCGCCGAGGACAAAGGCAGCCACGATGGCCGGATTGTAGAAAACGTTGAGGATCAGAATGGTCTGGTCCGGCTTGGCGATTTCATGGCCGGTTGTAGCTGTAAAAAAATTCCCTGCAAACCCGGCCGTGTAGGTGCCGGAAAACAGGAGACCTAAGAAGAGGATAAACCAGACCACTGACCAGCGGGCACTTTTCACGCTGGAGGAGGTAAACACCCGCATAGCCAAATGGGGCAAGGCGATGGGTCCCAGGGTGAAGGCCGGGATGAGGGCGAAGTACCACCGATAATCGTATTTCATGTCGAAAAAGGTTGGAATCTGTTTGAGCATTCCCGGAACCATATCTCCGTAAGCCAAGGGGGGAAACCACCATCCAGAAGAACCCATGGCCTTCATGATCGCCCCCATGGGGACAACAATGGCGATGGTCATAACCACCATCTGAAAGGCGGCATTATACGATGCCCCATACATGCCCCCCAGAGTGATAAAGCCTACTGTGGCAACACCGACAATGATCAGGGCGTAATTATACGGCATTCCAAAAAGGACTTCGAAGGCCAGCCCCAACCCGATCATTTGGCCCAGGGCGTACATAACCATGGACAGGCACATCCAGCCTATGATGACGATTGCCGGTCCGTTTCCGTAGCGGACCTTGATGAACGAGGCCGGGGTGAAGGCCTTCATTCTGCGCAGACAAGTTCCATACAAAAGAGTCAAAAGAGGAATGGACAGGGCCCATTGGATCCACAGATAGACGAAAGGGGCCTGCAGCTTGTAGATCAGGGCTATAACCCCCATGAATGTGGCCAGGCTGGCCCAGGTAGCCCCCATACCCAGCCCGTTGGTCACCGGGCCGATGGAGAAGCCGGCTGCATACAAGTCTTCCTCGCTGGCCGTCTTTTTGGCCGCAACCCAGCCCACATAGTAAAAGATGGCAAACAGCAAAATGACCATGCCCACGCCGAGCCAGATATTGGGAAGAACGAATTCCAGTGCTTGTGATTCCATATGTTACCTCGTATTGGGTTGATCAGCTCTCAGAAGAAGTGTCGCTGGTATCCAGGGATTTGGTATAGGCATCCATGTCATCGTCGAACTTGTTCAGGACCACAGCCATAATGATGGTCAAAATGAGCAGGCCGAACCAACCCATGAGGATGGGCAGGATGTAGTGAACGGGAAATCCCCACAGGCTCCCGCCTTGGAGACCGGGAAATATCTTGAATATCTGGGCGAAATGGCCAAACGAGAGGAGGATCAGAGAAAACACAATGGTGACTAAAATCTCTTTTTTGTACAGCTTATCCTTCATTGACTCCCCCTTATATTTGCTCCATGAGTGAACGAGCAGTTGACGTGGATTACTTTTTGGAACGCAATTCAGGAAAATCCTGGTAGAAGTACTCGAAATCGCCTCGTTCTCCGCCTTCTTCCTTCTTTTTGACTTCATGCTCTCTGAGCTCGATGCGCCGGATCTTGCCGCTTATCGTCTTGGGCACTTCAGGGACGAATTCAATGATTCTGGGAATCTTGAACTTGGCCAGGATGTTGATGGTGTGCTGAAAAAGCTCCAGGGCCAGCTCCCTGGATGGCTCATAATCCTTGGTCAAGATGACATAAGCCTTGACCAGCTGATACCGATGGGGATCTGGACTGCCCACAACAGCAGCCTCGGCCACTGCCGGGTGCTCAACCAAGGTACTTTCCACCTCAAAGGGTCCGACCCGGAAATCGGAAGACTTGATCACATCATCGGCCCGGCCCACAAACCACCAATATCCATCCTTGTCGAAGCAAGCCCGGTCCCCGGTATAATAAAAATTGTCCACAAACACGTCGCGCATCTTTTCCGGATTACCGATGTATTCCGTAAACAGACCAATGGCCCGCCAGCGGTCCAGACGAACCACGATGTGACCCACTTCGTCCACTTGTTTGATTTCATTGCCTTCGTCATCGGCCAGGGTAATGTCGTACATGTAGGAAGGATAACCAAAGGATCCAAACCGCATTTTACCTTCCATCCACGGCGGATTGCCGATCATGGCTGTGGACTCGGTCTGGCCATAGAAATCCCGGATTTCGGTGCCGGTATATTT
>CAZUER010000143.1:0-9116 GCA_964619345.1 uncultured Desulfohalobiaceae bacterium
GCTTAAAACAAGATCAAAAGGGGCCCTGGAATGGATTGCAGCTTGTAAAGCCTCATCCTGATCCATGATATCCCCCTGCATAAACAGCACTTGGGGTGGAAAGGAGGTCTCCGTTTCATTGATGTCCACAGCCAGGATTTTTCCTTTGGGGCCGGTTTTCTTGGCCGTAAATATGGCCCATGAACCTGGAGTGGCTCCCAGGTCCAGGATGTTCTGTCCGCTGCGCAAGAGATGGAAGCGCTTGTCCATCTCCTGGAGCTTGTACACCGACCGGGCCGGATACTTATCCTGTTTGGCTTTCTTAAAATAATGATCTTGATACTTCTTCATCCATCCAACCTCGGACATACATCCGCTCAATGCCCTCCTGTGTACATGAAATACCCCTGAAAGCCAAGCTGTCTCAGCTCCCAGGGGAAAATGGCAAAGACTCCAGGGCTATCTGGATTTCCATGCAATTTTGTAAAAGCAGATTGTCCAACAGTCCTTCTCGTTATGTTTAACAATCCAATTAAGCCTGACTCATTTTTGAATAAAGCAATCTGTGGAGTTGCACCTTAATGCCGACCCCGAATTCGCACATGAAATGGGACGCAAGGAAGCAATTCAGAGTTGGGAGAGGATCAGGTCATAATCCGAATGAGAGCCAATCCAGAACCAGATAAAATGGTTCTCATATTTGGTGCAGATTGCACGCCAATTATCTCCTACGCGTACAGAGTAGATCGGGCGCTGTGGATGGACCTTTTTGAAGTGGAGCGAAGGGTGCCACGGATCATGCAACCAGAGACGATAAACCTTCCTGGCATTCGTCCTCACAGGGACAGGCAGTTCCCGGTAAGCCTTCCAGAAGCCCCTGGTAGCACGGGAGATCATAGGATGTCTTCTAGCGGAAGCGTTTTTCCAGCCTTGAATTCTTCTATCGCCTCGTCGGCCATTTGGGCTAGTTTATCTTGTGATCCGGCAAAGGCTTCATCCCAGCGGAGTTCATCCTCCAATTCCATGAGTATTCTTGCGGCTAAGGCATCCTGGGTTTCCGGGGGAAGTTTCGAAACGGCATCAAAAGCCTTCTTAAGCAGTTCGGTCATGGAGCCTCCTTGTGGATGAAAAATATACTAAAAACATACTTCCAGCGGGTGTGGAAGTCAACTTCGCTCTTGGCAAGAACCATAGCCGAACAAACGGTTCGAGCCAAACCTTGATCACGCGGTGACAATCAAGGGGGAAATGGGGGTCATTCTTGCGTTTTGAATTCGCCGAGTGTATTGCCAAATCATGGTGTGGGTATAGATCATGGTGGTTTTGACGCTGCTGCGGTGAGTATCAAGAAAGTTGTCACCTGTGAGCATGCTACGCCGCTTTGGATAGAGTGAGAGAGACAGGGAACATTATGCTGCGAGTTGTATTATGTTGCGAGAATTGAGCATAGGTGGACTCAGATACCCCGCCCAGTTGAACACCCAAAGGGTACCCGGTTCAACCGGATAAATTACCCCGCCATAGTTTTTTAACCAGTACCCCGATTATCCGGTCCCGGTTAAATGCACTGCGTGCTTGCCCTTGCAGGCCAATTTAACTGGATAAACCTCTTAACTGTTCATATCCGGATCTCCTTTTCCCTTCCCCTTCTTTTTGGTCATATACCTGCTGAAGGTTAATCCTCAGGGAGGTGGTATGACCAAGAAGCGCTGCAGGCATTGCCGCCGGCTATTCATTGTCTCACCCCGCAATCCGGATCAAAGGAAAAACAGCGCTCCCGAAACCACCTTTTGCGGACCATGACGGCCATTTCCCTTTCCAGACAGATTGCAAAGATGGATGCCATATCGGTCAAAGAACATGATATTTCAGGCTATTATGGCCTGATTTCTGTCCAGGATCTGCCGTTTGTAAAGATGGACGCCAAATTCGTAAAAATAATCGAAATGAGATCTTGAATTATATCATATCCATAGCATTGATGTCCGTCATCCCCCTCCTTGTAGAGTTTGCGCCCGAAAAGCATACTTTTGATAACTTTATGGAGGTCTCTTTCCTTCTTGAGGATACTCTGAATCGTAAGGTCGAGATGGTTACTCCAGAGGGTCTCAGTCCGCACATCGGACCTCATGTCCTCAAGGAGGTTGTGCGTGTCCCCATCGCCGCATGAATATCTCCGCCATATTCTGGATGAAGCGGAAGGTTTCTGGATGCCCTCGACCGGACGCAATTGCTATGAGCAATCAGGAACTTCCCATGCATGAATGGCAGAAAAGAGAGCTCGATAAGAGATATCGGGAATATAAGGCAGGAAAGCAGAATCTTCATGATTGGCAATTAGTTCACGAAGATATCAGGAATAAATACAAATGATGCTCCGTTATACGGATAGAGCAAGAGACGATTTGGAACTATCCTTTGTCTGGTATGAAAGACAACAGAGAGGCAGGCATGGGATAGGCGGGAATGGTTGGACCCAGATTCATCTTCTCCATGTGCGAAACCTTCATGGTTTACTTTCTCGCTTTGACCACCATCCGGTTGGTCATGGTCCCAAAATCCCCTTTATGCCGGCGGTCCATGAAGTCCTCCTGAAAGAAAATATTCTGAAATCCAACCTGTTGCAGCATATCTCTGATGTCCTCCCGGCTGTAAAGCCGGATGCAATAGGCATTCTCCCGCAGGCACCCCTTTTGGGAACAGGTCACAGTCTCCTGGCAGTACATCACATCCTGTTCAAGCTTTCGCCTTCGAGTGATCCGAAGCGCCCCATCCTCACCTTGGTGCGTGGAAACCGGCTGAAAATGGGTGCACACATACTCTTTATCCGGCACATCAAGAAGAAAGGAACCGCCCGCTTGTAATATGCGGAAGGTTTCCTGGAGGATTTTGGTATTTTCCTCATCCTGCACAAAATACCCAAAGGATCCGCCCATGATTAATACACACCCGAAGCTGTCCAGCTGGAGGTGCGTATCCCGGGCATCTCCTTGAACAAATTCGATACTCAGGTTCTGTTCTGCAGCCGCCTGCCGCCCGAGCCTGATCAGATGGTCTGAATAATCCAAAACCATGACATGGGCACATCCCCGCCGGGCAAGTTCCAGGGCATGCCGTCCCTGTCCACCGCACAGATCGAGAATTGGAACAGAGCAGTCAAGGGCCAGAGCGGCTTGGATAAAGTCGACCTCTTTTTTGGTCACCTCCAGGTCACACACCGAGCGGGCATCGGTCAGCAGGTACACATCGTCGAAAATGTGCTTCCACCAGTCTGGATTTACATGAAAAATCATAAGGTTTTGTGAGCTCCAAAGCTGAAGATGCCATCTGATGCAAAAATGGCCGCAGAACCTCTCCAGGGCTGGGATCTGGCAATGTCCAGCTCCTCAGGCTCAATATCGATCATGTGCTCCAGTTCACCCTCCTCCCACATGGACTCCAGGGTCAGACAGTCCTTCCAGATTCCCAGGCAGTAATCCTGCAAGCGGTCGATCTGGGGCAGGGTAATCAACCTGGGGCGCAGGGCCATCTTTATCGGTCCCAGCAGATAGGTGAAACGATTCTTCAGGGCCAGGTCCTTTTGCACATCAAGGACCTCAGCCACATGATCGTACTCCATGTTCATGATGGTTTCATTCAACAGCCTGGTGGCTTCTCCCACAGGCATATCGGATTGGAGCACGGCCATGGGCTGGACCCCGCCACCGCTGCCCACGTTGGTGGGCACCGATCCGTAGCGGCATAAAAACCCAAACATCCCCTCCTGGCCAAAAAGACACCTGAAATCCGTCTGATACGTGGTCTGCACGATCTGTTTCCGATCATGATCCAGTTCCGGGATATCTTCAGCCCACAGGGCAAGCTCCACTTTTCGTTGAACAATGTAGGACCCTGTTTCCAGGGCCAGATTGACGGCTGCGTCTGCATCCTGAAAAACACCGCCCACGCAGACTCCCTGGCCGGAATATCCCCTCTCTGGTTTTAAAACCAGATTGTCCCAGTTCTGTCTGGTCCATTCCACCAGATCGGAAATCCTCTCCCCCTGCGGGCCGGTGGTCGCCCTGGGGTAAAAACGGCGGGTCCATGGGGTGCGGGCAATGGTTTCTGGGTGAAACCGGCTATTGATCTCAGGGTCGGTCACGACCTCAAACATGCTCTTCACATTGATCGGTTCAGTCCCCCGCGGATTGATCACCCTGCCCTCAGCTACGGCTTGCAGCAAGGGCGTCAGATCGTGCTTGCGGTGTAGGGTCAAAAGGACATCTGTATTAAAATCCATAAAAAGGACCGATACCGGCTGTCCTTGGTATGCGGCCCGGCCGTTTTTCAGGTCCAGCCACTGAGGGGCCATGAGTTTTCCGGAAATCCCATCCATCCTATCCAGGGCCAGGGCCAGATTTTGATTTTCCACAACATCGGCCAGGGTTTCTTCTTCACCCACCACCGCGATCAGACCCGGAGATGCCCCTTCCCGGGCACGATGGGCCTGAACCAGGAGGTTGACCAGACCATTGACTGGAAAAAGCATGGGGTGATCAAAATCCAGTGCGATGGGCAGGGAATGTTGTGCAAACAGGCGTTCCCAGACAGCCTTCCCGATTTCCTGGGTGATGCGCTGATAATCCCAACCTCCTGGACTGCCCAGGTTCCATTCAGAGTGATAGCCTAAAAACTTTTTGGTTTGATTCACACTGTTTTCCTTAAAATGAGCTTGAGGTGACCATCCCAGTGCTGTGCTTCGTCAGTATTCTTTCCAGATCATCAAAACAGATTTGACCATGGTTGAGAACCACCCGGGCAAAGCCTGCAAGGTCCAACGTTCCATACCGCTCGTACAGGTCCAGAAAGCGTCTCAGGCCCAAGGTGTAGCACACTTGATAGCCCGGGCTCAATTTATATTTGAGGGCCGAGGACTGGGCCTGCTCCCGGGTCATTCCGGCCTTGCTCAGCAAGCTCAACGCCCTGTCCAAGTCCATGCCTCCTGTTTGCAGCCCCAGGTCGACCTTACCCCTGATGGCCCGCCACAGTCGCCGTTTGGCCAGGAGGAGGCGGCCTCCTGGCTCAGAAATGCAGCCGATCTTGGCCAGCATCTCTTCAGCAAAGCAGGCCCATCCCTCGTAAAACACAGGCTGCTCCACAGCCCGCAGGAGCGGTGAGGGCAGGTTCCAGCGATAGATATCCAAGAGGTGATGGCCCGGCCAGGTCTCATGGGCCGCCAGAACCCTGAACTCCCTGAGGGAAGCCCTGTGCATCTCCTGCGGATCCTGGGCATTGATCACGTAAAAGACTCCCCCTGCCGGGGGATGCCCCGGGGGAATGCTGTAGCTGGAAGCAGCCCGTATGGCCGAGAGATATTCAGGCACTGGCATCACCTGCACCGGATTGGCCTGATAGACCCCTTCGCCAACCAGCCCCAAATCCCGGCAGCTTTGTCCAAGACCAAGGACTTCTTCCCGGTACAATCCGACCAGCCCATCATTTCCCAGCCTGGGCAGGGGAAGGCTGTGGTAGGCCTCCTGCCATGATCCACAGCCCATTCTCTGTGCTTGCCTGGCCAGAACCCGGGTCATGGCCTCAATTTCCAGGTCCAGGACCTCCTCAGCCTCAGGGATGCTCATCTGACAATTCAGGTGCTTTTCAATAACCCGGGTCAACTCATCGGCTGACAATCGAAATTGAGAAGGCGCACTTACACTCTTCAGGTGGTTTTCAAACCGGTCCAGGGCCTCCAGGGCCCTGTCCAGGCCGGGCAGATGCCTTTGGAGCAGGAGCAGATAGGCCCGGGTATCCGGGATCATCTTCAGGCCCACCTCCAGGTACGAACTGGGCACGTTTGTGAGATTTTTTCTGGCCTGATCCAGAAACCAGGGCAGGGTTTGGGCCCGCTGATCAGCCTGGACAGAACCGTGTTCAAAGGCTTCAGCCAGTCCCAGACAGGTAATGGTCAGATACAAGGAGGGCTGGGTTTCCCAGGTCCGTATGGAAAGCAGGTGCTCCTTGAGCGTCCCAAGGACTTTTTTCAAGATCTTGATGCGTGCAAGGTGCACGATCTCTGTGGGTCCCGTCTCTTGGAGGATGTTCTCAAGGTCGTTTTCGCCCAGGGATAATTTGGCACAAAACTCTGACACACCTTCAGGTGAAAAACGGTCCCAGACCCTCCAGTCCGGAGGTTTGCTCTGAACCTGCGGGAAATAATAGAACTCATCGCTGGCTGCGACGATGGGAAAATTATCTGCAATATATTGGTATATTGCGGAAGCAAGGTCCTCAAGGTTCGTATGCATATCTGGATCACAGGCGGCTGGAGACACACTCTCTCCTGGTGATGTGGTTCAATGTCGCGAAAGGAACCCTCCCCCTGACCCCTCACCCCTCCCTCCCGCTCCAAAGCGAGCGGCAAGGAGGGGAACGAGAAAAGACAGCATACGATCGACACCGCGGGCATGAGGAAGGCCCATAGGACAGGCATGAGGCGCTACGCGCGAAGCCTGCCCCTATGCACAGGGGATACCCCGAATTGATGAAGCAGAGCTTACCTACGATAGATCACGATCTCCCCCCCGGTAAGATCGGTCATCCTGCGAACAAAGTCTGCTTCTTCCTCCTGAGAAATATGGATGTCAAAGGTGACATCAGCCTTGTATTCTTCCTGAATAATCTCAGCGTGGAAGGAGGCAATCAGCTGCTTGACCACACTGACCCTGGAATAATCAAAGGTCATTTTCAAAGGCAGGGTCTGTCTTTTCTCAGTGAGCGCAAGTCCTGCCAGGGCGTTTTGCACCGCTCCGGAATAGGCCCTGACAAGCCCTCCCTTGCCCAGCTTGGTCCCTCCAAAAAACCTGGTCACCACAGCCACGATCTCTCCAATGCCTGAATGCAAAAGCACGGTGAGGATGGGCTTGCCGGCTGTTCCATGCGGTTCTCCGTCATCGCTCATTCCGATTCTAGCCGTATCCCCAGGAGGACCTGCAACATAGGCCCAGCAATGATGGGTTGCATCCGGAAACTCCTCCTGGATACGGGAAAGAAAGCGCTTTGCATCCTCTTCACTTGGAGCATGGGCAAGCGTGGCCACAAACCTGCTCCGCTTGATGCTTTCCTCGGTTCGGTGCTGGGCTGCTGGGATGGTATACATGGATATTATGTGACTCTGGTCCTTTTGCAGTGACATGTGAGCATCCTTGATCCGATCAGCGGTCCCCCATACATCCAGGATACTCATCTTTTGGATCGAGCCCTCTGCACCTTCCGCTTGGCTCCTCCAACCACAGCGAAAGAGAGTAGCCTGGTGTCTTCTCCACCATTGCCCGGCCCGTTTGCCTGAATAAAACATGATTATGCTCGCCAGGCAATCCAGCGACCCTGGCGATGAATCTCGTTTCATACACGGCTGGTTTGATCTTCCCAAGAAGAGGTTCTTCCCGTCAACTGATCTGTGTCAGCGACCTGAAGTCTCTCCCCCTCATCCCCCCCAACTATCCCCCGGAGGTATCCTACGAAAAGGGTACTTCTGGGTGGACTGGTTCATGGACAAAACTCGGTACTTCACCGACGCCGCGATTATCGGTTGCAAAGAGTTTGTGGGCGAGGTCTTCGATCAGGTCGAGCACTTATTGCGGTCCAAGGATGAGCGGAAGTTCATCCCGGTTGGTGGGGTGGAGGGGGTGTATTCCATGAAACGGCTGGGAGCTGGGTAGGGACGGTGAATGGGGGCGGACACTTTTTTGAGTTTTGTTGGGAGAGATTGGGGATATTATGTTGCGAGGGGGAATTATAAACCCTTCTGGATGACAGCAAGTTGTGTTCAGTGTTCGGTGTTCAGAGTTCAGCATAATAATTTGAGATACCTTGATATTCCTTGATTCGCGTGCCTGATGCCTCAAAATGTCCCAAAATATGTTTCCAAAGTATAATATCCGCATGCATCAGGATTTTTGAAGCTGAACACTCGTATTAAACAAGACTGAAAGTGTTCAGGTGTCAGGTTTCTGGTGTCAGGAAAATCAAGAGAGTATGAAAAAATCTTTTATTCTTAACTGAAACATGAAACCTCTGGTAAATCCGTCAAATCGGATTCTACGTTTCAAACTGGATCAAACTGGCGGTCATCCGCCAGAGGCGGGGCTGAATACTGAAACCCGAACACTCCTGGAAACTTACACCTGAGAACAAAATTACCGTGGGGAGACGGAGGTCAGGTCTTGCTTTGTGAATTCGTCGAGTGTATAAAACAAATATCGTCAGATCTCTACGAATCGAGTATCCCAGCTCCGCCTACCGTGCAATGGCTCGGGGTACGCCCAGAGTCAGATATGCCTCGATGATGCCGATCAAGGCATGTTTCTGAGTGTCCTCGGACTGACGGCATCCGATCTGAATTGGCTTTGCCACGCTTACTGCCTTATGATCAACTATTACCATCTCCTCATCAAAAAACCTAAAGGGAATCCGTCAAGATTCCGCGGCAGTAGCTTTACGAGGATCGTCTGCCTCTATCTGAGCTGCTGCCGGCTTCCTTCACCTCAAAGTCAGCCAGAAACGATGCCATCGTACGAGCCTATCGAGAGCATGGCTGTTTCCAAAAAACCATGGCAAAAGAGCCGGGGTTGCATTACTCCACGGTGAGCATGCTCATTGGCCGGGAGTGACCATTATCAAAATGCAAGACGTGATCCCTTGTTTCCATGGAATTGATAAATTGAGTTCACAGTTTGGTACTCATTTCAATTCTCCTTCATTTTTGAAAAAAGAATGTTGAAGCACTTTCCGGGAAGCGTTTCAGTTCGGTCGATCCTTGGTGGAGGCAAGCGGAGCTTCAGCGTTTCCATTTCGTCATGGACGTGAACTGACAGTCAATCTACCAGGCTTTGAACACGGTGCTCGGCCATGGTGGCACAAGGCTGATCTAAACATTGGGCGGCTTGGGTCAGAGCGAATCCCGAGCATCGAGAGCCTGACTGGCTAGCCGTCACAGTCTTTCAAGAGCCTGGGAGACACGGGCTGCCACAGTCCTGGCGGCTGGATACCGCGCTACTTGAAGCTTGCCTGGCTTCGCCCTGTGGTGCAGTTCCCGGTTGGTTGCGGATAGCGACTGCGTTTCCGTTTGCAGCGCCAGGCTCGGAAGGATATTCATATGG
>CAZUER010000144.1:0-7093 GCA_964619345.1 uncultured Desulfohalobiaceae bacterium
TCCTTTTTGTCCTGCATACGTTGCCAATTGAAACACATCCGGCAGCGGGCATTGCACCTGGCGGTAACATACAAGATGAGATACTTGATCCTCCCTTTGAGATAGGCTGAGGCCAGGCTGGCTGCTCCTTGCACTTGTCCAATCCCTTTCATGGCCTGCTTTCCTGACGGAGAGGTCTGTGCCAAACATACTGCAGGCCGCCGACCACACCGGCTGTGCAGATGACCACAGAGCTGATCAGGTGGATAAGAAGACAAGTAAGGGGAAAAAACAAGCCATGGGAAGAGGCATGGGCCAGACCCAGGAACTTGCCCAAACTGAAAAGATAATACCCCCCCGCTAAAATACCTCCCCCGAACCATACAGGGCTCATGGGGCCAGATATCAGGGCCAATAGAGTCATGAGCAGAAAAAGGATACCGCAAATGCGCAGGAAGGCCTCCCCAGGCGAGGTCTGGGCCGGATCGAATGCAGGTCTATGCTGGAGATAGTATTTCAGCCAGAGAGATGTGCGAACCCAGTAGTTGCGAAGGACTGTGGACAGTTTGCCTGGAAAGTGATGATAGATAAGGGGCGATCTGGTCATACACACCTTGTGCTCA
Organism: uncultured Desulfohalobiaceae bacterium; assembly: GCA_964619345.1. Taxonomy (GTDB): domain Bacteria; phylum Desulfobacterota; class Desulfovibrionia; order Desulfovibrionales; family Desulfothermaceae; genus Desulfovermiculus. The sequence continues at coordinate 603 of CAZUER010000144.1, forward strand.
GCACTCAAGCGTTTACCAAAGTCATAGTCTTCAATGGCATTTGTGTGGAAACCTTCGTGAAAACCATCAATGTCTCTAAAGGCCTGTTTGCGAACGGCTCCATTACGAGTGGTAAATCCCCTGATGAAAACGGTATCTTCTTGATCGGGGAAGTATTGGGAAAACCAATAAAACTCCATTAAGGCCCCGAAGTTTTTCACAGCCGGATCAGTTGGCATATATGGCTGGTTGAGAAAAGAAACCGCTGCCAGCTCCTGGTCCTGTTCAAGAAGTTCGTAGGCCTTTTCCAGCATGCCCGGCTGATACTCGATGTCTGCATCCATAAAGAAGAGAATCGAGGCCTGGGCCATCCTGGCCCCCAGATTCCTGGCCCCAGCCGGCCCAAGAGCTCGAGGATTGCGGATATATCTGGCATTGTGCCGGGTACACAGTGACTCAATGTCTTCAGTGGAGGCGTCGTCAACAACCACTATCTCCAAGGCAAAATAGGTAGGTTGATGCACATTGATACCTCGGAGGAGTTTGTGTAATGTCTCTGCCTGGTTGCGGACCGGAATAATGCAGGTTATGGCCGGGATACTGAGTAGGGGCATATTTTTCCTGAAGTTTGAAATTGATTGATTGTGTTCTGAACGTTTCGAAAACCAGATGCTGCGTATAGGTCGTGGCACGAGTGCCACGTCATATGTGCAGTGTCCGGTATGGGCATGGAACCTTTCTTCCTCTGATTCCCCTCCCTGCCGCCTGGAAGACAGGCGGCAGGGAGGGGCCAGGGGAGGGTTCTTTTTTGCCACAGGTGATATGTGTCAAGGCACTAGGCAAACTGTAAGAATATTTCCCATCCGCCGACAAACTTCCAAATCGGTGTCCGGCCTTTGTTGTTCGTACACAAGATTTCCAGCCAAGCCGGAGCCTTGAAGGCATAGGAACATAAGGAAAATACAAAGTTTTGTCTGAACCATGTTTCGACGATGGCTGGCTGAGAAGCGACGATACGGGCATTCAGGCCAAAGGTATGTATGATCCGGTTCCAAAAAGGGGCCCCCAAGTCATGGACATGATAGGGATAAAACAGGTCCAGACAGGATCTGAAGACCCGTTTCAAAGGCAGAATGCTTGGGGTGCGGATATACATCATCGCCCCAGATTTAACTTTTGGGCCCAGGTCTTTCAATACTGGATGGAGAAAAGGTATATGCTCCAGGACAGCACTGGCTAAAACAAGGTCATATGAATGCTGAGTCTCCTGCAGGGTATGGAAGTATTGTAAATTTATAGTCTGGTTTTGTACGTTTGTACCAGGATAGTAGTCGACAACGTCGATGTGGGCTCTGCCTATTTTCCCTTGCTGGTTGAGTATGTTCGCGATCCCAGCTGCCAGGCCGCCGTCTCCGCCACCCAGGTCAAGTATTCGTACTATATCGTTTTTTAAAAAATGAGTATCAAAATGTCTCAGAATATGGCGGGCAAAACGGATCTCTTTTTCAAAGGTATATTTTTGATCTGAATGGATGAAAAAGTCATTGTATAAACGGCGTAATGTCTCTGATGTGGGCATATGTGAGGCGGAGTAGCCATAGCAGGAAGGGCAGAAGAGATAATCGATGCGCGGATTGTCTTGAACTTTCACTATCGGTCGACGTTTTTTTTCACTTAAACAAACTGGGCATTGCTCTACCCAGGGTACAATCTGGGGGGCTTGGAGTTTTTGGCTTGTATGATGAACTGTTTTTATCGGCAACATTATCACGCCCTTGGTGTGTCCAGAATTGCCTTTCCTGAAGTTGAATTTTTTATAAGTTGACTAAAGCTAAAAATAGTTTGAGGAGAGCTGGGATCAACAATACCAATGAGGTTTGGGATATGCCGGAGAAGAAGGAACCATATATATCCATTATTATTCCTGTGTTCAATGAAAGTAAAAGTGTCCGGGATACATATGCACAGATCACCCGGGTCTTGTCCCAGGGTAGCCTGGATTATGAGATCGTTTTTGTTGACGACGGGAGTACAGACCAGAGCCTGCAGCTGCTTGTAGAGATAAAAGAAAAGGATGCTCGTGTAAAGGTTGTTGAATTAACGAGGAATTTTGGGCAGCATCCGGCCCTGGTGGCCGGCTTTGCCTCCGCGCGAGGCAAGGTGCTCATCACCATGGATGCAGATCTACAGGTCGACCCGGAGCATATTCTTCCCTTGGTGGACAAGATGGAACAGGGATACGACCTTGTGAGCGGGGTACGGAGAGGGGCAAGCGACTCTTGGCTGAAACGGCGGCTGCCCTCCAGGGTATTCAACTGGCTTATTGGGCACGTTCTGGGGAAAAAACTGCAGGATATTAATTGCCCCTTCAATGCCCTGAACCAATCCATCGTGGCCCAATTTTCAGAGTATGGAGACATGCAGCGCTATTACAAGCCATTGGCTGTGAAGATTGCCCGAAATATAGCTGAATTTGATGTACCAATCAGCAATCGCAACTGCGGTCAATCGAAGTACACATTTTTTAGTCTGGTTGACCTGTTCTTCGATTTTGTGACCAATTTTTCGAAAAGGATGTTTCAGAAGATTGCAATAGCAGGCTTCTTCCTGGCCGGGGCATCAGTTTTCAGTGGACTGAGCTATCTGCTCTGCAGAGCTCTGGGGATATTGCAGCACCCATCGAACCAAGTGCAAGTCCTAGTCCTTCTCGGTTTTTTGTTTGGGATGCATTTGCTGGTGCTTGGTGTCTTGGGTGACTTTGTGATCAAGATATATAAACGACAGGAAGTGAAACCATTATATAAAATCAAAAAAAAATGGTGATTAGGTAATGTACTCATTAAGCATGTGCATCACCTCAAAAAAAATAGATATTGGCATAAGAAGAATAATTCATGTACGGAGAGAATTTTTCCGAGACAGGATTTTGTTTCGCGCCCTGGGCATCGGTCTTTTTTATCTTCTTTTAAGCTGCATTTACACTTACCCCCTTGTCTTGCACCTGGGAACCAAGACTATAAACTATACAGGTAAACCCTGGCAACATGATTGGTGGTATTCGGCATGGGTTGTTCAGTATGGAGCGGATATCTTAAGTCACCTCAGTCAATTGGACTTGATCTATACAAAGGTATTTTATCCCCTTGGTTTGTCCATTGGACAGGCAACGCAAATTATAGCCACGACGATCCTGTCCTTGCCTTTGTTGCAATGGGTATCCCTGGAAGCGACGTGCAACGTACTGATCATAATCAGCTTGGCCGCTTCCGGGGTCACAAGCTATATATTGGCTTTGCATGTCCTTGGATCACGATGGATTGCCCTGCTCACGGGCTGGATATTTCTCTCATCACCGGTAATGATCGCTCAGGCCAGCAGCCATCTTATTTTGTTATCAACACTTTGGGCCATCCCTTTATATATTGTATTCTTGTTAAAGACAATCGAAGATCCAAAATATACAACAACCATCTGTCTCAGTCTTTCAGCGGCAATACTTTCATTGGGGTTCTTATACTTTCTAAATATGCTTTTTCTTTTTACGGCAATGTATATTGTCATGTGTGGTGTTCAAAAAAGGTTATCGAAGAAGAACATTCTTCATCTGGTAGTTTCTTTTACTCTATACTCGCCGGTCTTGCTGGTTTTCATTCCTTTTTTTATGGGTACAAGCCAGGAGTATCTCACTGTATCTCTGGAACAAGTTATGTTTGAAAGCGTTGATCTTTTAGGGCTCATTCTTCCCGACAGGAACAATATAATATTTGGCTCATCGGTTGAGCATATTCGAGAACCAATGCTCAATAATCCAATTCTCCACTCTGTATATGTGGGATGGGCCGTTTTGGTAATGAGCTTGCTTGGGGTTGTGTTACGAAAGAAGGATAAAAACTACTTGTTCTTTTTATTTACAGCAGTAATTTTTACTTTATTGTCTTTGGGTCCTGTAATACACATTACAGGAGATGTTCTCAGCCTTCCCGAATGGATGGAACTGGATTATTATCTTCCATATATGCTTTATTATAAATCATTCTATCCATTTGTAATAAGCGATTGCAGTATGTTCTGTATTCTTTCTATGTTGTTTTGGTCTATATGTGCCGGATTTGGTATAAAATATATAAACGATAAATTGTTTATAAAAAAAAGAAAAATGTTGATTGCTTTTTGTATTCTCTTTATATTTGTTGATTTTTTTCCAAAGCCCCACCGCATGGTAGATGTTCCATCAACCGAGGCCTACAACATCTTTGATAGCGAAGAGCGCGATTTTTCAGTCTTGCATTTGCCATATCGCTTGGACAAAATAGTATACTTATATCATCAAGCCAAACACAATAAAAATATGCTGAATGCGGGGTATCCCCGAAGGTTGTCCAAAGACCATCGCAGGTACGCAGAAAATTTCGAGATAATGAAGATATTAAAGCAAGCGGGAACCAAGGACCTGGAGATGAATAAAACGGTTTCTGGCGCAGAGGCTGAAATGTTTTGCTGGTTTTTTGATCTCAAACACATCGTTGTCCATAAAGAATATATACCTCAGGAAGGAAGACAGGTGAAGGATTGGCTGGATTCGTTATTGACCGTTGATCTGGTCTATCAAAATGAGCATGTTCAAGTATATGAAACACATTACTCTTCGAAGGGTTTGCGGCCAGAAGACCTTCCGCTGTGCATTGACTTTGATGGACATGATGCTCCGTTGCTTATGACCGGGTGGTCGAAGCCCCGGGGACAGGGATCAGATGAATGGCAAAGCATGAATGGGTCACAAGCCCATATAGTAATAAAAATCAATTCACCCAGTGTCCTGGGTGTCAGATATCGTGTTCGGACAGGCTGTCTGCCGCAGGGTCACCAAGAGATAAGATTATATTTCAATGACGTACGGGTTATTGATCAAAGTCTTGAGTCGGGCGTGCATGAATATGAGGCGGTGATACCCAAAGACGTGGTCCAAGCAGGGCATAATACGATAACCTTCGTTCGGCCTGATAACCTCCAGGAGGATTTCAAATCCCGGAATAACCAGTGCAATGGGCCTGGCCTTGCATTTGAGCAACTGGTCCTTTCAAAAGATCCTGGGAGTCATCATGCAGCATCCGAGGCAACCAGGGAATAGGTTGTTCTTATGCAAAAAATTGCGAAATTTTCTGGCCGCAGGGGAGTGGAGAAGCTCAGGCAAGGACTGATCGCGTATATTGCCCAGGTGCTTGTATGGGCAGATAAAGACTTCGCCATGGGCGGAAACGGTTACTCCATACCAGGGATAATGACAGGTAAACTTTGACAATTCGAAGGTATTGTTATAATAATCAATTACTTGAGCAAATGATAGCCCTTGGGGTGTGGTTCGGACCTGGGGTGATCTTTTGTTTTGTTGTCGCGCGATCATGTCCAATTGAGACTGAAGTTTTAGCACATCTAACCCTGGGGGAGGTGGGGGATATTCCTGAAAATTGGTGTTCTGGGTTTGCATGAGTCGATTTGTCTGAGGCAGAGTGTTCAATGTAATGAGATTAAAAACGTCCACACCTGATTTTTGTGCTTCAGCAAACAGCGAATACAGTTCAGCCACATTATCCGGAGTAATGACTGTTTTTAATTCAATGAGGGGATAAGCTTGGTCGGCCTGTCTTCGAAACTTTATTATGTCCTGAACAGCATTCCAGGCGGCAGCATAGGCTCCCGGAGTTTGGGTCAAGTTGTCGTGGGTTGCCTTCAACCCATGCAAGCTTATGCTGACCAATACGATTCCTTGGTGAGTGAAGTGCTTGGCCCCCAGTCGCACAATCTTTCTGGCTGTTTGAGAATCAATCCTACTGGCATTGGTGAATATATGGACCTTATTTCTCAGGCTCGTCTGGTGCAAAAGATCCAAAAACCCTTTTTTGATGAACGGCTCTCCCCCACTAAAAGAGACCAGACTCCAGCGAGGGACCTGGTGGATGACTTTTTGGAAATCATCTCCTGACAGTTCGCGGGCTTTATGCTCTTTATCCTGCGGGGGGTTTTCATGAAATTGGCAAAAAGTGCAACGTAAGTTGCATCGATAGGTAACTTCAAGGTAAAGCTGAAGCGGGGGGAAGCACCATTCGGAAGATACCAGACGGGGGAGCGTGCTGTAGCCTCTGACCAGGTTTCTATAGGCCAAGGAGAGATTCATAAGCTTGTACTATGCAGATAGGATGTGTTTGACAGTTTCAATGACATAGCCGACTTCATCGTCTGTAAGCCCTGGGTAGAGGGGCAGGGAAATTGTTCTTGCCCCGATGTCTTCTGCAATGGGATACGTTCCGGGCTGATAGCCAAATCTTTGTGCATAATAGGTCATCAAGTGGACTGGCCGGTAGTTGACTGCAACTCCTATGCCCTGTTCCTGGAGAGCGTGAAGGCATGAGTCTCGGTGCTCAGGTTGGACCCAGATGGAATATAAGTGTCTGGCATGTTGTGTTCGGGGTGTTGTTTGCGGCAGCTCCAGGCCGGGGGTCTCAGCCAACCCCTTG
>CAZUER010000144.1:7103-9025 GCA_964619345.1 uncultured Desulfohalobiaceae bacterium
TCTATCACATATTTCCTCTTTTTCCAGACGCTTGGTATCAATGGTTTCTTTTTTCATCTGCGGGAGGAGGAGTGCTGCCCGGATATCGTCCATGTTCGCTTTATAGCCAAAACACGACATATCCCAATGTTGATGGAAAGTCTTTCTTTCTGCGGCCTCTTTATCCATGCCGTGTGAGCGTAACAGCTTGAGTTTGCGGGCCAGTTCAAAGTTGTTGGTGGCCACTGCCCCTCCCTCACCACAGGTTATGCTTTTGGTGGCATAGAAGCTAAAACAGGCGGCATCCCCTAATTGTCCTGGCCGTATCCCCCCCCTTTCTCCTTCCAGGCAATGGGCTGCATCTTCGATGAGGTATAAACCGTATCGATCTGCGATACCCCGTATGGATTCCATATCAGCCATGTTGCCGTAAAGATGAACTGGAATAATGACTTTGGTGCGGGGGGTTATGGCTTGCTCAATTTTTGATGCATCGATATTGCCTGTGTGTCTTTCCACATCAACAAATACCGGTTCAGCCCCAGACTGGACAATAGCATTTGCGGTGGCGATAAAGGTCATGGGCGTGGTGATCACCTCGTGGCCTGGGGCAACATTCAGGGCCTTGAGGCATAAAAAAAGGGCATCTGTGCAACTGGACAGGCCCACAGCCTGCGTGCAACCCAGATATGCAGCAAGTTGATCTTCAAATTTTTTGGTCTGCGGTCCTGTGGTCAGAAAAATGTTATTGAGTGTTTTTTGAACACTCTGAATTTCTTCAGGGCCCAAACTGTGCTTGTAGAACTCGACTTTCATTGTTTATATCTTTGAGGGCATTGAGAAATGATGTCGTGGATGAATGAAATAAGCATCTGCGTATGGCGTTGAAAAATTGTCCATGATCCAGATGTGAGCCGGTATATCTTGAGCATACAATATATGTCAATTTGTGAGGATGAAGGTGAAACTGTCTATTATCATTCCGTGCTTTAATGAACGACAGACCATACAGGACGTGGTATATGCAGTTCGAAGAGCACCCTATGAGCCTAAAGAAATCATAGTGGTCGATGACGCCTCCACAGACGGCAGCCGCGAGGTTTTGGAAAGAGAGCTTTTTTCGCTGGTGGACAAAGTTATTTATCATCCGCAAAATCAAGGCAAGGGTGCGGCCTTACGATCGGGTATCCAGGAAGCTACTGGAGAAATCGTTTTGATTCAAGATGCCGATCTGGAGTATGATCCTCGTGAGTATTCAAACCTGATTGCTCCCATTTTGGATGGCAAGGCTGATGTGGTCTATGGTTCACGATTTATGGGGGGGCAACCGCACAGGGTGCTGTACTTCTGGCACCGTGTGGGAAATGGGGTGTTGACTTTGTTCTCCAACATGATGACCAACCTCAATCTCACAGATATGGAGACGTGTTACAAGGTTTTCCGCCGAGATATTATTCAAAACATTTCCATTCAAGAAAATCGATTTGGATTTGAACCTGAAATCACGGCCAAAATCTCAAAACTGGACTGCCGCATTTTCGAAGTGGGCATATCGTATTATGGACGTTCGTATGCTGAAGGGAAAAAAATCGGTTGGAAAGATGGGGTGTATGCCCTGTGGTCTATTCTCAAGTACAACCTTTGGTAGCCCAGGTAACTAAGATCAGCTTTAAGCCCATACATTAGGGTGATGAAATCAACCCACATAACTCATTTTTCTCGACATCCTGGCCAGCCTCTGTTATGACAGGAGAAGTGGAGTGGGCACCTGCAGGTTTCCTGCGTGGGTACCCGGAAGTGCCAGGTGTGGTCAGTTTTCTTGGTGACCGCCTGAGGAATGTTTGCTTCGCCTGACGGAGCTAGTGTCTTGGCCAATTTTAAGTGTCGTAAAAGAACCCTCCCCTGGCCCCTCCCTCCCGCCTGGAAGACAGGCGGCAAGGAGG
>CAZUER010000145.1:0-8738 GCA_964619345.1 uncultured Desulfohalobiaceae bacterium
GCACGCGGCTCCTGGAGGCACTTAAGTTGGGGATTGATGTGTCGCTGTAGTGATAGGCATCCATGATAAATGATGGCTCTGGGTATATCTGCCCATGACTGGGGGCGATCATGGAAATATCCAGATCCTTGAGCTTGTCCAGGTTCTTGGCGATCTGGCTGCGAAAGGGCATCATGATCTCGGCGAAATATCGCTTGGCTGCTTCAAAGATCCGGCATTGATCTGAGACATACAGCTCGCTGCTGGCGATGTGGGAGCCGAAGAAATCGCAGGAAAAAAGAATTTTGTCCTCTTGCAGATAGGTAACCATGGTCTCCGGCCAGTGGACCCAGGGGGTGTATATAAACTGTAAGCTCTTGTCCCCCAGAGAGATCTTCTGACCGTCCTCCACAGGCAGGAAGCTGTCCTCAGGGATTTGAAGCAGGTCCATGAGCATACTCTTGGCCTTGGTGGAGCAGACGACCTTGGCTTGGGGAAACTTCTCCAGGACCAATGGCAGGGTTCCGGAATGGTCCTGTTCCGCGTGATGGGAAACCAGGTAATCAATTCTGGAAACGTTTTCCAGTTGGGACAGCAGCACCTCTGCCATGTCTGGATCCACAGTGTCCAGCAGGGCGGTCTTGTCGCTGCCTTGAATGATGTAGGCATTGTAGCTGGTTCCGTCCGGAAGGGGGATCAGGGAGTCGAACAGCCGCCGATCCCAGTCAATGGCCCCCAGCCAGGAAACACCTTGGGTTATGGTCCGTGCTTTCATTGATGACCTCCTTTTTTCAGTATGAGCGCCTGCAGACAGTAGCAGGCGCAGAGGGCAGATGACAGATAACAGAAAAAGCACCACGTTAACCAGGCTGAAGCTGCAGGACCCCCTGCTGGGCCACAACCTGCCCGAATCTGCGGCTTGGCTGATAGTGTCTTTGATGGAGCTCCAGGCAGCGTTTCAAGATCTCCAGCATCTGGCCGCGAGCTTGAATGCCAGGGAGCTCGTCAGCCAGACGCGGATGCCTGCCCAGTTTGCCCCCGACCTGGACCCGGTAGCCCTCAACTTTTGGAGAAAGGGCCCCTTGCGGGCAGGTTCGAATGCAGACGCCGCAGTACAGGCAGCTTTCTGGATCGATCATGGCCACACCATCAAGCACCTCTATAGCTCCCTCCCGGCAGGCCTGGACACACTCTCCGCATCCCGTGCAAGCCTCTCCGGATAGTTCGGGGTGCCTGGCCTGCAGGAGCCCAAAATCAGCAATCTGAGGCCGGGAACACCCGTTAGGGCATCCGGAAACGCTGATGGAGAACTGGTCCAAAGGCTTGATCTCCCGCAAAAGAATGCGGCCTAAAAGCTCCGGCCAGCCGGAGCGTTCAACATCAGATTCCAAATCCTGTTTCAGGGTGGGCTCCTGAAAGAGAAGGTTGGGACACCCTCCGCTTTCTATGCCCCAGCAGAGCTTTATTCGGTGAGCTTTTCTTGTCACGGGAATATGTCCTTTGAACATGATTTTATTCTTTTATCTTTTTCCAGGCCAGCCTGGTTTTGATGTCGTCGAATACCATATAGAAAATAGGCACATAGACCAGGGTGAGCAGTGTGGACACCAGGAGTCCTCCAATGGCCACCACGGCCAGGGGTGACAGCCGCTCCAACCCAACAGCCATCTCCAGGGCGATGGGCACCATTCCGGCCATGGTGCTCAGGGCGGTCATGATGATTGGCCGGGTCCTGGTCTGGATGGCCAGGACGATGGCCTCCTGCCTGGCCATTTCCTTTTCCCGGGCCTGATTGATGAAATCCAGGAGTAAAATGGAGTTGTTGACCACGATCCCGGAGAGCAGGATCATGCCCATGGAAGCGGGCATACAGAAGTGCTTCCCGGCCAGGAGCATGGCCCAGGAGACCCCGATAAAGGCCAGGGGAATGGCCACCATAACGGTCAGAGGCTGGCCGAAAGATCGAAAAATAGGCACCAGGGAGAAATAGAGCAGGATCAGGGAGAGCATGATGGCCTGCCCCAGGCGGGAGAAGCTCTCGTTCATGAATGTGACCTCTCCTTCCTGGCTGATGGTGTACCCCGGAGGAAGATCCAGATCCTGCAAAACCTTGCGTACACCTTCCTGCAGGTGGGATATGGCTGTGGTATCCCGGTAGCCGTACACATTGACCACGTTTTGCAGATCTTCGCGGATGAACCGGTCCTGAGTCAGAACCCGCTCAAACTCGGCTACCTCCCGCAAGGGAATGGGGCCTTGGGCGGACATGACGGTCACGTCCTGCAACTTATCCACTGACCAGGTCCCGGTGCCCTCCAGGCGGACCCTGACCTCAATGCCTTTCTGCCCAGGGATACGCAGCACAGAGGCCTTGAGTCCCTGGGTGGAGGCAGTCAGGACCCGGCTGATATCATCGGCGGTCATCCCGTAAGCAGCCATGCGCCGTTGATTTACGTCCAGCCCCACCTCTTCCCTGTTTCGCTCCCAGGACCTGCTGATCCCGTTTAAGCCCGGCACCTGCCACAACCTGTCCTCCACCTGAGCAGCCAGCCGGTCCAGAACTTTGGGGTCCGGCCCGGCAATCTGTACATCCACCGGAGCGCTGATGGAGGACAAAGGCGTGGCCCCGTATTCAAAGACGCTGAACTCCTCCAGCCCCGGCAGCCGGGAAAAAGCGCGGCGCAGCTCGGACTCCATCTCCCAGATGGACTTATCCCGGGAAAAGCGGTCCACAAAATGGGCGGTGATCAGCCCCTCCTGAGGGGTACGCTCGGCCCCGAAGCTGATCACCCCTGGCTCGGCCCCGCCTACAGCGGCCATGCGCACAAAACCAGGATAGTCGGCAATGATCTCCTCCATGCGGGCCACCGTTTCCTGGGTCGTATCCACCGGGGTGCCGGAAGCGGTCTGAAACTCAACCATGAGAATCCCGGTATCCATGGGCGGCATCAGATCTTTTCCGGCCAGGGGCATCTGGCGCATACTGATGATCAAAACCAAAATCCCCAAGGGGATGAACAGCCACCGGACTTTGGAGCCCAGGGTAAATACCCGGACGAAAAAAGCCTGCAGCGGGCCAACAATTTTCCAGGATATCCACTCCAGGACCAGACCCACTTTGTCCTCCATCCGGGAGGAGCCCAGGAGATAGGGGGCCAATAGGGGGATGATGGTAATGGATACCAGGTAGGAAAAGATCAGGGCCAAAGACAGGGTCAGAGCCAGGGGGCGCAGAATCTGCTCCGGATATCCGCCCACAAACATGATGGGCACAAGGACGGCCACAGTGGTCAGGGTCCCGGAAAAGTCGGCCAGATAAATCTCCCTGGTACCGGTCCGGGCGGCTTGCCAGGCATTTCGGCCGCCTGTCCGGAAGTGGCGGTCGATGTTTTCAATGACCACGATGGAGTCGTCCACCAGCAGTCCTACGGCCAGGATGATCCCGGTCATGGTCACGATGTTCAGCTCCAGCCCCAGAAAGCGCATTCCGGCAAAGGTGAGCAGGAAGGTGAAGGGAATGGAGATGACGGTTAAGGCCGTGGCCCGGGTCCGGGCCAGAAGGAGAAAGATGACTCCCACGGTCAAGAGCACGGCGTCGCGCAGGGCGGAGATCATGTTTTCAATGGAGGTTTGGATGATGTCCCCGCTGGTGTCCACGATTTCCAGATCCAGATTGCCGAACCCGGCTTCTATTTCCGGAAGATGCTCCTTGAGTGAAGCCAGGGTGGAGCTGACGTGCCCGTTCTGCGGACGCAGGATGTTCAAACCCACGGCCTCCCGCCCGTTGCCGTGGAAAAAGGAAAACATATCCTGGTGTGCAAAAGATATCTCGGCCACGTCCCGCAGATGGATCTCCCCGGATCCGTCGCTGGCCAGAACGATATCCTCCAGCTGACCAAGCCGGAGCTTTTCCCCCTGGATGCTGACCAGGTATTGCTCCTGGGAGCGGATGACAGTTCCGCCGGGGATATTCCGGTTCTGGGCGGCAATAGCCGCCGTGATCTCTTCCAGGTTCAGGCCGAACTCCTCCATCTTGATCCGGTCAACAGCCAGGCGCACTTCCGGCCTGCGCCCGCCGAAGACCTCCACTTGGGCCACCTCCGGTACCCGGAGCAAGACTTCGCGCAGATCGTTGTCGCAGATCTGGCGAACCATGCTCAGGTCCAACCGGGAATCGGAACCGGGTCTTGCAGCCAGAGTGGCCACCGGAGTGGTGGCATCCGTGACCCGGAAGATGCGCGGGGGCAGGAGCTCGGCGGGCAGGCTGGACCGGATGCGGTCCAGGACCGCGCTGACGTCCACCACCGCGGCGTCTATGCCTTTGGAATAATCGAACTCCACGCTCAGGGCGGCTACTTCATCCTTGCTCACTCCCCGTACTTCCCGGCTCTGATCCAGGGAGGCCAGCTCGGCGTCCACATACCGGGTGACCTGAGCCTGGACATCCTCGGCCGCAGCTCCAGGCCAGACCAGGAGCACGGACACAGAGGGGTAGTTGGCCTCTGGAAACAGGTTCTGGGGCAGACTCTGGAAGCTGACCAGCCCCAGGGCTACGCCCAGGAGGATAACCGCCAGGACCAGATGGGGGTGATCAAAAGTCTTGTCTACCAAGCTCATGAAGCCGGCTCCTTTGTCACCACAACCTCCATCCCCGGGCTCAAGCGCATGAGCTGGGACAGGGGGCCGGTCACCACGCGCTGGCCTGCGCTCAGACTACTCCCTCGCACTGCCGCCTTGTCAGCTGTCCTGGCCATTACCTGTACTTGCTGCGCCTGGATGTGATTTTCGTCATCCACTACAAAAACAAAGCTTTCCTGCTCTTGGCTGAGCACGGACCGGGAAGGAACGATCAACCCTGAGATCCGGTCAATGACCAGCTCTGCCTGCAGGCCGGCTCCGCTGGCCAGGTCGAAGGGAGGCTTGGGGACAAAGGCCTCGATCTTGACCAGGGCCGAGGTCTGGGCTGTGGCCGGATGGATACGTTTGATGCTCGCTGTCTCCTTTTCGCCGCCCCAGCTGAGAAGTATTTCCCGGCCGGGATGCAGGTCAGCCTGCACTGCGGCCGGGACCCGGACATGGACATTGTATCCGGCATATACGTCTTCCAGAAGCATGACCAGTTTTCCAGGCTGGGCCATGTCCCCTGGTTCCATAAGCCGTTTTTGGATGCGGCCGTTCACATCAGTATCCAATCGGGTATAATCGAGCCGGGTCTGGAGCTGCTTTAGTTGGTGGCCCGCTTTTTTCAGTTCGGATCGAGCCTGCTGGAGATCGGATCTGGTTTGATCAAAGACCTCTTGGGAAATATTGCCCTGCTTGACCAGCTTGTGCTGGCGGTTGTAATTTTTTTCCAGAATCCAAACCCGGCTTTGAATGCGCTCTCTATCCGCCCTCAGAGCGTTTATTTCCTGCTGGATTTCTTGATCGTCAATGCGGACCAGGACCTGTCCGGCCTGGACCTCGTCTCCGGCCTGCCCGTGCATGTGCTCAATCCGGCCCTGAATGCGGGGGGTCAGAGCCACAACCCGTTCCGGACGGACAACTCCCCGATAAGTCTGGGTGATTTCCAGGCAGTCATCAATCACCCGCTCTGTATGCACCACCATGGCCGGCCTCTGAGGAGAGGGAACCGTACGCAGCTGCTGCTTGCGCAGAAGGACTAGCTTGATCCCAGCCAGGACCAAAGCGGCCAGAATGAGTAAAATAAGAAATCGTTTAAGCCAGCGCATATTGTGCCTCGAGATCACATAGAAATTATTTGAGCCACCAGTGGGAACCCTTCTTCCTTTACTTCCCTATTGGGGAGAATTGTTTGATACGGATCAAAAACATTTCATTGCCATTGAATAAATTTTCAGGTCCGTGAGGGATATCATGCTTCAAGTCTTTCAGCAGGATTTAGCAGATCCTAAAAAATTTGTAGCCACTCTGGAGCTGTTGCCGGGAAACGAACCTGCCGGCAGATCAGTGGACACAGTCAAGGGCATTGCCAGGGACTGCTTTGCCGACGGGCGCATTTCAGCAGTATCCATTACCGACAATCCCGGAGGCAACCCCTCTTTGAGCCCGGATGCCTTTGGCTTTGAAATCTTCAAGGAGAAAAGTGGCACTATCAACTCCTGAAGGGGCTGCACGCCAGGTTTTTTTCCGCTGAGAGTCGAGAAAATGGGCGTTTTGCAAGGTGGGCCAGAAACATTGAGAACCACCCCCTGCTTTTGAAGCTTGTGGACGGCTTGGAGACAGGAACCAAAAGAATGATCCTGAGCTGCAGGCACTGCGGTGACTGCGGCATTCAGCACCTGGCCTTTCTACGAATCTGCACATCACCAATCCGGTCGGTCACAACACCTTCCTTCCTGTTTGTAACAACGGCTACAGACCTCCAGCCCAGATTCGCTATGATGAGAACCATGTGAAACTCAAAGCAGAGGAGGGAAATTATGCCAGCCTGCGGAATCTGCGGCGGGGATGCCCCAAGACAGCCGGAAGTCACCGACGACGGCCGTTGTGATCTGTGTCAGCGCCGAATTATTCTTGAGGAGGACGTTGGCAAGACCAAATGCGGCCTTTGCGGAGGCGAAGCACCGCGCCAGCCTTCAATAACCGCGGAAGGCGGCTGTGAGTTCTGCGGCCGCAAGGTCGTGCTTCGGGACTAATGTGTAGATCTTGATCAGCGGGGGCATATCCCCGCTGATCAAGCTCTTTGATGAACGTATAAACAAAGGATTTGGATATGGCCCGACTGGAAGACATGCCAGAACCGATGTATTCGCATTTGGCTGAATTGCCCTGCCCACAGTTTGAACAAATGTCCTGGGCAGAGGGTCCTGAACTTTCTGAGCGACGGGTGGCCCTGGTGTCGACTGCAGGCTTGCACCGCCGCAAAGACAGGCCTTTTGCTGGAATGGACGGAGACTATCGGGTGGTGCCCGGGAATGTCAGTACAAACGATTTGGTGATGAGCCACATTTCCACGAACTTTGACCGGACTGGATTCCAGCAAGATTGGAATGTGGTCTTTCCCTTGGATAGGCTCCATGAGCTGGCTCGGGAAAGAATGATCGGGAGTGTAGCTGACTTCCACTATTCTTTTATGGGCGCCGCATCCCCGGAGGCAATGGCCGAACCAGCAAGAAACCTGGCCCAATTGCTCCACGGTGACAAGGTCAATGCGGTACTCCTTGTGCCGGTATGACCCTTTTGCACTCGCGCCGTGGGCGCGTTGGCGCATTATCTCGAAAGTCATGGCCTGCCAACAACTCAAATCAGCCTCATCCGCAAACATACAGAGATCATCAAGCCACCGAGGGCCCTTTGGGTACCCTTTGAGCTGGGGCGGCCGCTGGGAGCCCCCAATGAGGCTGAATTTCAGAGAAAGGTTCTTTGGTCAGCCCTGGAGCTTTTTCAGGCAGAGCAAGGACCTGTGCTTGTGGATTTTCCTGAAGACATACCTGGGAAGGGAAAATCCGGGGGGCAGGATAACGATTGGGTGTGCCCGGTCAACTTTTCGGCCCGTCCAACTGAAGAAAACGAGCTGGATAAGCTGATATCCGCTTTCCAAGATGAGATGGCAGAGCTGAGGCCCTGGTACGATCTGAGCCTTGAACGTCGTGGCCGAACAGCCATGGCGGAATTTGACCCTGAAACTGTCACAGAGCTGCTCACGGGTTTTTTGCAAGATGCGACCTCGGAGGCCTTACTTGGCCGATTTTCTCTCGCAGTAGCATTGCGCTTGGCGGCTCAAGACCTGAAATCCTACTATTTTGAGGCGGCAACGACCAAACCCGATGCAGATATCCCCGACAGCAAAACCTTCAGGAAGTGGTTTTGGGATCAGACAGCTGCAGGGTTGGTTTTAAAGAAAATTCAGAAGATATGTTCTCAGTCCAATGATCGTGAACTGAGCATGACTGGACAAAAGTTTATTGTACCCATGGCATAGTCTTGGAGAATAGAAAACAGAAAGTAATTGAAATATCTCTGAGCAGCAGACATTTGAGCCATCTGATGTTTATAAAAAGTCAATGATGGGTCACACTCTGTGATAGCTGAAGCTGCATACCTATCATGCAGAAAGTCAAATATTCTTTCAGGTCAAATATTCACAACGGGGCCCTGCATGTTTCATATCCCACTTGTCACTCCTGTTCTGATCAGGTATTGTTTGACTGGATTTCAACCATGGGGAGGGCCTATGTCGTCAGGCTGCGTGTGCGCAGATATCTGGGCTGGGGAGCTGAACCTCAGCCCGGAGTGTATCGGTCGGCTGTGGATATTTGACCGCCTGACCACGGACGAGCTCAAGGTGATTGGGGCCTCGGCCATGCGCAAGCTCTACCATCCCGGGGAAGCCATCTTCCATCAGGGCGACCCGGCAACGACCATGTTCCTGATCAAAGGCGGCCGGGTCAGGCTGGACAAGTTCACAGAAGACGGCTCAGAGATCTTTCTGGACATCAGAAAGAGTGGTGATTTCATCGGGGAATACATGCTCAATGTCAACAGTTTGTATGCCATGCTCGTACCAACCAGCACATCTTTCCACCGCCAAATTTCTTCCAATCAAATGCTGGAACACCCAATTCACAATACCATAACTCTGTTTGTTAAGTATTCCAGTTGAGTCGGCCATTTGGGTTAAGAGCTAAGTCCTCCGATAGCCAAAGCCTCGGCCTTCTCCAGCCTAGGATACAAACAGGGCATGTCATCATTGTTTGCGCAAGGCTTGCTTTGGGCGCAGCCAACCCATCCTTAAAATG
>CAZUER010000146.1:0-8702 GCA_964619345.1 uncultured Desulfohalobiaceae bacterium
GGTCACCTTCCCATGGAATCACTGGCCATCATGCCGTGGAATTGGTGGCCACCATGCCGTGGAATCACTGGCCATTTTCCCGGGGAATACGCACAGGTGTGAGCAGCTTCAAACCCGAATAGCGGTTTTCGTTGTTGTACCACTGAAAAAAAGGGAAAGGGCTTACTCTGTCCTGTCCGGCTGCTCAGCATGCTCCGGAACCTGTATATCCAGGTTCATATATGGCCTGAAGCCTGTCCCGACAGGTATGACACGACCTATGATTACATTCTCCTTTAAGCCCTGGAGAAAGTCAGTTTTGGACTGCATGACCGCATCGGTGAGCACCTTGGTGGTCCCTTGAAAAGAAGCCGCCGAAATAAAGGAGTCGGTATTCAGAGAGGCTTGGGTAATACCAAGGACCAGGGGCTGGGCGGTTGCGGGTTTATCTCCCTGCAGGATGGCCTTTGAGTTGCCCTCCAAAAACGCTAGCTTACCTACCTGCTCTCCAAAGATAAAGTTAGTGCCACCAGGATCAGTGACACTGACTTTATTTAGCATTCGACGAACAATAATTTCAAAGTGTTTATTGTTTATGTTTATTCCATGAAAACGATAGATATGCTGGACTTCGTCCACCAGATACTTGGCCAGGTATTTTTCTCCCTTGACT
The DNA here is from genome assembly GCA_964619345.1 of uncultured Desulfohalobiaceae bacterium. Classification (GTDB taxonomy): domain Bacteria; phylum Desulfobacterota; class Desulfovibrionia; order Desulfovibrionales; family Desulfothermaceae; genus Desulfovermiculus. The sequence goes on from CAZUER010000146.1 coordinate 653, forward strand.
TTAAGAAGATCCTGCATTTCTGGCACTCCTTCGGTCAATAACTCTCCGGCCTCCACAAACTCGCCTTCCTGTACGGTGATGTGTTTGCCCTTGGGCACTAGAAACTCCTTCTGATCACCGGCCTCAGGGGTGATAATGATCTTGCGCTTATCCCTGACATCCGGACCAAAGCTTACAGTCCCTTCAATTTCGGAAATTGCCGCTAGGTCCTTGGGCTTGCGTACCTCGAAGAGTTCTTCCACCCTGGATAGATCGCTGATAATGTCTTTGATCTTCGTACTTTCCAGCGACTTGCGGGCCAGAACATCTCCGGCGTGGACTGTGTCACCGGCCTGAACGAAGAGTCTGGCCCCGGCAGGTAGGGTATAGCGCTCCCGTTCCCGGCTCTGGTTTTCCACAATACCGATTTGTCCGTTCCGGCCCATGACCATAAGCTGGCCTTCTTTGTTCCTCACCGTGTGAACACCGATCAAGGTGATTTGTCCTGGATAGCCGGCGATGATCGAAGATTGTTCGATCTCCTTGGAGGCCGTTCCCCCGATATGAAAAGCGCGCATGGTCAACTGGGTCCCGGGTTCGCCAATGGATTGGGCGGCGATGATGCCCACGGACTCACCCACATTGATCAAATTCCCCCTGGCCAGATCCCGGCCGTAACAATAGGCGCATACCCCTTGCCTGCTCTGGCAGGTCAGAACTGAGCGGATGACCACGGAATGGACCCCAGCGTCCTCAATACGCCGGGCGGCCCGCTCGTCGATCAATGTATTGGCCGGAACCAGCAGATCCTTGGTCTCCGGATTAAAGATATCGAACATGGCCATCCGGCCCAGGATTCGTTCGATCAAAGTTTCCTGTTGCTCATCCGTGACGCTGGGCCGGGTGATCTCGATCCCGTCCACGGTGCCGCAGTCCAATTCAGAAACAATGACGTCCTGGACCACATCCACCAGCCGCCGGGTCAGATATCCGAAGTTGGCTGTTTTGAGTGCTTTATCTGCCAAGCCCTTCCGAGCCCCGTGTGTAGAGGTGAAGTACTCCAGCACACTCAACCCCTCCCGGAAGGAGGAGGTGATCGGTGTCTCGATGATCTCTCCGGAAGGCTTAGCCATCAGGCCGCGCATGCCGGCCAGCTGGCGCATCTGATCCGCATTTCCCCGGGAGCCAGAGGTTCTCATCAGGTAGATGGGATTAAAGCTCTCTTCCAGGATGGTCTCTTGGGTCCTGGGATTTACGACCTTATCCTGGGAGATCTCGCGCATCATGGCCTTGGCCACGTCGTTGGTGGTCTTGGTCCATACGTCCAACACTTTGTTGTATCGCTCCGTCCTGGTGATGATCCCTTCCTGGTGCTGGGAATGGATGGCCTCTGCCTCGCTGTGCGCATCGGCCAGAAGCCGTTTTTTCTCCTCAGGGACCTGCAGGTCCTGCACAGAGATGGTAAACCCAGCCTGGGTGGAGTACTCAAAGCCCAGGTCCTTGAGGCGGTCACTCAAGATGACCGTGGCCTTGGTGCCGGCCATCTGATAGGCTTGGGCCACCAGTCGGGCGATGGTCTTTTTGTTCAACACGGTATTCACCAGGTAGAAGGGAACATTCTCCGGCAGGATCTGACCGATGATGATCCGCCCGGCCGAGGTATCGAGCATCTCCCCGTCGATGCGTACCTTGATCCTGGCGTGCAGAGAAATGGCCCCGGCATCGTAGGCACAGATGACCTCACCCGGGGAGGAGAAGAACTTACCCTCGCCCGGCTCAAAGGCCCGGGTCAGGGAGAGGTAATACAGACCGAGCACGATATCCTGGGAGGGCAAAACAATGGGATCCCCATTGGCCGGGGAGAGGATGTTGTTCGTAGACATCATCAGCACACGGCATTCGATTCTGGCCTCAACAGACAAGGGAATGTGCACGGCCATCTGGTCTCCGTCAAAGTCTGCATTGTAGGGAGCGCAGACCAGGGGATGGAGCTGAATTGCTTTGCCCTCCACCAGGGTAGGTTCAAAGGCCTGGATCCCCAGCCGGTGCAGGGTCGGGGCCCGGTTGAGGAGGATAGGATACTCCTGAACGACCTCTTCCAGCATGTCCCAGACCACCACATCTTCCCGCTCCACCATCCGCTTGGCCCCTTTGATGGTGCTGGTATACCCCTGTTCTTCCAGTTTGGCATAGATAAAGGGCTTGAACAGCTCCAAGGCCATCTTTTTAGGCAATCCGCATTGGTGCAGCTTGAGCTTAGGCCCGACCACAATCACCGATCGGCCGGAATAGTCCACCCGCTTGCCTAGGAGATTTTGCCGAAATCTGCCCTGCTTGCCCTTGATCATATCGCTTAAGGACTTCAAGGGCTGACCGTTGGTTCCGGTGATGGCCTTTCCCCGCCGTCCGTTGTCTAGCAGGGCGTCCACCGCCTCCTGGAGCTCCCGCTTTTCGTTGCGAATGATGATATTCGGAGTCCAAAGCTCAAGAAATCTCTTCACCCGGTTATTGCAGTTGATCACCCGCCGGTAGAGTTCATTGAGATCAAAGGTTGCAAAACGCCCGCCATCCAGGGGTACCAGAGGCCTCAGTTCTGGCGGAATGACCGGGACGACCTCCAGAATCATCCACTCCGGCCGGTTCCCGGACTCCAGAAAGGCCTCGACGATCTTCAGCCGTTTAGACAGTTTCTTTTTCTTGGCCTGAGACCTGGTGGCCGTAAAGTCCTCCTTGAGCGTGGTTCGCAGTTCCTCCAGATTGAGGTCCTCCAGAAGTTCCTTGATGGCTTCGGCGCCCATGCCTACGCGAAAGGCCTGGTCCCCATAGGCATCGAGAAGTTGCACATGCTGGTCTTCGTTGAGCAGCTGATAGCGCTTTAGAGAGGTCTGCTTGGGGTCGATGACGATATAGGAATAAAAGTAGAGAACCTTATCCACATCGGCCATGGTCATATCCAAAAGGCTGGCGATCTTGGAGGGCATGCTCTTCAAAAACCAGATATGGGCCATTGGAGCAGCCAGCTCGATATGGGCCATGCGATCTCGCCGGACCTTGGAGGCAATGACCTCCACCCCGCACTTTTCACAGACAATGCCCCGATGCTTCAAGCGTTTGTATTTTCCGCAATTGCATTCGTAATCCTTGACCGGTCCGAAGATCTTAGCACAGAACAGACCGTCGGATTCTGGCTTAAAGGTTCGGTGATTGATGGTCTCCGGTTCCTTGACCTCCCCAAAGGACCACTCCCGGATGGTTTCTGGTGAGGCCATAGATATCTTGATTCCCTTGAGATTTTGACTTTTGATCTGGCTTTCCCCTGAACCGTGCATGGTAAACAGGTCGTCGAGTGTCATGTGCTCTATCACTCCTTGAGGTGCATGATAGGATTTTGGACCTTAGGTTCATACGCAGATCAAATGCCCGTTGTACCGTCCCAGACAGTGTGATCATTTTTTTATCCTCATTGATAAACGCCAACAGCATTGATGCCTTAGTGAAATAGCTCAATTTCAGTTTTACAAACAGCAGTGAATATTTTTCAAGCGACCTCAATACACTGTTCATAATCCTTTTCATCGGCATGAACGAACAGCCGAATGTGTAATCCTCGATTCTAGGGCATTTCTGCGAAGTATGCCCACAGCACCCGTAAGGCTTGGAACAAGGCTCAGGGTCCATAATCCTAATCAGCCCCCACCACCTGCAGGAGTTGTTTTCTTATCTCCTTTGCTGTCGCTCCCAGGTCAACGGTGGCAAATTGGATTTCATGGTTTTGGACCACTACAGACTCGTTTAACATGTCGTCCACAGATGGATGGAGAAGCAAACCCGAGGCTTGTGCTGAAAGTGGGTCTCCACTGTCTTCCTGGGATCTCAGGTAAGCGTAAATTTGATATATGTATCCGCTTCGCAGTGTTTTTTCACGATACCATCCGCTTGTTACCACAGAGTTGAATTTGGTATCGATAACGATGCGTCGTCCGCTGGCCGGATGATCCAGAATGATGTCAGTTCGCATGGAGGGAAGAATTTCGTCGATTCTGGAGGTTTTGCTTTCAATGGGCCAGTAAATCGTTTTTCCTGCATAGACATTCCATCCAAGCTTTGAAAGTACAACATCATAGAAGCCCGCCACACCTTTTTCGTAAAGCTTTCGAATCCAGCTTATTTCCTTGGCCGGCAAAGAAAGATGCTTGGCACCTGAGGCTTCATTGGGCAAAGCCAGGTTAAATGCCAGATGCGCAGCAAAAATCATTGGCCGATCATCCGAGTCATGTCTGCCAAAACGATTAACAGACACCTCCCCCCGACCAGGGCGTAAACTGGAAACGCCCATGCGTTTCATGCTGGATGCCAGTGACCTGCAGCGATGAGCCAGATCGGCTCGGAGCACTATCTTTGAGATCTCCTCCAGGGCAGCATGGACAAAACGGTTTCTGGCGGTATCAACCGTAAGTTCGTCAAAGCGGCAAGCCACTTTGCCTCGGTTAAGCAGTTGCTGCCGCTCTGTTTTAAGCAGATCAATACGCCCTCGCACCCGTCCAAGTACAGCATACCGGGATTGGTAACCATGACTCAGGTTGCGCCTGATACGGCGCTCAACCTGACGGGAAAGGATTTCTGCGACCAGATCTGGAATATCATCCGGATTATTTTCGACAGATTGCTTTGCTTGGTCAATGTCTATAAAGAGCTCAGAGGCGTAGAGCATGAGCAGCCAGAGGTTGCGTACCGGGATTTTCCCGATCCGGCCGATTTCATTGTTAGTATTTGCCTGGACTGCACCGGACGGCATTGTTAAAATCCTTCGAGCAGTCGTTCACGCGCCTTCTGCGCTTTTTCAAAGTCATCAAACCAGTATTCATCAAGCAGAGGACCAATCTCGGTCTCGACGACCTGGCGGAACCATTCCCGGCCATCATTGATTTTAGTTCGGAAAGGCGGCGTTACATAACTATGTCCAACACGGAACTGGGGGCCTAGATTGACGTCAGCGGAAATTTCACTGTTCAGCTGATTCAGCCGTTTTTCAATCTCAGTGAGAATTTCGGAATCAATTCCGCACCGGGAGTGAACCCAATTATGCCAAGCCTTGTTTAATGCCGGTTCCAGATCTATGAAAGCAAAGCGTCGGCGCAGGGCAAAATCAACAAGCGCCAGGGAACGGTCGGCAATATTCATGGTTCCAATCACGTACAGGTTGTCGGGAATGAATACTCTCTTGTTATCAGAGCGGGTGTAACAAAGCTCAAGTGCCTCGCTTGGGGTCCTTTTGTCGGCCTCCAGAAGAGTTAACATTTCTCCGAAAATTTGAGCCGGGTTTCCGCGGTTGATTTCATCAATGACAATGACATGCTTTTCCTTAGGTTCTTGCTCTGCTGCATTTATCATCTCCAGAAAAGGGCCGTCTACCAGCGTAAGCCTCCCATCACCAGCAGGCCGCCAGCCACGAATAAAATCCTCATAGGAAAGATTGGGGTGAAATTGAACCGCACGGACCCTGGTGTCATCGAGCTGCCCAATTAGGGCTAACGCCAAACGTTTTGCTATCCAGGTTTTGCCGGTTCCCGGCGGCCCTTGAAGGATAATATTTTTCTTTGTGCGCAGCCTTTCAAGGATGATTTCGATTTTTTCCTGAGGGAAAAAACAGCCATCTGCCAGGATGTTGTCCACAGAATACGGTTCGATTGGAGGTACTGGTCCTATCTTTGAAAGAGGTTCGTCGTCGTTTTCATCCTCGGTATCAGGGCCTAGAGTTTGGGTGTCCTTGAAATTCCAGGCTGCAAGAGAAAGTTCCGGAAATGAATGAACCGGGTAGGCCTCCTCCTTGAATCTGGTTTCAAGAGAGTCCATCAGGGTCAGATAATCATCTGCACTGCAGCGACCTTTCGGACCATTGAGCCCAATCTGAATATTAAGCTTTTTTGTGATATAACTACGAGACTGATTATCGAGAGTCGGGAAATTCCAGGGACGGATCCAGTATAGCCCAATGGTGAGATTCCAGCCCACGCCCCAGCGTTGCGTTGCATTGTCAAATGCAGCTATGAAAGCAGAACGTACCTCGGCATTATCTGCTTCGGAAAAAGCAATCCCCTGAGAAAATATTTCCCAGAGCGCGTCGATGTCATCTGGTTGTCGTTTGTAGTGGTATCCAAAGAACCAGGATCTTTGATTGTTGACCACCGGAATCCCTTCGAAAGACTCCGGTATCGGTTCGGATACACCAAGAAGAGCTGCCAATTCAGCTGCAATAATCTTTCGGTTGTCATCTTTAATGCCCCGGTTAAATATCCCCATAACCGTAAACGGGCAGATATCTTTGAGCGGGCCTCCAGGTGATCCTTTTTCATATTGATCTTGAAGGATCGACATACAGTCAACTTTTTTGGCGATTCTGTGAATTCCTTCGATAAGCTTATCCCGCTTATCTTTGAATTCCAAGAGCTTGTCGGCCAAAGATTCGTAGAACCGGGTCCAGTTGAAGCGTCGCTGCTCAGCGGCAACATCACCAAATCGTTCGTGCCAATAGGGTGCATTTCGGAAACGATCAATATCCTGGTTTTCGCCTTCAAAGGCAAAGCTAATCAGCGCGTCTGCTTCCCAGTTTCCGGGTAAAACACGCCATATGGTGGCTCTATAGGTATAAAAATACCATTCCCTGGGAGGATCAAGGGCTGTCCAGTCAACGCTGATGCTGTACCCGTTTTTTGGGTTGGACTTGACCTTGCCAATTGCTTTTATGGCCATGACTGAGACTGTATTTCCACGATTATCAAAAGGGAGACCATGTTTACGCACATAAGCCGATTTTATAGCTATCAAATCACCGGGTTGTATTGATTTTACAAGAGCGGTTTCTTTTTCTGACGGATTGCTGATTTCCCAGGTGCCTTCCTGAATAAATCTTGAGGACTGATCATCAATTCCGCCAAAAGCTGCCCCGACAAACCAGCAAGGCCGGGTGCCGGTTCCTTCAGGTTTTGAGCTCATTTGGTTCCTCTGTTGTGTTTAGATTTACTTTCAAAATATATCCACCTTGGTTTCCAGGCAGGGCTTAGTTCCAGATCATTTGCGCCGACCATGAACCAGTTTTCCAACGATGGCCTCGTTACTGGCTGACTTCGAGGGGAAAAAGCCTTGCCGAGCAGGGCCCGCAAGATCTTAAAAGAACTCTTGCTTTATAGCAAAATTCATACATCTGGAGATAAAAGCACATCGTTTTCACCAGCGGTGACAGTCATTGTGGATTTCCAGGTATAAAATCCGTGTTCTTGGCCATGTCTTTTATCCGGTCTTTATCCACCCATATCTTTCCCTACAAAAACCTTCATCTGGTTCGATATTCAAGATTAAATTTTTGATCATGAACCAAGGTTATAGTATTCGGGTAGTCTGTCAGCAAAGAGATCGTTTGCAGGAGTCATCCACCGGTAAAAGCCAGTTCAGGAAGAACAATGATATCGGCCTCTATCCCGGACAGGGCGTCTTCAACCCGACACAAATTATCTGCAGGTGATGCAAAATCAGGGCAGTACTGAAAATATCCCACGATCATAGATTTCGGCCAAGTAGAGGTTGATAGTTTATATCTTTGATGGATGGTGAAAGATTCAAGGCCATATAGACCAACAGATCCTCGCTGCGGATTTTGGCCCTGGCCTCAATCTCATCCCGGTCCCGCCTTTTCCACATCAGCCGAATGGCCTGGTTCAGGTTCCCAACACAGCTCTGAACCTCTGTGGCCAGCTCCGCAGGAAGCTCGTTTGTATGCGGTGGCTGTCCCAAATCCTATCAAAATAATCCTGAGATTTTTTTTACCTATATTTCTCCAAGAGGAAATATGGACCATTTTTAGATGGTTTTATAAACAGCTCATGCTTTTGCATCCAATTATGAAAATGGTGCATGATCTTCTCATGAGCAGGATATAAAGTAAATCCCAGCTCATTCACCAAGTGTTTTCTAGCCCTAGCGTGACTTTACGACGATTGCCCTTAAAATTTGGCATAATACTTTGAAATGTATACAGATAGAATGATCAAAAATTGTATACACTGAAAGGTATTTT
>CAZUER010000147.1:0-8655 GCA_964619345.1 uncultured Desulfohalobiaceae bacterium
ATTTCACCAGCTGATTTCATTGAATGGTGACCCATTTTCAAGAGCAATGAGTGCCTTGGATTTGCTTCAGGGTGAAGGCGGTGAACATTTGAGCGGCATCAATACCTTCAGCTTCCCAAATTCCCTGAAATCCGCCAAAGGCCGAGACCTCAAAGACCATGGGACCGTTATCCGTTTCAGCCACATCCACGCAAGTAAAGTCCAAGTCGAAAAGGCCCTGGGCCCGGGAGGCGATTTCAATACTCTCCGCTTTTGGAGTGTGAGCCTGATATTTTCCTCCGTTAGCCGTGGTCGTGTTCCACGAGGTCCCATCATTGCAGCGGGCGTATGTGCCAATATATTTGCCACCTAAAAAGACCAGGCCCAGGTCTCGGCCCTTAAGCTCTATCTTCTTCTGGATATACATGATGGCGTTGTGGGCTTTGTATTCGTAAATCTCGCGTTCCAGATCCGGGGTATCGCCAATCACGCGCATCCCCCGGGCCTTGGAGGTATACAGGGGCTTAAAAACCGCCTCTTTGTATTCACGCACCACTCGTTTGGCCATTTCCGGATCTTCAGTGACCACAGTCGGGGGCATAGGGATACGGGCCAATTGCAGGGAAACTGTACAACTGAGTCTGTCCAAGACTTGCATCATGCTTTTGGGTGAGGAAAAGACGGGTACACCTTGGGAATGCAAAAAGCGCAGGATTTCCAGGCGGTCCAGGAGATCCGGGGCATACTTGTTCCCGATTTTCTTGACCATCAGGCCATCAAGCTGCATGAGGTTGTGGTCTTGAAAAAAGACGGTTCTTTGATGCAGATCCAAAGACACATTGGCCATATCCACCAACAGGCGAAACCCGGTCCGGGCCTGGACCGCATCTGCCAGCCATTCCGAGGATTTTCCCCCGGGAGTTCCCACCACTCCGATTTTATACACTTCGTTTCCTCCAGTACAATGACAGCCCCAAGACTGAAATTTTCGTATTCAATAATACAAAGCGTCCGTCGGCAGGACAAAGCTGTCCCAGCTCTGTCCTCTGTGGGTGATCAAACGGTCCAGGAGAAAATGGGCTCGCAAAAACATGCTCTTGGCAAAATCGGCTCGCAACTCAAAGCGGGTGGAAGTGTATAAAGATCGGGCCAAGGCCAAAGCCATGCGGGCCTGAAATGTGGTATCCCCCTGAGTTTGAGCGAATTCCAGGGCAAACTCGTACATACTTCGGGTCATCCAATTCAGCCGGGAACGCAAGGAAGGCTCAAAGACCGGGACCCGGAAATTGGAGATCAAAAAAACTGATACATCCTGAACATAATCCCCGAAAGTTGAGCGATGCAGGTCAATGAAATGAACTCTCTGTTCTGCATGGCTGTAAACGACATTATTGGTGTTGAAGTCCCCGTGGATGAATACGGAAAAAGGAGCCGCCAAACCAGATTCGATCTCGGCTGCGGCTTGTAAGAGCTGCTCAGTGGAAAGCACCTCACGTTCTCCAATTCTTTGGTATTCACGTTTGAAACGGGGATGGACATGCAAAATGGCCTCCAGACGCTTGCGCAGCTGGGGAAGACATTTGGATGGAGTGGTTTGGCGAACCAGGGTTTGGGTCCAAACTTCTTCCAGGACCTCCCTGAGAATAAAAAACGTATTGCGCACTGTCTCCATATCTGTAGTCAAGATGGTCTCGTCCACAGTGCATCCAGGCAGGAGCTCCAGGAGCAAGGAGGCGGTATCTTGGTCCTCATCTTCATAAAAACTGAAAATCTTGGGTACAAGCCCGGGAAAAATCTGTTGCCATCGTTCCAGGCACTTCTTTTCCCTCCGGATTTTCCTGGAAATCCCCTCTTTAAAGATAGAGCTCTGTCCGGATTTGGAATGTCCTTTGTTCTCCACCCGTCCTATTCGGCAGCCTGATTTGGTGCCCCACAGATAGGTGAGGTCCATCTCCGAGATCTCGGTGGATAGACCGGATCTGTTCAAGCTCTCCTGCAAAGCCTGAAACTGGTGAATTTTGATCTTCTCACCGATGATGGCAAAGAGAATGGCCTCTCCAATATTCAAGAGAGAATCCCCTATCCGTTCCAAATAACGGATAATGAAAACGATGGTTATATAATCGCCCGGCCGGTCCGGGCCTTTCTGCAGGGCCTCCATGATACGTTCAAAGCGGGCCTTGCACATCTGATCCAAAGCGTTTTCCGTACGGCAAATCCGCAGGGACCGGGGCAGGCTCTTGTCCTTTAAAGCCCCGGAGATCTCATCCATTCCCGCCAGGATCTCCCTGATCATACTTTGATAGTCGAATTCCTGCAAAAACTCGGGGTCCGAAAGGTATTGCACCTGCTGGACGACGTTTACACAGTAATCGGCAATCCGTTCCAGATTGACGGCGATAGTCTGGATGCTTCGATAGACATTGATGGCCTGGGACGAGAGTTTGTTTTGAGTGGCTGAGGCGATGTGGGTAAAACAGGCGTTTTCAATAGTGTTTTTCAGGTTATCGACATAATCGTCCCTGGAAACAATATGTTCAAAAAGTTCCGCCTCTGGGGCCAAAAGAAAGGTTGAGGTCTGCCGGATAAGGCCGACCACTTCCAGGATGAGGAACTGAAAGTTGTCGTTAAGTCCATTTCCGGCCATGGTCAGGATCCTATGGATAGACCGCCACTACAATCTTCATCCGCCTCATGCCGATCTTCCCAGACGATCTTGATCTGTATCTTGTTGCTGCTGCCCTTTTTTCTGGCCTTGATGGACATATGCAGGAGCGATTCCGGGGTCAAGATAATCTCCTGCCCATCGGCGGATAAAACGATCCTTCGTTGTTCCATGGCCTCTTGCAGGGCCTGTAAAAGGTCCCGGATGGTTGACGCATCCTGAACGGACTCATGAAAAAAGTCTTGGTTTTGGGGCATCTGCGCATCTCACTTTCGTGACAAAACTGCAAAAAGTCTCTTTACGTTCATTCTTGTATCTTCATAGTTACCGGGCCTGAAGCCGGGCTTTGTATTCGGAAATGACCATATCCCTGCTGATGGAGTTTTGAAATAGTTTATTGCGAACCGCCCATTCGTCCCAGGCTGGTTGATACCCCACTTCGCGTTCGGCCTTGTCCCAGTCTTGCTCCTGTGCATCTTTGACCTTTTCCCCCATATGGGTATCGTCACCCATAAAGATAAGCAAGGGGGGCTCTGAGGCCGGGCGCTGTCTGTTTTTGTCCTGGACCACGCCGATCAAAAAGTCGGTATACCTTTGTGATTGGGGGTTCCATACCTCGTATCCGTCCACATCGTAATCAGCAAGCAAAATAGGCCAGAACTGTTCCGGATGAGGAACGACTATCCCGGCGCCCAAGCTGCGGGCCTCTTCAATAATCTCTGAGGTACGGAAGAAGTACTGCAGAGGAAAATCCCGCTTCACTGCCACCTTCACCGCCTGCAGGAAGTTCAGAGCCCGATCGATGAGCTGATGGCCGTACAAAGGCCGCAAGGCGTGAAAGAAATTGCGCACCATCTTGTTTTTGACCATATCCAGAGGTAACTCCTGAATATGGTCGTGCAAGAGAGCGTCGATCTTCCGGACATGCAGGGCGATGAAACGGATAAGCTCCTGGTCTGCTCCGGTCTGCCTGGCGGCAAGGTCCAAACGATCCTGAACCGGCTGGGTGAAGGAACGGATGATGTCCAAAAGTTGAGTTGCCCGGTATTGCCGGGTATGCTCGAGCATGGATTGCAATATCCCGGCTTGGTCCACCTTGTTGGAGGCAAAATGCAGCAAGAGCTGCACCTTTTGATTGAAACGCCGGGAGAAGCAGTCCACTTCCACGCCACAGTAGTCGGCATGGACCAGAAGGACATTGTGCTGGGTGGGTATGACCAATTCCTGTTCCCGATTGGGGAACATGGCCTGCATACGGTGGATAGCCAGGTGGATGGGCACAAACTCTGGATGCCAATGCACAGCCAATACTTCCCGCTGCCCGGGAAAAATCTTGTCTGGTGAGCACAGCCGCTTCTCCTGCTCAGGTGACAGGGCGGCATTGTTGATGCCCCAGAATATGGCCTCATCCCGGTCGGTTACCTGCTCCGGAATCTCATCCAAGACCAGGGGGGGAAATTGAGGTTGGGATACCAACATACTTTGCGCAGGCGTATCTACTTATATCTGTCGTGGCATCGATCTTTGAGGGATTCAATTCGCTGAAAAGCTCTCTGCATTTCTTCGAGCTCCTCGGTGTCAAAGGCCTTTTGGAAATCGCGGCAGGCATGCGTGAAGGCCTTGTAGTATTCATCCCCATAACCTTGAAACACAGTCATCCGCTCACAATCCTTGATAAATACGGAGACGATCTCCCGGGACGGATGCTGATTGGCCTGAAGATTGGTCTGGAGTTCTTTGTAGTATGCCTTCATTCTCTTTTTCAGCCGGGTATAGTTGACTTCTTCTCCTTCATCGTCTTCAGTATCCTCAGCCTGCCAGGGCGTGATCTTCACTTTGACCACAAAAGGCTCCTCCGGCCAGCTCTTGGCACTGATTTTCATCTTCCGTATATTGGACAGATCAAGGCCGAAATCTTGTACCTCCGAAGAATTGCTTTCCAGGTTTTCGGCCAGAGAACGTAAAAGCTGGCCCAGTTCCCTCTTGGACAACTCATATGCATATCGCCTTTTTTCATTCATGTTCGCCTCGCTATCGTCTTGCCTCCATGCAGGTAGTCCCTTCCTCTACATACTGTCGCCCTCTGCACCCGGCGGAGCGCACCGGGCATCGAAGCGGTCGGAATGCTTGACGTTGATTCCCTGCACAATGAAGTAGACATTTTCAGCTATGTTTGTGGACAGATCTCCAACCCTTTCCAGAGAGTTGGCCACTATGACCGTGTGTACCGCCCTTTCCACGATCAGGCTTTCATTGTTCATATAATCAATAAGGCGGCGAATGATTTTTATATTCAAGTCATCGGCTGTATTGTCCTGTCCACACACCTCTGCGGCTTGATCGCAGTCCAGCTTGGAAAAGGCGGTGATCACATTGCGGTACATGTCCAGGGAGACTTCAGCCAGGGCCTGGACCGCATTCATCAGGGGAAGCCGAGGGCGTTGATTAAGCATAATAGCCCGTTCGGCTATATTGGTGGCCTGATCCCCCAACCGCTCCAGATCGTTGGCTATTTTGGAACAGCCCATGACAAAGCGCAGGTCTCTGGCCACTGGCTGCCAGAGAGCAAGAATATGCAGGATTGTCTCCTCAATGTCCACCTCCAAGGCATTGATGACCTGATCGCCCTGAATAACCTCTTCGGCCAGGGCATCATCCCGGTCCATCAAGGACTTGACCGAGGCGTCCAATGCCCTTTCGGTCAAGGCGAACATTTTCATGATCTTGACTTCCAAATTTTCCAATTCCTTATGTAAATGCATCTCTGCGCTCTCCTCTCGTCGCGTATCTTGGGCATCACCCAAATCGGCCGGTAATGTATTCTTCGGTCTGCTTTTGTCCCGGTCTGGTGAACATAATGTCCGTGGAGTCGATTTCTATGAGCTCGCCCATGTAGAAAAAGGCGGTTCGATCCGAAACCCTGGCTGCCTGTTGCATATTGTGGGTGACAATAATGATGGTCAGCCTGGCTTTCAGTTCAAAAATAAGCTCTTCGATCTTTTGGGTGGCCAAGGGATCCAGGGCTGAGGCCGGCTCATCCATGAGCAGAACTTCCGGATCCATGGCCAGGGCCCTGGCTATGCACAACCGCTGCTGCTGCCCCCCGGAAAGGGAGGTGGCCGGCTGGCTCAGCCGTTCACCTACTTCGTCCCACAGACCGGCCTTGCGCAATGAATCCTCAACTAAGTCATCAAGTTGGGATCCTTTTCTGGCCAAGCCGTGGATGCGGGGGGCATACGCTATGTTTTCATAAATGCTTTTGGGGAAAGGATTGGGCTTTTGAAAGACCATACCCACCCGGCGCCGCAGCTCAACGACGTCTAAGTGTGAGTCATAAATATCCTCCTGGTCAAGGAAGATATTGCCTTCGACCCGAATCCCGGGGATCAGATCATTCATTCGATTCAGGCAGCGCAGATAGGTGCTCTTGCCGCATCCGGACGGCCCGATTAAGGCTGTGACCTGGTGGGCGTAAAAGGCTATGCTGATATCCTGCAGGGCTTGAAAATCGTTGTAGTAAAAGCTCAAACCCTGGGTCTCCATCTTAACATCTGCCGTCATGTGCCGTTGTCCTTTGTTGATCTCCCAGACCAGATGCCCTGAACCGGGATTTGGAGATTAAAGATTGACCTTTACGCATCGAGGCTGCCAAATATCCTCTATTCTGATTTGGGCTCCGCCAAAGGCAAGCTGAAATAAAAGACCGATCCCTGAAGAGTATCCGGAGACGGACTTTGCACCCAGATCCGGCCCTTGTTATCGGCCAGGAGATGACGGCTGATGGCCAGACCGAGCCCGCTGCCGGCAACCTCTGCCCCCTCCCGTGCAGATCGTCCCCGGTAAAATCGCTCGAATATACGCTCTTGCTGTCCGGGCTCAATGCCCGGGCCGGTGTCTTCCAAAGCCAGAACCCACTCATTTTGCCCCTGTTGGGCTCTGGCTTTGAGCCAGCTCTGGGCCGGACTGTACTTCAAGGCATTGTCCAAAAGGTTGACCCACACCTGCACAAGTTGATCTGCATCAGCTTGGACCCATACCGTCTGGGACTCAAATTGGATGTCCAGAGTGATTTCCTTCTCCTCGGCCAAAGGGGCACAGATTTCCCAGGCCCTGGCCAGGGCCGCATACACATCGACCACGGTCTCGCTCCGGCTGACCCCATTGGTCTCCAACCTGGCCAGCTGCAAAAGGTTATCCAATATGTGGTTCATCTGGTTGGCATTGCGGATTATGACCTGCAAAAAGGCATTGTTGTGCGTATCATCCTGCTTGGGAGTGCTGGCCAAAGACTCGGCGTATCCCTTGATGGCCGTTAAAGGAGTGCGCAATTCATGGGAAACATTGGCCACAAAATCCTTGCGCACCTGCTCCGCCCTTTTCAGTTCAGTCACCTCGTGCAGAACAGCGATCAGCTGTCTTTCTTCCTGAGACTTGAACTTGACAGGAATAAGGGTGGCCTCCACAAACCTGTTCCCGGGAAGATGTAAGAATACATGTTCACTTACCTTTTCTTTTTTGTGCAGGGCTCGAAGGCATGCATCCTGCAGCTCCGGGCTGCGGAGGAATTCAATAGGTTCGCGATGCAAAATCGATCCCGATATTCCAGCCAGTTGGTGCAAGGCCTTATTGGCCAATCTGACCTTGCCTTGAAAGTCAAGAACAAAGACCCCCTCGTGCATGCCGTTGAGCAGGGTCTCCAACTCGTCTCGACGCACAGAGACTTCATGCAAAGTGGACTGCAAGCGTTTAGCCATACGATTGATACTCTGGACCAGGGGCTGAAAATCCCGCCCCGGGGACTTCTCAATCCGTTGTTCCAGGTCACCGGAGCCAATGGCTTCCGCAGTCCGGCTCAAGTCCTTGATTTCCACCCCCAGTCGCCGGCTGATCAGCCAGCTGAGCAGACCGGCCAGGAGGAGCAATACAGCCAAAAAAAGAGCCAACTGGCCTTTGATCCCGTCCAGGGCGGATTGGAGCTGGGCCGTGGGCATGGCCACCCGCAGCACAGCCGGACGGGGACCGTTGATGGGTTCAATGCCTAAAGCCACATACAAAAAGCTGGTCTGCAAGGTGGAGCTGTACCGGGTGCTTCTTCCCGTCCCGGCCTGCATGGCTTCCTTGATTTCCGGGCGCTGGGCGTGGTTCTCCATGGCTGCTACGGCCTCTTTATGCACCCCGGAGTCGGCCAACACGAGACCGCTGGCCGCAACGTAGGTCACCCGCAGATTCAGACGCTGGCCTATCTCTGTGAGTACCTGCTGCAATCTCTCTGGGTCAGTGATCTTCAGCTCTTGGTTGATCAGCCAGTCGATGTGTTTGAGATACCGCAGGCCGCTCGTATACGCTTGGCCGGTTATCTCTTGATACATTACCTTACTCATCACCAGATAGGCCAGAATCAAGGCCCCCAGAAGCAAAAGGGAAAAGGACACGAATATACGGTGGCGAAACGTCACTTTTCAACCGCCTTTTTTAATCTATACCCGACTCCGCGGACGGTCTGCATCCTGTCCGCTACTCGACCCAGCTTGTGCCGCAGACGATGCATATGTGTGTCTACGGTGCGGGCATATCCGTCGAACTCATAACCCCAGACCTGATCCAGAAGCTGCTCCCGAGTCAAAACCCGGCCTCCGGACCGGATAAGGGCGGCCAAGAGATGGAACTCCGTACTGGTCAGTTCGACTTCGTGGTCATCCACAAAAACCTGAAAGGTATCGAACTCAACCCGCAATCCATCCTGCTCCCAGACCTCTTCCTGCGGTTGCCGGGGCTGGGAGCGCCGCAAGACAGCTTCCAGCCTGAGCACCAGCTCCCTGGGACTGAATGGCTTGACCACATAATCATCCGCCCCGGTTTCCAGACCCAGGATTCGGTCGTTTTCTTCTCCCTTGGCGGTGAGCATCACCACTGGAATATGGGCTGTTTCCGTTTTGGCCTTCAGCTCTTTGCACACGGTGATGCCGTCCATGCCTGGAAGCATGAGATCCAGGAGGATGATATCCGGCCGT
>CAZUER010000148.1:0-8436 GCA_964619345.1 uncultured Desulfohalobiaceae bacterium
CGCTCTAGCATTAGTCCCTCCCATAACATTTATTTGGTGGACAGACAGCAATCGGGATGCTGGTCACCGGGGGGTGCGGGAGTGGAACGGCCTGGCGGGCGGTGGAAGGTCAGGTCAAGCTTCTGCTGGCCGTTGTATTTTTTGCCCTTTCCAACTCCCTGGTCCGGGCCGGTATCGACAGCTCTCCGCTGCTGAGCAAGCTGGTCGGCTTTGAGGTCTTTCTACCCTCTTATCTTGGATACCAGGGGACCCTGTTGGCCGTGGCCGCCTTTATGGTTCTGTGGTACCTTCTAGTCACCTGGAACGAAGAGACGGAACGGTTTGTGATCGAGGTTTAGGCGGGCATGTTGCCTGCATTTCACCCAGATCCCTCCTATGTTAGGTGAGTATAGCATACCATACATGTAACAACGTGGGACCAGGAAGTTGTCATTATTCAACCACCCCTGCAAAAGGCCGGCTAGCGCTCTTATCCTTCCTGTGCCTTGTGGTATGCATATCGGGGTGTCAAAACCATTTTGATCAGGACATCAGCGATTGTCTCAGCTGCCACCAGGGTATTGAGTCGGCTGGGAAGGGACATGACTTTGCCTGTCGCATATGTCATGTCCTTCCCCAGGATCGGGAACGGGCTCTGAAGGACCATTCCAGGATCATCAGAAATCCGGCCAGCTTGAGCTCGGCTCAGAAGATCTGCTCTCCTTGCCATCAAAACCAGGTGCAAAATTTTCAGACCAGCCTGCACGCAACCCTGGCCGGAATGGTCAATCAGACCCGGTTTCTCTTTGGGGCTCAGGCCAGTGCATTTCCCCCAGTGTACGGAGCGGGAGGAAACCTGCCGCTTCTTCCCTCCGCTAAAGCTCGGATTGATCGGCCCGCAGATCTGGTCGACGACCTCCTGCGCCGGAAGTGCCTGGGCTGCCACGTGGAGGCGGCCGGGTCGGAGCATACTCCACCGTACCGATCCAGGGGTTGTGCGGCCTGTCATGTTATATATGCATCCGACGGTCGCTATCACGGCCAGGACCAGGCTATAGACGGCGGCCAGTCAGGGTATCCCAAA
This sequence comes from uncultured Desulfohalobiaceae bacterium, assembly GCA_964619345.1. Lineage (GTDB taxonomy): Bacteria > Desulfobacterota > Desulfovibrionia > Desulfovibrionales > Desulfothermaceae > Desulfovermiculus. The sequence goes on from CAZUER010000148.1 coordinate 1,064, forward strand.
GTCCATGGACTGACCGCTGATATTCCGGATTCCCATTGTCTGAAATGTCATCAGCCCAACTATGTCGGTTCCGATGCCCATGGGCTTTTTGAGCGGGACTACGACTCCTTTTTTCAGGAGGCTAGGCTGGGAGATCGTCGGGCTCATGAGCAGAGTCGGGGAGCTGTGCATAGCTTGGCCCAAGATGTCCATACCCGGCGGGGTTTGCAGTGTGTGGACTGTCACTCCCGGGACGATGTCATGGGTGATGGTCGCCTGGCCGGGTTTGCCCTGGACAGCCCAGGAACATCCTGTCAGGAATGTCATGGCGGATTCGCCCGCTCCAAGCCGAGCTCGGAGGTCGATGGTCTGTATATTGAGTCCGGGAAGTGGTTTTTTGATGCCAAAGACGGAACACGGCGTCAGGTGCCCCGGTTTGTTGCGGATGCCCTTTCACACAACCCCAGGGTTCACTCCCGGTTGCGCTGCAGCGCTTGCCATGCCCAGTGGACGGCCCATGACTACGGCCTGAGCTTGCAACGCCAGGACGGAGGAGATTTCCGGGTCTGGACCTACCTGATCCGACAGGGAGATCCCCGGTTGGAGGCAGAACTGGAAAAACTCCTGGCCGATGCGGACAGAACACCAACCTCCCGGGATTTGTTGACCGGGAAAAGTGGTCTGGGTGTCTGGCTCAAAGGGTATCGATTCCGGCGCTGGGAGAACATGGTTCTGGGAGTCGATCACCAGGGCCGGATCAGCCTGCTTCGGCCCTTGCACCAGTATCGGATTTCTTATGTGGATGAGCAAAGCCGGGTCCTTTTGGACAGTGTTGTGCCCGAAAGAGGCGACCGCGAGGGGCCGGGTTGGGCCTTTATGCCCTATGTTCCCCATACCACGGCCAAGCAGGGCAGGCCCTGCCAGACATGTCATGGTCAAACCATGGCTGCCGGGCTGGGCTGGTCCGAAGATTCCGGCCTGACGGCAGGAACCGACTTTGAACTCCTGCGGCCCAGCCCTCCGGCCATCGATTCCATGCGTCTGCTCAATGCTGACGAACGCCGCCGCCTCCTTGATCCCCAAGCAGGGTATGGGGAAAAGTTTTTTCAGACCAAAAAATATATCAGTCCAGCCGACGGCTGGACTGATATATTTTTGGGGTCAAAAGGCGCCAAAAAAGGAAATGTGCCGGAAACTCTTCCCGGGCCTAGAATCCGAAAAAGATAGAATAAAGGAGAGGCGGGAGCGGTGACCAGACAGCAATTTTTGCAGTATGTGCTTCGCTCTTCGGCCTGGGGCGCCCTTCTGGCGGCCGGGGGATGGCCCATAGTCCGCCTTATAACCTGGCAAGAGCTTCGGGTTCGCATGGTTGACTTTGCTGTCCATGAGCAGAGGCCTTTTCAGACCAAGGAGGGAGCTATCTTGGTTCCCAAAGATGACTCCCTGCAGGCCCTGTCCACCAGATGCACGCATCTGGGGTGCAGAGTGGAGTACGACCAGACCCGCAATGAACTTATCTGTCCTTGCCACAAAAGCGCCTATGATGTGCAGGGAAACAGATTGCGGGGCCCGGCCCGGTCCGATCTCCCTGCTTTGCAGTCCGTGCAGCTGGAAAACGGTGCTCTGCAGGTAACCGTGCCAATCAAGGGCTGAAGATGATCAAAAACTTCTGGCCCTCATCAGGTATGATCAGCCGGATACTGCCCCGGGCGGCCCTGGCCACCGGGTTGGTGAGTATCGGTTCTGGATTGATTCTGATCTTTCAATACCGACCATACGGCGACGTTTTTGCCCAGGTGGAATCCCTCACCACCCTCATCCCCTATGGATGGTTCTTCCGCCGCATCCATTTTCTGTCCGGAGAGGCCTGTGTCATCTTAACTCTTCTTCATGTCCTGGACCACTTTGTACGCGGCAATGACCGCCTGGTAACCTTGGTTGAATGGGCCCGCCTGTGGTTGGCCTCTGCCCTGGCCCTTTTCCTCCTGTTCACCGGGTATGTGCTCAAAGGGGACAAGGAGGGACTTCTGGCCGGGACCATATTGCGCAACCTGGCGGCCTCAATTCCCCTGGTCGGTCAGGACCTGGGGGCATTATTCATCGGTTCGGGTGCGGATTTCTTCTTTTTTCCCTATCTGTGGCACTGCTGGCTGACCCCCCTGGCCTTGGGGTTTCTGCTCAGAAACCATATCCGGTCCTGGCTGCCTCGGGGAAACTTTCTGCTGGTCGCCTTTTTGCTCTGCGGGCTGGGAGCTATGATCATTCCCATGCCCCTGGCTCTCCCCCCGCAAGCTGTGGTCCAAGAGGCGTATGGACCGTGGTTTTTCCTGGGATTGCAAGAAATGCTCAAGTATTTTAATCCCTTGTGGACAGGAATCATCTGGCCCGGCTTTTTGGCTCTCATCTTTTTGGGTCTGCCTTTGACCCGGGGCAGGGGGAGGTTGGTGGCCAGGTTGGGCCTTTGCGGGGCCTTGGTTGCGTACATGGTCTTAACCCTGGCTGTTTATATGCAAAGGAGCCTGTGAAGTGAGGGTGCTGCTGGTCATATGCATCGGCCTGCTTCTGGGGGCGGTCCTGGTCAAGGATATGCACCGGCCGGATTCCAGAGCGGCGGTTGAAGAGAAATGCCTGGCCTGCCACGACCAGGTCAGCGACCCTGATCCTTCTCATCCAGTCTCTGCCCTGGGTTGCGTCTCCTGCCACCTGGGAAACGCGCATTCTCTGGATAAGGAACGGGCCCATGCCGGGATGGTCCAAAACCCGGGTGATCTCCGGGTGGCTGATCAGACCTGCGGCCGGACCGAGTGTCATCCGGACATCGTCCCCCGGGTCAGGACCTCGATTATGGCTACCAATAAGGGCATATTAAATACCCTGTATTACCACTGGGAAACGGATGAACAGCTAGCGGCCGCGCCCAGGGACGTGCCTGGAATGCTCCGGGACCCGGAGCGGCTGAGCCTGGCTGAAGACCAGTTCGCCAAGATGTGCGCCTCCTGCCATCTATGGAAGGTCCGGGATGGTGAAGGGGAAATCGGCTTACGGGGCGGTGGGTGTTCAGCCTGCCATGTGGTGGAAAAGGGCCGGACCGAGGACGATCCCACCCTGGCGTCCTTTAATCATTCCCGGCTCTCGATTAGGATCCCGGCGGACAATTGTCTTCGCTGCCACAACCGTTCGGCCAGGCAGGGGCTCTCCTATCAAGGATTGTTTGAATCAGAAGGCTATGGGACCCCATATGTCCGCGGTTCTCCGGGGACCAGGCGCTTATCCGGGGGCAGGTTCTACATGGAAGGTCCGGCCGACGTGCACTTTGAAAAGGGTCTGACCTGCATCGACTGCCATACCCACTGGGAACTCATGGGGGACGGAGAGGAGCATGAGTATATGGAGGAGCAGACCGAGATCACCTGTGAAATGTGCCATGACCCGGAGTTTGAGGCCTTGCGCTCTGGGGACGATCTGGCCCGGTCCCTGTCCGATTTAAACCGGGCTGTTCCCCAGCTGGATACGTCGAATATCGTCTATTCCCCCAAGGGGGCGCCCCTCTATCACTTCCGCTCCATCGGCCGGCAGGCGGTCCTGTTCCGCAAACTGGACGGAAAGCCGGTGCCGGTGCAGTCCACGGATCTTTCCCAGCCCCATCACACCCTGTCCGGACATGAGCGGCTCAGCTGCCAGGCCTGCCACAGCCGGCTCATGCCCCAATGCTATGGGTGCCATTTGGAGTACCGGCGGGACAGGTTCCAAATCGATAAGCTGTCCGGGCAGGAGACCAGAGGGCAGTGGAAAGAAGGACGCTCTTACATGCGGCTGGTGAACCCCATCTTGGGGGTGGAGGAAGAGGAAATACAACCCTTTGCTCCCTGTCAGGTCATGATTTCAGTCTTTGACCGCCAGGGCCAACACAAACCCCAAGACTCCAAGACCATACCGGCTATGACCACCTTTGATCCCCATACCACCAGAACTGCTTCCCGGACCTGTATAGAATGCCACCTGGACCCAAAGGCCATTGGCCTGGGCCAGGGATATTTGTATGGGGAAAAGCAAATACGTTTCCAACCCTTGTACGACTCGCAAAAATCCCACTTTGGGTTGCAGATCCCTCCTGGAGCATTTGTCGGCCTGAATGGGACACAGCTGCAGACCACGTCCCGTCCCGCCCGCAGGTCTTTTAATCTGGATGAGCTCAGGGCCATACTCAGGCCAGGACCCTGCCTGGCCTGTCACCATGAATACACCGATCCGATGTATGCTGATTTTGATAAAAGTATTGGCTTGATAGAAACAGGAAATGCCCAGGAGTGTCCGGCGAATATGGAAGTTCAATAATATTCACAGAGCATTATACGAGGAAAAGCTGAACATGCCTGCCCAGAGGACAGACATGTTCGTATGAAAAGTTACGGATACCCTCAAAGTACCAGGTAGCGGTCGCTTTCCTCCAGCATTTCGGCATTGCGAGCCTGGGTCACAAACTCTTTAAAACCCACCCCTGGGACCTCTTTACCTTCCAGACCGTTGGCCCGGAAGCTGACATCGCAGACATAGAGCTGGGCCTTGCCGACCAATTCTTTGAATTCTTCCTTCTGGGTCAAAAGGACAGATCGACCGGTGAAAAAGATCTTGACCTGGATGTCTTTGCTATAAGCCGCGACAGTCAGGTTGATCACATAGTCCAGGTGCTTGTCTGAGCTGACCATAATCCCGAGTAACTGTGCCATATGTATATCCTTCCGGCAATTTTTTTTGCCCACTTTGGGGCAAAAGATATGTCAGATTTGCCGGAGGCAAAGCTGACCTCTGACCTCTCTACCACCAGCTGATCACTTTTGGGGCTTCAAAAATGGCATCCACCACTTCCTCCCAATCCACATCGTCCACATACAGATGCAGAATGCGGGCCTCCGGTTCGGATACCTCCTGGATAAGAGTGGATACGGTCTCATCCGGGACGGTCCGACAAATATGCAGTACTTCCATGACCAACCTCCATCAAAAGGGGATGACGATATCCGCTTCTTTTACTTTAAGGCCCAATTCAGACATGGTAATGGGCAAAAACCCATACTTATCTACGTTGGCCTGATTGTTGGAAAAACGTTCTCCCTCCATTTCGTCTAAAAACTCCATGTTTTCCTGGTAGGCCTCATCCATATTGGCCACTTCGTGATGCAAAACCACCATTGAGACCGAGGCCATTTCCAGTAGGGCTCCCAAGCTGGTTCTGAGGCCTTCATATTGTTGTTCCGGCTCTTTGATGAGCACAATGATAGATTTCATTCCCGTCTCCTGCTCACTTTAAGGGGTAAATTTTGATGAGTACTGTCCGGAATGCCAATAGTCCGGTGAACATACCCTAAACGACCTTAACGAAATACCGGGTTTTGCTCCCTTCTTCATCTACATACCCCAAAAACTCTGCATTCCCTTTATTGCAATATTCAGGGATATCGTTTTTTGATCCCGGGTCTGTTCCAATGATTTCCAAAACCTGGCCGGCGGACATGTTCTTGAGCACCTTCTTGGTTTTGAGCAGAGGCATGGGACAGCTCAGCCCACTGGTATCCAATACTTGATCGGCTTGAATGTTTTGCACGTCCATACTTGTCCTCCATTTTTATTTTATTTTCGTTAGTTGTAGTACATATCGCCCATCTTGATGCATGGGCCCTGAAAAGTGCAAGGGATACTTTTTCAAAATAGTGATCAAATCATCAATGCTTTCCGGATCAATATGCTCAACACATAAGGTGTCACCAGGCCCCATCTTATTGTACACCTGAATGGCTTTCAGATAGGCTAGCGGGGAGAAAAGTCCTTTGAGGTCAAGGACAAAATGTTTGCCATCAGCCATGTTCCAGCCTTGTCAAAGCGTTCAGGGCAATCTCCTATGAGTACAGCCAGAGTCTTTAAAAATAAAGCAATATCAATGCCAAGGTAGAGTAAGATGACTGTGGATTGATCGTGGCAAATATAAAATCTGTAAAAGCAAATACTTATTTCTTGTTCATGTCCGGGAAATTTTTCAAGCATAAACTCTTGGCAATCAGAGTGTTCACATGGTATTAAAAACTGAACATGTGTATAGCAAGCAAGAGGGTGCGGATGTATGTTTGAACAGGATATGAACACCTATTGGAAGACAGTGGTGGATACGATCCAGGAAGGGGTGATGGTGGTCAGCTCTGAGGGTCAAATCGTTTCCGTTAATCAGGGGCTGGAGAAAATGACAGGCTATTCCCGCCAGGAACTTTTGGGAAATACCTGTCTTATTTTTAATTGCGACATGTGCCAAAAGGTCCGCTCAGAGGAAAAGGATTACTGGTGTTCCCTGTTTCGGACCCAAAAAGTTCGCATGCGGCATTGCATGATCCAGCACAAGGACGGGCACTATCTGCCTGTAATGAAAAATGCCTCGGTCCTCGTTGGCCAAGACGGGGCCATGATCGGAGCTGTAGAGACCCTGACCGATCTCTCTGAGATCGTGGAAAAAGAGCAGCAGCTTGAGGCTTTTCGCAAAGAATTGGGAGCAGACGTAAGTTCACACGGGCTTTTAGGCCACTCACCTGCCATGCAAGCCATTTTTGATTTGATTCCCAACGCTGCTCAGTCGGATGCGCCGGTGATTATTACCGGACAGAGTGGGACAGGCAAAGAACTTGTTGCCCAGGCCATACATTCATCCAGCCCTAGAAAGGACAAACCCTTGATCAAGGTCAACTGCGCTGCCCTACCGGAATCACTGTTGGAAAGTGAACTCTTTGGGCATGTCAAAGGTGCCTTCACTGGGGCAGTTGCCAGCCGGGAGGGGCGTTTCCAGGCTGCCCAGGGAGGATATATCTTCCTGGACGAGATAGGAGACATTCCTCTCTCTACGCAGGTCAAGCTCTTACGTGTTTTGGAGGAACGGGTTATTGAACGGGTAGGGGATCACCGCCCTATTCCAGTAGATGTCCGCATTATCACGGCTACGAACAAAGACCCGCAAGAACTGGTGCAGGTTGGGAAGTTTCGCGAAGATCTTTACTACCGGGTCAATGTCATTCCCATGCACCTGCCGGCCCTCAAGGAGCGGTTGGATGATCTCCCCCTCTTGGCTGAGACCTTTTTTCAGCGTTTGCAATCCAAGACGGGCAAGAAAATACAAGGCATCAGTCATGAGGCCATGAACATTCTCTATTCCTATCACTGGCCGGGCAATGTCCGGGAGCTGAAGAGCGTTTTTGAATATGCCTTTGTGGTCTGCGATCAGCCCAGTATTCAGCCCGAGCATCTTTTGCCCTCTGTGTTGGAAGCCAGCCATCCATTGCCTTCTGCAGGTCCGCCCCAATCCATAACCCGCACTGAAAAAGAAAGCAGGAGCTTATTCAAGCCCTGAAAAGAACCGG
>CAZUER010000149.1:0-8340 GCA_964619345.1 uncultured Desulfohalobiaceae bacterium
TTCCCGGATCCCGCTATCGCGCAATACTTTGCCGTCCAGGGGGGTATGCATGGCCGGGGCCTCGGCAATGGCCAATTGCCCGAACTTGCCGATGATATTGGCGTGCATACTTACTCCCAGGACCCGCCGGGCCAGGGATCTGCCCAGCATATGAGAAAAATGATAGACCTGATTGGCCCCGGCCAATTCCATGATGTCTATGGACGCCTGGCTTTCGGCATTGGCCACAATCGGTGTGGAGGAGGAAAAATCACGCAGAGTGAAGATACCGCTGGTGTTGAGCTGATCGTCCTGATTGAACAGAACCAGGGCCGCTTGCGAGGCCCGCAGACGCTCATATGTCTGTCTGTCATCCAAATCGCCCATAACCACCTTATATCCCTGATCATAGAGCTCCAGGGCCTTTTGCTGGTCATTGAGCAAAATGGCATAGGGGTAGTTATACTGGGCCAATTTCTTGATCAGGGCAATGGCCACCGCCTCGAAATTGGTCATGATCACGTGCCCTTGCATGTCCTTGGCCAACTCCCGCGGGGTCCTGGCCTTGTCCTGGGCCTCCAGCCACGGGGCGTAAAAAAACTGGATAAAGGTGAAGGGAAGCATGACCAAGAGGAAGATGACCCCGGAGAGCAGGACCACAACCGAAAATATCCGTCCAATGTCGCTGGTGAAGGTGATGTCCCCGAACCCCAGGGTGGTCATCACCGTCAGAGTCCAGTAAATACTGGAAGGCCAGGAGTATTCCCGCCCCTCCAGGGCCATTAAGTGGTGAAAGATACAACTGTACGTGAATATGAGCAGGATCAGGACCAACAGGAACTTTCCCAAGGCCTTGACGTTTCTTTTGGCCGTCCGGCTCTGGAAGAAATACAGGAGCTGCGAAGTGACAAATTTCATACCTTCCTACCTGTGCGGCGGAGCCATAAACTCCGGTCCCACCGGGTCGGTCACCGTCTCCTCCAGGATACGGTCAACAGCCTGAAAATCATCATCACTGAGGTTCCAGCCAAAGACCTGGCTCAATGGGTCCATCTGTTCAGGTCGGCGGCCTCCCCACAAGGCCACACTGACCCCTTTATCCAAAATAAAGCGGACCGCCAAATGGATGACGTCCTTTCCATGCCTTTTCTGAGCCAGCTCCTGCAAGGCCTCCACAGTCTGCAAATACTGAGAATAACGCGGTTGTCTGAACTTAGGGTCCACCAAGCGCAGGTCGTCACCAGTAAATACCGTATCCGATTTCATTTTCCCGGTCAGCAACCCCCGGCACAGGGCCCCATAGGTTAAGGTGGCCATGCCCTGCTTTTGGCAGTAGGGCAGGACATCGTCCTCAATATCCCTTTCAAAGATGTTGAACGGCGGTTGGCATACAGCCAGATCTGTCTCCCGCCCTAAAACCTGCATTTGGTCCACAGAGAAATTACTCACCCCCACTGCCCGGATCTTGCCTTCAATTTTCAATTGATCCAAGGCCTGGGCCGTTTCTGCAAAGGGAACATTGGAATCCGGCCAATGCACCTGATAGACATCGATTATATCGGTCTGCAGCCGGCGCAAGGAGTCTTCCACCTCCTGCCGGATCCTGCTCGGGGCGGCATTGCGCCAGACTTTGCCGGCCTGGGGATCCCATTCCAAGGCCACCTTGGTGGCCAGGACCACCTCTTTTCGTTTGCCGTCCTGGGCCAAAGCCTTACCCACAATCTCTTCTGAGCGTCCAAAACCATACACCGGAGCGGTATCCACGATATTTATACCCTGATCCAGGGCGGCATGAATGGTCCGAATGGATTCAGCCTCGTCTGTTCCGCCCCACATCCAACCGCCAATAGCCCAGGTGCCCAGGGCCACCCGGGATACTTTCTCCTCAATTCCGGGAATGCGGATGTACTCCATAGTATCTCCTCCATGTTTTCAGCACCTGTTCATATCTTCCCTGTCATCAGTATGTACCTCTTCTCCGGCCGTCAACCGTATCCTTCAAACCAAGTCTGGTCCGCAAAGATCGGATCTCCATGGTGTCCAGGTCCCACCTGACCTGCACTTCCCCACTATCCGATGTGCAGTAAACCGGCACCCCCGCCTGCTCCAGAGACTGCTGAACTTGGCGATGCGGAAAATGGAAGATGTTTAAGAACCCGCTACTGACAATTGCCAGTCTTGGGTCCACCCGCTCATAAAGGGCTGGACTCAGGCTGCCGCGGCTACCGTGGTGAGGGACCAGCAGCAAATCAGATTTTAACTCCTCTCCGGTTTCCAGCAAGGAGGAAATCCCTTCTGCCTCCAGATCTCCGAGGAGAAGGGCTAGGCCCTGCCCTTGATGGCAGATTCGAAGGACCAGGGACATGTCATTCTCGTTTCTCTTTTCAAAATGTTCACCCGGATGGAGAACTTCCATCCCCAGCCGGGATCCGAGTTGCAGCCGATCTCCGGCCCCAACCTCTTGAACCTGGATGTCCCGGTCCTTGATGATGTTCCGCAAAGTACGTCCGTCTTCCCCTGTGGGCCACTGTCCATTGTATACAAAACGCTCAACGCCGTAATGTTTCAGGATAAAAAAAAGCCCCCGTAAATGATCGAAGTCCGGGTGCGAGAGGACCACAGTTTCCACCCTGGGCCATGATCGATAGGTCAAAGCCGGACTGAGGGCGAACCGTCCCAAATCAAAATCCGGATTCCAGGACCCTCCCCCGTCGATCAAGGTCCGCTCCCCTTGGGGTCCCTGCAGGCAGACCGCCTGCCCTTGGCCCACATCCAGAACCCGGACCTGAAAGGTGTTGTGCGGCCAGTGTACATTGGCACTCAGCCAGGGGCCCAGGAGCATGGCCCCACCGAGTGCGGCTACAGGCACGCTTTTCATACTTTTGTTTTTCACCCTGTAAACCAAAGCCCCCAGGAGCAGCCAATAGCCCAAACATTCCAGCCAGCCCGGCCGGGGGGTAACAATGACCTCCAGCCACCCTTGAGAGTTGAGCCATGCCAAAAGATAACTCAGGACATCCAATATCCCTGCGCTCAGATACAAAGTAGAGTCCCCCAGGGACTCCACTCCTGGGCACATGGAAAGGACCATCCCTATCAAGCCCAGGGGTAAAACACAAAAGCCCAGGACCGGAAGCCAGAGCACATTGAGGTACAAATGAGGGCTTATCTGCCCGAAGTTGTGCATGATAAGGGGCAAAAGAGCGGTGTTGGCTATCAGGCTTAAAAGAAGAAAGGAGCCCAAAAAAAACAATATCTTTTTACTTACCGATCGCTGCTGGGAAAACCCGACCCCGACAACAGACCATAAGAGCAAAATCCCGGTCACTGCCACCATGGACAATTGCCAGCCAAGGGAAAAAACAGCCAACGGATCCCAGAGAAGAAAGATGAGGAGGGCAAAAAAGAGTCCATCCAGGAGGGCCTTGCTGCGGCCGCTGAGCAAAAGCACAACCCAAAAGAAAAACATCAAAGCGGCCCGAAGGAGGGAATCCCGACCTTGGCCCAACCAGAGATAAGCCAGCACCAAGGGCAGGCCCAGGGCCACAGAAATCACAGGCCGGGGGAGGACAAGAAATATCTTGGGCCAGGCCCGACCAATAGTCCAGGCTGCTGCCCAGCCCAAAGATATAACAAAACCCAGGTGCAATCCGGACAAAGCCAGACTATGGGCCAGAGATGCCCTGCGCACCAAGTCCAGAGTCTGGTAGCTCAACTGGGATCTATCACCCATGAGCAAAGCCAGAAGCAATCCTTGTCCCGGTCCGGGGTGGGTGGCCTCCAAAATGCCTGCGCGCAAGTTCTCTCGCCAGCTCCACAGTCTTCCCGGCTGCCCCGTCAACTGAGCTTGAGCTTTTTCACCCTTGGTGAAGGCCCGGTATAAGACCCCCTGTCGGGCCCAATAGGCCTGGGTATCCCAGGTATGAAAGTTGCTGAATCCTCGGACCGGCTTGATACGTAATCTGAGCTTCACTTCCTGACCAGGAGCCGGGATCGTGGTAGGATTCTGCCAGGTCCAGACAACCAAACCGGCCAAGGTCTGGTCAAGATCCGGACCCAAGCAGCGCACACCGGATAGCAGGATCTGAATCCTGTTTTCCGGCTTAAACCTGACCTTTTCCACTTTGGCCTGCACATTCACCTCGGTCCGCTGCTCCATCCACCCCGGCATGGCGGGGTCCATAGAGAGAGGAGCATGCAACCAGGTCCAGGCCAGCCCCAGGCAAAAAGCAAAGATACCCCAATACAGTCTTAAAGGAAGATGCCGGTGCAGAAACATGAGTCCAGCCAACAATGCACAAGCCAAGCCCCCGGGCAGGGGAAATTCAAAGGCATACACTCCGGCCAGGACAAAAAGGACGAACCATTGCCAGGGCAAAAGGTCGATAAACGGCCTCCTCTTTCCGGCCCGGGGCATATCGGTCAGGTCATCCATGGAACCTCTTGCCTACGGCGATTTCAACCCGTCTCTTCCGGGTTGATTTTCCGCTATCTGTTCTTTGTTCATTGGGTTCAGACGGCCGGCTTGATACAAGATTGCAACTCACGTATACAATGCTGATCAGCTTTTGGGCAGCTACAAATTGTGCCCCCAAAGCAACATATCCCCCGTGCGGTATAAACATTATAGATAACCTCTCACAGGAATAGAGAGAAAAGAGTGCCCATATCCATTGCCTTGGACAAACGTATCATTTTTGCTTTAGACCTCGACTCTCCGAACCTGGCCCAGGACTGGGTAAACAAACTCCAGCCTCGAATCCGTTTTTTTAAGGTGGGTCTGGAGCTCTTTTTAGCCGGCGGCTGGGACCTGGTACACTGGATCCAGGATCAAGGAGCGGAGGTTATGCTGGATCTTAAGTTCTTTGACGTCCCTCAGACCGTGCGCAAGGCAGTCAAGCAGGTTCAAAAGCACAATGTATCTTTGGTTACGGTACACGGTAACGACCCCATGCTGCAAGCAGCCCTTGAAGCGGAAGGTCCGGCCCGCATCCTGGCCGTGACAGCCCTGACCAGCCTGGACGCTGCAGACCTCAAAGACCTTGGGTTTTCCTGCTCGGCCCAGGAGCTGGTGCTCAGCCGGGCCAGACGGGCCTTGGAGCTTGGTTGCGCCGGGGTGGTCTCCTCCGGCCTGGAAGTTTCGGCCCTGCGCACCCATCTCGGAGATCAGCTTCTGGTTGTCGTTCCCGGGGTCAGGCCGGTGGAAAACAAAGCTGTGGACGATCAAAAGCGGACAGTGAGTGCAGGCCAGGCAGTTGCAAACGGCGCAGATTACGTGGTCATCGGACGGCCCATCCGCCAGGCAGAAGATCCTCTGCATACAGTCCGTCAGCTGCAGGAAGAGATTGCCGCAGCATTCTGACGTCCTTGAATTTTAAGAAATCCGCTGGTTTGGCTGATTCTCAAATGCTTGCAGGTTCTTATTCCTGCAAGCAGTGAAAAAATAATCTGTGTCAATCGGTGTGATCTGCCTGCCCAGTAGCTCAGCTTAGTGATGGTACTGGGGTGGACAGAAATCTCTTCAGAAAAAAATATTGACAAGAAAAGAAGAGATCTTTATATTCTTTATCTCGCAGCGGGGCGGATAGCTCAGCTGGGAGAGCATCGGCCTTACAAGCCGGGGGTCACAGGTTCGAGCCCTGTTCCGCCCACCAGGTGACCAGAGCGGAGCTGTAGTTAAGCTGGTTATAACGCCGGCCTGTCACGCCGGAGGCCGCCGGTTCGAGTCCGGTCAGCTCCGCCATTCTTTTCAAGGGGTTATGAGTTCTACTCATAACCCCTTATTTTTTTTTATCCAACCTCCAGCAAGAATTCCCACCCCGAATTTCCTTCTTTTCAAAGCAAGTTTTAAGTTCGACTCCAATTATGACCTCCCTTAACTCGAGGATTACATATTAAAAATAATCAGAGCGTGTCACGCGTATGGCGCGTGATCAATCTGTGTGATCTGTGGGCGGAATATTCTGATCTTGTCTTCCCTTTTGTGCCATTTCGTGTGTTTCTTGGTCAGGCTTGTTGCCCTTTAAGGATGCATGCAATCGCTGAACATTGGACTTTGCTTGATTGAGGAGAGATTCCCAATCATCAGGCGGATGGCCGGTTTCCAACATCTTCTGGAAAACTCTATACGCATCGTGTTTACTCTCGTATGGCCGTTTGGTTTTCTCGTCATTTACCCAGACGTATACGATGATCCGGCTTTTGTGGTGAAATCGAAAGAATAGCCTATACTGCTGAAAGAATTTGGCCCGAAACCAATGTCTTCGATCTGCTCCAAGGGTGTTTCCCTGCCGATATTCCGGTCGATGAGGGTCTTGGGGAATGATCTCAAATGCCAGCTTGACTATAGCCGCGAGGAGTTTTGCGGCATTTTTTTGCATATAACCCCTCGGATCTTTTCCTCGCAGGGATTCAACCTGGGCAATAAGGGATTCCAATTGATCAAGAAACAAGGGATGGGCGTAAATGGTCCAACTGTTGGCGATCAAAGAGTCTGGGGCCTGAATGCTCATTCATCATCGTCGGAAAGTGGTTGATCCAAGTCTATTTCCACATCCTGAACCAGGGAATGAGCCTTGTGGACAAGGTCAGCACTCACACTTAGTATCCGCTCCGGATGCTGGGTCATGTCGTGAGACAGAAAGGCTAGGAAGCTATCCAACATGGGGTCATCTTGCTCATCGGCCTCAGCCCGGGAAATGCAAACAGTCCCGTTGGGATGAATGTGGTACTCGATCTTGTCTCGTTTTCCCAGCTGAAGGATATCGCGGATGCTTTTGGGGATAGTGGTTTGGTATCGATCTGTCAAAGTGGATTCAAGCTTGGTCGGCAAGGTCATGGTTTCCTCCGTCCTGATGGTATTTTTTTAGACCATAATGCGATTGCATTGTCTGGTCAAGCCTTGAGGGGAAAGTTTGGAAGGCGTGATCATTAATTGCGGATTGCGGATTTCGGATTGGCCGACGGAAGATGCTGTATGAGCGAAAGCCTGGAAATGGTCAGGAGAGTGGTTTAGAACAAAAAAGCCACCCTGAGAAAACAGGGTGGCTTTTGAGTGGTCCTAATCTCTATTGCCGCTTACTCGTTCACCGCCTTACAGGTCTCCTCCTGGGAGGGCTCCAGGCAGACCAGGGGCCACACATCATCGATGTGTTCCACGGTCTTGACCTTCAGGTTCTTGCGCAGCTCGGCCGGAACCTCACTGAAGTCCTTGGCGTTCTGGGCCGGAATAATGACCATCTTTACCCCGGCGGCGGCTGCGGCCAGGATCTTTTCCTTGATCCCCCCCACAGGAAGGACCCGGCCGCGCAGGGTGATCTCCCCGGTCATGGCCACATCGTTGCGCAAAGGCTGATTGGTCAGGGCCGAGAGCAAGGCCATAACCAGAGTCACTCCGGCCGATGGTCCCTCCTTGGGCGTGGCCCCGGAGGGGACGTGGATATGGATGTCCCGCTTTTCGGCGAAATCGGGATTGACGTTTAAGCGATCGGACCTGGCCCGGGCATAACTCAATGCGGCCTGGGCACTCTCCTTCATGACTTCTCCCAATTGCCCGGTCATGATCAGCTTGCCCTTGCCGGGCAGGGTGGAGACCTCCACATGCAAGATCTCTCCTCCGGTGGAGGTCCAGGCCAAACCCAAAGCCACCCCTGCCGGTAAGTCCTTTTCCCGCTCCTCTTCCAGGTAACGGGGAACGCCCAGATATTTGGACACATTGCTGGGCAGGATGCGAAAGGATTTGGTCGAACCTTCAGCCACCTGCCTGGCTACCTTGCGGCAAATGGATCCTATCTCCCGTTCCAGGTTGCGTAAGCCGGATTCCCGGGTATAGTCGCGGATGATCCGGGACAGGGCCTGATCGCTGAAGGAAACCTGTTCAACTTTCAGCCCGTTTTCCTCGATCTGTCGGGGTAGGAGATAGCGCTTGGCGATCTTTATCTTTTCCTGTTCCGTATAGCCCGGGATGCGGATGACCTCCATCCGGTCCAGCAGGGCCGGAGGAATGGTGTCCAGGATATTGGCCGTACATATAAACATGACCTTGGACAGGTCATAGGGCACATTCAGGTAATGATCGGTGAAGGAGTTGTTCTGCTCCGGATCCAAGACCTCCAGTAAAGCAGAGGAAGGATCGCCCCGGAAATCCGTGCCCACCTTGTCGATCTCGTCGAGCATGAACACCGGATTCTTGGTCCCGGCCTCCTTTATGCCCTGTATGATCCGACCGGGCATGGACCCGATATAGGTCCGGCGGTGGCCGCGGATCTCAGCTTCGTCCCGCATTCCGCCCAAGGACATGCGCACGAACTTGCGGTTCAAGCTGCGGGCGATGGACCGGCCCAGGGAAGTTTTCCCCACTCC
>CAZUER010000150.1:0-8325 GCA_964619345.1 uncultured Desulfohalobiaceae bacterium
CCGAAGGTTGGCTCAAGCTTCAGCTCCAATATGATCTCTGGAAAACAAAACAGTCTATTGATATTGGCGATTTGAAGCGTATTGAAGCCGCTTGAGTCCATTTTTTGGATAACCACGGCATAGAGCAGGACGTGCAAAAACCGCGCGCCTCTCATGCCGGCCGTTATACTACATGACTACTCCGCACAACAAAACATACTTCAAGATCGACCTTCGGCCTCTTGGGCAGAAGAAGCCCCAACGAAGAATCTTTTAAGAAATTGTCTCCACTGCAGCCAAAAGGCATCTCCATGGCAAAGAAATCCTCAGGGAAATATCACAAGGACATCGCCTCCTACCGCTATGACGATAAAGACAGAGTGAACAATCCGCCTGTGGGTCTGGTCACCCCGGACACGGATAAGGACACCGGCAAAAAGACCTACTCCTACGATCCCCACCTTGATCCCCAGCTGGTTTGGGCCGGGAAGGCCGAGCATACCTACTTTGACGTGCCCACCGTCTCCCTGCATGTCCACGAGCGCATCGATCAACGCACAATCATCAGTGCTGTGCACAAGAAGACCGGCCCCAAGGAAAAGCAGCTGCCCCTGTTCGATCTGCAGCAGGAAAACCAGCCCATGCGGGAGGCCATTGAGTTCTATAAGCACAAGCACAACTGGTCCAACCGGCTGATCGCCGGGGACAGCCTGGTCATGAACAGCCAGGTCTGCACTCTAAGAATTCTTCCTCCCTCCTTGATCTCACTGCAAAAAGTCGTTTTACGTTCGTTTGCGATAAAACTGAAGCTATAACCCATTGTCTTTACTGACATATGTCTTCTGACTTCTGATCACTCGTATGAAACGAGACATTAATTTACTAGGCTATCTCCTTATAACATTTCGGAATAATAAGAGGATGGCCGGAGCCATAAGAGAAAGACGTTTCCAGGGCGGATCCCAGCTAAATGGAAGAAATTTCAGGATAAACCCTGGGAACGAAGAGGTGGTACAACCCACGCCTCCGATTCGCGGCCAAGAGTTTCATTCTCGATCAAACCGGTAAACCCCTTTTTTGCGCGCTTTAGTGCAAAAATATGTCAGACTTGCCGGAGGCAAGGCTGACCTCTGACGAGTGCAACAACAGTTTTTGCACTCGCATCCTCCTTGACTTTTGCCGGAAATTTAGGCAAAAGATATTAGTAATATAACTTGAAATACACAAAACCTGCCCAAGGAGCTTAGCCATGACCAAAGCAGACCTCATTGCCAAGATCGCCCAGCAGGCCAACCTCTCCAAAGCAGCTTCAGAAAAAGCCCTGAATGGATGCCTGGATGCAATCCAGGAATCACTAACCGCTGAGGGGAAATTGACCCTGACCGGCTTTGGAACCTTTTCTGTTGCCCAGCGCAAAGAACGGACAGGCCGCAATCCCCAGACCGGAGAGGAGATGACCATCCCGGCCGGCAAAGCCATCAAGTTCAAGCCGGGCAAGGGATTGCAAGATGTGGTCTCTTCATAGTCGGCAGTGACACAAATCCCTGCGACATAATAAGTACATCAAATTTGACTTGCCCTAAGTTTATAAATGAAAGAAGCACCCGGCATATGGCACAAATGTCCTTGTAGCTTTTCGGCCATGTGATTTTCATCCAATTGATCTGGATGCAGATGGGAAGGCATGTGGAAATGGCTTCATTAATTGAAGACTATGGCACGAAGTCTCCAACTGACTTTGGATAGGTTGCGCCAAACCGGTGAGTTATGCGAGAATATCCAGATGTTAATATCCGCCGTATATGAGGCCAAAATCAATTTTTAAGGATTAAGGCTTAAGTGATACAGGAAACAAAAGGAAGAGCATGCATAAAGACCCCACATCCAAAAAAAGAAAAATACATGGATGGACACGATACCTGTCTGTCATAACGGTCGTAATATTAGCAATTGCAGTTAGTATCGATCCCGATACACTCAATGTAATTGCATTATTTTTTGCGATTGTGAACGTGGGAGTTCACTACAAAGATTTTTTGAGAGGATAGAGTAAGGATCAGCATATAAAAGCTGATCGCTTTACATAAATATCAATTTCCAAATAAAATGTATGGCAAATACCCATCATCGCCATTACCGCCGCAGCCATAAAGCAAGACCGTAAGCGGTACTTTCAGAACGGAATGAATAACTACGCAACCAGTCGGTTCGAGTAAATCTTGCGAGGACTACGGCTATCAGTCCGCACAATGAAACATACTCCAAGATTGACCTTTGGTCTCTGGTGGCAGAAAATGCCCGAACTAAAAATCTTTCAAGAAATTGTCTCCA
The DNA here is from genome assembly GCA_964619345.1 of uncultured Desulfohalobiaceae bacterium. GTDB lineage: Bacteria > Desulfobacterota > Desulfovibrionia > Desulfovibrionales > Desulfothermaceae > Desulfovermiculus. The sequence continues at coordinate 2,311 of CAZUER010000150.1, forward strand.
CTGCAGCCAAAAGGCATCTCCATGGCATAGAGACCCTCAGGGAAAGATTATAAGGAAACAAAGAAGCCCTGCATATCCCGGAGGTCGCTTTAAACAGCTTTATTGGCGGATTTTATGTTCTTCCGTAAACTGGCAATAAGATACAGTTCTTTTATAGTACATTGATATATTAGCCAGAAAAGGGAGCCTGGAAACACAATCATAAGGATAAAGACGTGAATGGTAAAATGTGATTCATCATAACGAAGAAGGAGTCTGCAAATGACTGAGAAGATAGATGTCCGCGACCTACCTGAAGATCAGGTCAGACTTGTTCGGGAGTTTGTAGAGTTTTTGAGACAAAAGGCCAAAAGACATCCTGGACGGGAAAAGGACAAGGAGGACATAAGTTTTGCAGAGTGGCCGCTGGAAGTGAAGGGGAGTCTGAGAAGGGGCGAGATCTATGACCACCTCTGATACGGGCTTATTGGATACCAACATCCTTGTTTATGCCGCAGATAAGAGCTCGCCTTTTCATCAGACTGCTGTGAACCTGAGGGATAGAGGGATGAACGGTGTAACTTCAGTCTGTATTTCTCCTCAGGTGCTGAATGAGTTCTTTGCCATTATCACCACTCCCCAAAGGGTTGCCAATCCACGTTCCCAGGAGGAGGCACGGGAAGAGATGGAAAAACACCTCAACTCAGAGAGTATATTGAAGATTTACCCTGGAGGTAAAGTCATAAGGGAGATCCTAGAGCTCTTGAAGAGGTACAAGGTCACCAGACAGGAAATTTTTGATCTCCAGCTTGTAGCCACCATGCTATTAAATGATGTCCGTCGTATTTATACTTACAATTCAGATGATTTCGACAAATATGAGGAGATAGAAGTGCTCAAGCCCAGCTGAGTGCTCTCTTGCTTAGCCAGGCCAGCCTGAAGCGGTTGGCCTTTAATTCTTCCAAGAGAAGCAAGACACTTTATCCATCAGACATCATGGATTGATGTGTCAATCCATGGAGTCTAACCAGGCTAATTCAGCCGGCGTAAAAAGGCCACTCGGCTGATTTGCAACTTTGAACGCAGGTGGAATGAACAGCTGGGAGTGCAGAAATAATCCATGATTACTCTACTCGTCGGGTTCGATTCCGCGTGGACCCCAACCAACTCCGGTTCTATCGTCGGGGTGCTCCGCGCTGATGACGGGATGTTCCGCGAACTCGGCTCGCCGCAGGTGGTGAACTACCACGAAACTGAGAACACGATTGCTGCCTGGCAGACACAGCAAAAGCCAGTACAACCCGACGCGGAATAAGAGCTTTTCGATCTCTGACTGGCAGCATGTTTGCCAACTGACGTCGAGCGCGTTCGGAGAGTGCGGGCTCCCGGAAATCGTTGAATGGCTCGACCGCCCAACTCAGAGAAACATGCCCCGCAAGATAGATCAGGACGGTCTGGATGCCTGCATCTGCCTACTGGCCGCGCTGTACCTAGCCGAAGCGAAGAGCTGTCTGATGGTCGGGAATACGGCCACGGGTGACATCGTAGTACCTTACGGCGAGAACCTGAATGTTTTAAAATTACCTGCCAAAGATAAAGATATCTTTTTAGATTCGATCATGCAAAAACTAAACCTTCATAGTACTGATGAGCCTTTAGTAAATTACTTGTAAGAAAGCTTGCAAATGACCTCAAGCTTTAACTATTTATAAAATATTATTGGGCAGTGATATGGATCCATTTTAGAGGCGGCCTAATGGAGCCAGTCCCTGGGCACCTTAATGGAGCCATGGTGTGGGCATGCTAATGGAGCCACCCTATGTGCACCTTAATGAGTCCACTCACTGGGCAGGTTAATTGAGCCATTGAGGTGCTAGCCTGGAATTCCGTGAGCGGCACCTATCCCAATGTTTTAACCTGGTTTACTCATTGAATTGAAGGTGAATTATGTGGAATTATAGAGTTGTCCGAAAGAGAAACGTATATCATGACTCTTCGAGCAATAAAGAAAGAATAGATTACACATATGCTATACATGAAGCATACTATGACAGGAATGGGTTCGTAGGGGCAATCACAAAAGAACCGATTGGACCTTTTGGGGAGAACATTGAAGTGTTGCGGCACTCATGGGTGATGATGACTGAAGCCTTTGGTAAACCGATTCTTGATTATGATAAGATACCTGAACCAGGTTACGAACGTAAAGAAGACCCAATTGGATCTGAACTTGATAAAAGAGTCAAAGACTTTGAATCTGGAAAAACAAAAGAAATTCCCTGGGAACAGGTTAGGAAAGATTTAGAGGAGAAGTGGGGTCCTTTTGACGAAGAAGCATATAGAAATCAAATAGAAGATGAGAGGCTAGAAAAGGAGCAGTATCATAACGAAACCTTTATAGACGTGCCGGTATTTGCAGATCTAATCAAGAAAATATACACTGACTATCGAGAGTACATCAAACGAGATCTTAATGAAAATGCCTGGAAATACAAGGATAACGATGCCTAACAAAGCCAATGCAGCCGACGCAAAAAAGCGCGGCTGATTAGCAACATTAGCTCCCGCGGAAACGAAAGGTCCAGGTAGCGGCATGATAACTCAGATCGTGGGGTTTGAGATCGATTACGACCAACTTGCCGGATTGTCTGACCATGTCTCTTGCCGAGGTTGTTGGATATTGTAGACGATAAATGCATAACTTGGAGGTCCTCACCGGCAATGAGCATGAGCTTGGGGACCGAGTTCCTCTGAATCAAGAAGAGACTAAACTGCCTCAGCGTCCCTGATTACTGAAAGATCCAGTTTCCCCAAGGGGTCTTTTTGTGTCCTCTCGGAAGCATCAAGTATTTCAATGGATACAATTTTTCCATCTTTTGCATAGTCGATGATCACTCCGTTAACTTCCAGAGAATCGACAATAGGCTCACCTTGGAGAAACTCTATGTTCATAAGGTCGTGCTTTGAATCGTACTCTATCTTCATGCTCTATCCCTCCCAATACCTGGACACCTGCGAAGTCAAATAACCTGTAACCACTATAATATTGTTATCGTTCTCTTCATATATTATCCGAAGAAGGTAGCTGCAGTCATCAAAAAAGTATTTCCGTTGAGCTACAACTCTGTCCTTGTGCCCCTCAACCACTTGATCAGGTTGGTGGATGGTTTCGCTAACCATGCTTTCGCTTATACCCCTCTGTGCAAGTTTTCTTCTGGCCAAAGGGATGATAGTAATTGACTTTGTCTTCATTTCAGCAAATTCTATATTTCCCTCAGAGATTATGGGCAAACTTGGCTAAGTGGTCCTCCTGTATTCGTTCATGATGTAACTTTCTCATTGCCGCCGGAGGAAGTCAATGCCCCCAAGAGGCATTAATTTTTATCTAAATGGCAGCATCCCATGGATCATCACTAAAGCATGCACCTGGATTCGTAGCAGATGAAGAGCCTGTATTGAGATCGATATGAAATTGCGCCTACGTTCAAATTTAGCCCGTTCGCCGGCGGGAAAGGAAAATTTTGAGCTTGAAATGCTGTTCGGTATGATATATTATTATACCGGAGGTGATAAAGATGGCTGCTTCAAAAATTGCAATTACAATCGATGATAAGCTTCTAAAACAATTAGATTTAATGGTGAAAGCCAAGGTGTATCCGAACCGCAGCAAGGCGATCCAGGAGGCTGTTGCCGACAATCTGCATCGCCTTGAAAGGACTCGTCTGGCCCAAGAATGCGCCAAGCTTGATCAGGAGTATGAACAAAATATGGCGGAAGAAGGGCTTGCCGTGGAGATGGATGAATGGCCGGAATATTGAGGGGCGATATCCATTGGGCTGATTTGAATCCCGTCATAGGAAGCGAACAGGGCGGTTTCCGCCCTGTTCTTATTTTGAGCCATAACATCTTCAATGACCGGTCTGGCACCGTTATCGCGGTTGCGATCACAAACCAGCCTCAACGAGCTGGATTCCCACTTACTCTTGAGCTTTCAGGCACGAAGCTTCCTAAAAAATCCTGGGTCAAAATCAGTCAGATCCGCACGCTTTCAACAAAAAGAATCGGGAAAAAGATTGCATCTTCTTCTGCAGAGGAGCTTGTCAATATTATCGATGGATTGAATGAAATAATTGGCGGCTAACCAGGCAAATTACCTATGATGCAAGTTCCGCTACACTCCATTTGCGCCGGTTAGTTGCAACATTATTTTGAGACCTAGCGGCTATCAGTTCGCACAACGAAACATACTCCAAGACTGGCCTCTTGGGACAGAAAATGCCCCAACGAAGAATCTTTCAAGAAATTATCTCCACCGCAGCCAAAAGGCATCTCCATGGCAAGGAAATATGTCAGATTTGCAGGAGGCAAAGCTGATTAGTACTCGGTTTTGGGTCAAAACCGAAAAGGTGCAACTATGGCAGTGAATTACAAAAAAAAGAAACTAAAAATTACGGTGGTTAAGCATGAGAAAAGAATACGATTTTTCGAAAGGTGAAAGAGGTAAGTTTTATCGTCCAAACATGAAGCTTAACATTCCCATATATCTCGATGAGGAGGTTTCAACCTTTGTGGATCAGATCGCTTCCAAGAAAGGCCTTGATAGATCTTCAGTTGTGAACGACTTGCTCAGGGGTAACATAAAAATCGCTGAGGCAATGGAATAAATCGACCTTGTCGAACAGTGGCACCTTCTGTTCGGTGCTGTTTCATGGCGGATTTATTTCAAAGGTATCAATCTGACATTATCGAGAACCGTAATAAAACATGATTCCATCCAATGGCGACAATCGAAGACATTAGAAGCACGAAAGATCTTGACAGCCCTTGGCCAACTGGTCTCCTGCTTGACGCAATTGGCTTTCGGACGCGGGTGAGGGGCCGAGTCGAAGAATATCTGAAAACGAGAGGAACCCGAATTTTAAGCCTGAGGGAACTCATGGATCTCTTTTTGCCCCCTGCAGTTGAGGCGCCATTTGAAGAGGACACTTTCTTTTGGTTGAGCATACCGATACTTCGCCAGAATCAATTCGGACCTTACCTTCTTGATTCAGCCCTGTTGGCGATGACTGAAGCTGACATGAGCCAGGAGTTCAAGTCAGAATGGGCTATGCGTATTTGTCGGATGAAATTGTATGAACTCAGAAATAGGCCTACGAACAAACGGTATCAGTTGCCCCAGAAAAAACGCCACGGCCGTTGAATCCCAGCTTCTACAGCTACGGGTCAACTCAAGACCCTGTAGCGATATTTCGGGGTCCAAACAATATGGTATTGGCAGTACCATATGGTATGCGATAACTTTCGGAAACGGCCCATGCTTTACTCCTTTGTGACTGTTTGTTGTTGGGACAACGCCACAAAGAAGTAGCATGGGCCGTTATACGGGCATAGCCTCAGTCCTCTGACCCGGTCCAGAGGACCGGGTTTTTTTGAAGATTAATAAAGCAAGCTAATCCAGCCATAATGTTGCTTTTAAATGAAGATTGAGTACTTCTTTCTTTTGCACAATGCGGCTATCAGTCTACACAACAAAGAATACTTCAAGATCGACCTTCGGCCTCTTGGGCAGAAGAAGCCCCAACGAAGAATCTTTCAAGAAATTATCTCCACCGCAGCCAAAAGGCAGCTCCATGGCAAAAAAATCCTCTGGCAAAGTTCACAAGGACATCGCATCCTACCGGCATGACGATAAAGACAGGGTGAACAACCCGCCTGTAGGCCTGGTCACCCCGGATACTGATAAGGAACTGGTCCAACCGGCTCATCGCCGGGGACAGCCTGGTCATGAACAGCCAGATCAGTACTCTAATAATTGCTCCTACCCTCCTTAACTTTTACTGGGAATTTGGGTCGAAGCTATAATCATCGGACTAAATCGTCACAATCATCTGATATGATAAATTCTGAGGTATAATATGCAGGAACTTAATCGCATTTCTATAGATCCAGAGATTATGGGTGGAAAACCTTGTATAAGAGGCATGCGTGTTACTGTTGGAACAATAATTGGCTTGCTTTCAGCTGGACATTCAGAGG
>CAZUER010000151.1:0-8284 GCA_964619345.1 uncultured Desulfohalobiaceae bacterium
GACGCCGCAAGGCCTGGTGGCAATCCTTGGGGCAGTTGTAGCAAGCGTTCCAACGCAGCCTGGCGTTCTCAGAAATGGCCGTCCATCTTTCTTCCCGTTCCTTATTCCAGTAGCCCTTGATCCGCTCCCGGGCATTGCCCCAGGCAAAGTTGTCCACATGCCATTCCTCATCGTCCTCATGGGCCATGAAATCCCCACAATGGGGGTTTTCGTAAATATGCTGATACATGGCCAGGCTTTTTTCAAAGAGCTCGGCCGGCCAGGCCACGTTGATATCCTTGGTCCCCCGCACAGCAATGGCCTTCAAGCGCTTATCACCCATGACCACCCCCACTCCCCGGGATGAACTGGCGTTGGCGTGTTCGATGGAGGCCATATACACTCTGTTCTCACCAGCCAAACCGATGGAGGCGACCTGGATGTTTTCATCATCCAGCTCATCCCTGATCGATTCTGCCGTTTCCAGGGCCCCCTTGCCCTGCAAATGGGTGGCGTCGCGAATCTCCACCTTATCATTGTTGATCCACAAATAGACCAAGTCGGGAGCCTTGCCCCGGAAAATGATCTTGTCGTATCCGGCATGCTTGAGCTCGGCCCCAAAAAACCCCCCGAACAATGAATCTTTATACAAATTGTTCAGAGGGGAGATGGTACTCACATCAGTTCGGTTTGCCCCGGGCAAAGGAGTGCCATCCAGAAGGCCGGCGCTGAAAATCAAAAGGTTATCTGGAGAAAAGGGATCAACTTCAGGAGGAACCCGCTCCCATAGGATTTTCGCTGCTGTTCCCTGGCCTCCAAGATGCAACTCCGTCAGCTTGGGGTCAGTCTGGACCCGTTCGATATTCCCTCGGCTGAGATCAATCTCCAAATCAAAGCCCGTCTCTGCATACCTCATACTTCACCTCATTTATATCCAAGCCAAAAGTTCACACTCTCAGAGCATTCATCGATCCATCCCCATAAACCATCTGTATTGTATTGTGTATATTGTGGACATCCTGGTCCGAAAATCATGGCCAAACACTTCCTAGCTATATTGTGACTACATTTCACAGAGCATGTCAAGGCCTTGGTCGTGCAAAAACCCAAATAATAGCTTATCTGGATATTGTCCTAGAAGCTTGTAAATGAAACTGGAACCTAATGATAATAATAATTAAGATTAGATTTCTGGGCAGCCCCGGGGCTGCCCAGAAATCTAATCCACTTTGATGATCTTCACCCGGTGACCCACCCAGTCCGGGGGGATATAGATCCGACCGCTGTTTCCACTGGCCCTGACAATTTTTTCAATCATTTCATGACCGTAAACTTCAAACTTCACCTTGACTGTTTCATCTTCCGGTTCTATATGTTCATTTTCTTCAGGTGATTGAGTATACTTTTCCATGCCTTTTGTGTCCTTATCCGAGATGAGTCTGACCTGAACACCTGTCCCAGCAACAAATTTCTGTAAGTAGCTGTTTTCCCATGTAAAACTTATTACCTGCCAAGTATTAGCTGCATTATAGCCATTTTGTAGGCACATGTCAACACTGGCAGGTACAAAGGCCAAGGTGATTGTATTTTCAGGTGTCGGGTGCCTGGAGTGTTCAGCTTGAAGAGGCCCGATCCATGCGGATACGATACTGATCAGGCAAATGTCCTGAACTCTGATTCCCCTCCCTGCCGTCTGTCTTTCAGGCGCGAGGGAGGAGCCAGGAGAGGATTCCTTGTTTGCAACACTCAAAATGTGTCAAGGCACGCTGGATGCGAGCTCTCACTCCCGGTCTGCATTGTCTATCAGCTCAACCAGGACGTTATTCATCCCCCGGGGGTGGATGAATGCATATTCGCTGTTTCGAAAACTGCGTATACCCTTGATGAGCGGGTAGCCCTTTTCCTCAAGCTCCTGCAGGGCCGAACGGGTATTTGAGACATGGATACTCAGGACCATGATCCCTTCTCCCCGATTTCGAATACATCTGGCCACCTCACCATCGTCTGAGGTCGATTCCATAAGTTCCAGCCCCACCTCGCCTATTTGGTACCGGTAGACCTTGATTTTCTCCTGTTCTTCAATATAGCAATCGTCCGGCCCGGACTTACCCAAGACCGGCTCCCAGAGGCTTCTGGCTTCCTCCAGGTTACGTACGGCTATACTTATGTGATCGATCTTGGTGGCTTCCATGATTTCCTCCTCCTTTGATAAGATACCAACTGCCGGGTTTATTCATTGACATATCCAAATAACATGCTAGAATTACAAAAAAAGGCCTATCCAAAGAAAACTGGACAGCACATAACCAGCTCATAAAGGAGATGCTATGAACCAGCAGGCAATGAAGATCAGACTCATGCGGGCTGAAGATTTTGACGCTGTGGTCCAAATCGATGGGAAAATACTCAGCTCGCCCCGCCCGGAATATTATGAACTCAAGTTTGAAAAGCTTTTCAAATCCAAGGACTATTTACCGGTTTCACTGGTTGCTGAGGACGAAAATGGAAGAGTGATCGGATTTATAATGGGGGAAACCTTCATGGGTGAATACGGCATCTTCCAGGAAGAAGCCACCCTGGATACCATTGGGGTGGATCCCGATTACCAGCACAAGGGAGCCGGAGAGCAACTGATCAATGAGTTTATAGCCCACCTGCGGGATGTGGGCATTCGGAAGATAAATACTCTGGTCAACTGGAACGATTCACGCTTAATTCAATTCTTCAGTTCGAACCACTTTATACCCTCGCAAACCATCAACCTGGAACGCAGTATTTAAAAAAATCTGTTCAGTCCCGCATCAGGCGGGACTGAACATTTTTAGTATAATATGTTGGGCAGAAGGAGGATAATGTCCGGGAATATGGTCATCAGGACGATGGAGGCCAAAATGGCTAACAAGAAAGGCATGACCCCGCGGAAGATGGTTTCCAGGCGCACTCCTTCCCCCGGCAGTCCCCTGGTCACTCCATACACCACATACACATTGATGCCCACGGGAGGAGTGATCACCCCCAGTTGGGTAACCAAAACAATAATGATCCCAAACCAGATAGGGTCATAGCCTATCTGCTGAATAACCGGATAGAAGATGGGAATGGTCAGCATGACCAGGGCCAGGGCGTCCATGACCAAGCCGCCCAGAAAATAGACGAAAACGATCATGGCCACAACAATAAAGGCCGGAAGATCGAACCCGCCGATCCAGGAGGCGATTTCAAAAGGAATCCTGGTCACGGCCATGAACTTACCAAATACCGTGGCTCCGGCCACCAGGACCATGACCATGCAGGAGGAGCGCAAAGTCTCTACAATGGCCTGCTTGAACTTTTCCCATGTCAGCTGTCTACGAACTAGAGTGGCCACCAGGACGCCGAAGACACCGACCCCGGCGGCCTCAGTCGGGGTGAACAGCCCCCAGAACAGCCCACCCATGACCAGGCAAAAAATCAGCAGTACTTCACCCATGTCCAGAAGGGATCGAAACCTGACAGCCCATGATGATTTTTCTCCGGCCGGGCCCTGCTCCGGGGCCAGGGCACACCAGATCCAGATGGTTATGATAAACATAAAGGTGACCAGCACGGCCGGGATAATCCCAGCCATGAACAGTTGACCAATGGACTGCTCGGTAAGGATGCCGTAGACAATGAGGACCACACTGGGGGGCATAATCATTCCCAAACCGCCCCCGGAAGCCACTGACCCTGTGGACAAGGCGTCTTTATACCCAAAACGCCTCATCTCCGGTACGCCCACTGTGGCCATGGTAGCCGCTGTGGCCGGGCTGGATCCGCATACGGCCCCGAATGCGGTGCAGGAGGTCACCGTGGCCATAGCCATGCCCCCCCGTATGGCTCCCAGCCACTTGTAGGCGGTATTATACAGGCGGCTGCTGATCCCGCTGCTGAAAACCAATTGGCCCATCAAAATGAACAGGGGAATGGTGGTCAAATCGTAATTGGCGAATGTGGAATATATCTCCTTGGGCAAGAGGCTAAAGCCAGCGGAAAAGGTCGTCAGGTAGCTGAACCCGACGAACCCGATCAAGGTCATGACATATGCGACGGGCATTCTGGTCATAAACAAGGCCAGCATAGCCAGTATGCCCAGAGCTCCTATCATTGGTGGACTCATGTGTTCCTAACCTTTGATGATTTTTTTGATTGTATCCAGGATATTCTTCAGAATGGCAGCACAGAAAGTCACAAAACCAAAACCTACAATATAGATTACGATATACTCCGGAAGCTTGAGGTTCATAGACACTTCACCGGATTCCTGGATACCCATGCCATAGATTATCATCCGCCAGGCAACAACGGAAAATAAGACCAGGCTGATTGCATCGGTTATCAGTTCAATAAGATACTGCATTCGTGGAGACATCTTATTGACCACGATTTCCACCCCGATATGTCTCTTTTCCGTGTGTGAATCAGGCAAGGCCCCGACTACCACCAGGGCGGCCATAAAGCTGACCAGTTCATAGGCCCCGAAAACTGGATGATCAAACAACCGGCCAGTCACATCCACGCAGGTCAGGGCCATCATGGCCACCAAAAATATGCCGCCGACAAGCAACATCTTTCTGGATATCCAGTCAAAAAGCTGTGCAATCATCGCTATTGCCCTTGTCCTTATTCTATCGGGCCATATGAGCAGGGCGTCGGGAACCTAATGCCGAGTCATATGTGCATTGTCCAGTATCGGCACGAAACCTTTCCCCCTCTGATTCCCCTCCCTGCCGCCTGTCTTCCAGGCGGCAGGGAGGGGCTAGGGGAGGGTTCTTTTTTCCCGGACACGTGATATGTGTCAAGACACTATTGCTCGACCGCCCTACTTTTGTGATAGATGCCGCTACTATTCTGTGTATTCCTTCAAGGCCTTTTTGATGGTGTCAACGACTTGCTGACCGTCAAACCCTTTGTCGTCCAGGTTTTTCTTGTAGTTTTCAATGACCGGTGCCACAGCTTCATTCCATCTGGCGTTTTCTTCCGCGGTCAAGGTGACCACTTCTCCCCCTTCGTCCTGGAAGAAGGCCATCCCTTCTTCATCACTTTGTTCCCAGGCCTCGGCGTGGCGCATGGCCCATTCCTCACTGATATCCTCAATAATCTTCTGATCCTTGGCATCCAAGGCCTTCCATCGATTTGTATTCATGACCACGAAAAATGTGGTGGTGTAACCGGTGGCGTCGGTCTTGGTCATATAATCGACCACTTCTCCGATATTCCAGCCCTTATTCGTTTCCACTGGATGGATGCTCCCGTCCACTACGCCTTTTTGCAGCGACTGGTAGGAATCAGGCATGGCCATGGTCACCGGTGATCCGCCCAGGGCTTTAATCACGTCCGCACTCATGCCCGTGGACCGGATTTTCATTCCTTTCAGCTCCTCCAGGCTCTGAACCGGATCCTTGCGGGTATGGATATATCCAGGACCGTGAGCGTTGAAGTACAGTACCTTGGCCCCGGAAAACTCCTCCGGATTGAGCTGCTCATAGAGGGAATTGGCCACATCTGTCGCCGCAATCGCCGAGGGATAGCCGAAAGGCAGATCAACAGCCGACATAACCGGGAATCGGCCCGGGGTATAGGCCAGGCAGGAGGTTCCAATGTCGCAGATCCCGTCCTTGATGCTGTCATAGGTCTGATTGGCCTTGGTCAGGGTTTGCCCCGGGTAGAACTGGACCTTGACCCGGCCATCCGTTCGCTTTTCCACCTCCTCACACCAGGCTTCAGCAGTTTTGGCCTGAATGTGGGTGGAAGGGAAGAAGGTGCTGTAGCTCAAGGTCACGCTTTTGGCCATTGCTCCGCTCGGAGCGAACAGAAAGAAACACAGACCCACAGACAATAATGTACATACCGATACTAACCTTCTCATACGTTCCTCCGTGTAACAAAATGTAAAGTAAGTCAAAAATTGGCCGGGCCGCCAAAAGACCCGGCCAATTTTTGAAGTTAGATAAGAGGTGTATAATACGCGCTCTTCATAATCGTATATCGCAAGAGCAGATCTCCTACAAATACGAAGACCAGCCGTAAAAAGATGAGAAAAGCATTGACCTCAGCCCACATGATCAAAGTCAAGAATAAAGGAACAACCAATCCGACAGCTACCACTCCCACGTAAAAGAGCTGAGCATAGTCGCCTTTGAGCAGTTCCTGGATGGAAAAGTGGGCCGTATCCGAAACGTGATACGTCCCCCAGAGGTACAATAGGAAGAAGCAGAGATAGACGAAGAAGAAGACCCGGGACCACATCTCAAAGGTGGCCAGTTCCACAGCCGAAAAACTGAGCATGAACTCCACGAACTGGCTTCCGACCCAGATTCCGGAAATGATGGACAGGGGCAGGATCATGGTCGAGTTCCAGGAGGGCAGGGCCCGGATCACATTCATGGTGGCAAAACCGTGCATGATCAGCAAGAGACAAACAATGCCCATGATGATCTTGTACATGAAGTTGAACCCGGTCCAGGGCAGACCTGGAAAGATACCGGGCAGGATCTGAAAGAAGCCCAGGACGGCGAAAATCAGGATCACCCACATCCCCCTGGCCAGCTCCGAGGTCTTGGGTTTGGCAAAGATACGCAGAACCCGGCTGGGATTGCCCAGATAGCGCATATGGATCAGTCCGCCCAGGACCAGGGTCATCAGCCAACCCAGGACAAATCCGCCCCAAAAATCATAAAACAAGGAAATAAAATAGATCCCGGCTCCGATCTCGGAAAAGAAGAAGGCCAGCCACAGATAGACTCCGGAACCTTCAATCCATGCTTCCTGTTGGGTGGGTTTGATCATCCACTCATATTCAGGCTGTTTCTTTTTCTGGGTCAATTTCTGCCAGAAGTTTAACCTATTATTTTGGGCTGTCGCAGTCATCTCATATCCCCCATTCTTAGTAGAGCATCTTGATGTCAAAAAATTGAGTCCGCTCAATTTCTTGATTATTCCGCCTTGTACACCTTGACGGCCACCGAGGTCTCGATATTACCGGTTAAGGGATCGTAGTGTTTCAAATAGGTAGGCAGGATCTTGCAGAAGTTGCTGCCCTTGCCTTTGGCAATAGGCCGCTTGTCGGCCCACAGACCGCCCTGGCCGGCGATACCCACCACCAGGTGGTTCTGGCCCTGCATGGTTTTGACCACGCCTTTTTCCCTGGCCCCATAACGGTTTTCAATCCAGATCACATCCCCGTCTTTAAAGCCCTTTTTGGCCGCCAGATCGGTATTGATGGTAATGGTGAACGTGTACGGGCAGCGGGCGCTGGCCTCGTCAATAAATGGATTTTGGAAGGTGGTGTTGTTGGTGTGCAGGACGTCCCGGTAAGAGAAGGCCAAAAGGTCGTATTCATCATCCAGCTCCCGGTAGGAGGTGGGGGTGTACCAGCTGGCCAAGGGGAAGTGCTGAGACAGGTCCAGTTCCAGTCCGGTCTCCTGGCAGATCTTTTCGATCTTTCGCTTGTCGTGGATCATAAACTCCATGTACACCGGGCACCTGGAGGGTATGTACCACCGCCAGTAGACATCTTCTATGGGCTTATGCCAGGTGGCATAGCCCTGCTCCTCCACCTTTTCCTTGTCCGGGCCGTAGACCCAGCGCAGGATGCGATCCCCGATCTGCTTCCAGTTCAGATACTCTCCGGGTTTGATCTTCAGCTCTTCATCCTCTATGCCGTAGTAGTTGTTCAGGAGCTCATTGAACTTGTCCAGGACTCCGACCCGATGGGCCACATCCAGGTACACATCCATGAAAAACCTGGACTCCCCGATGGGCTTGGCCACCGGTTTTTGCATGTGCACATACCAATCTTCGTAAGAGGGACTACCGCTGAAGAAAAAGGCATCGATCTCGCTGCTCCAGCAGTCCTTTTCCAGCCAGCTGACGTCGGGCAGGATGATGTCCCCCACGGCCTGATCGGTCTCGTTGACCCAGATGTCCATCTGAACCACAAAGCAGTCCTTGAACAGATCCACAGCCGCCTGCCAGTCGGACTGACTGATAATGAAGTTCACCGCCAATCCAAAGACCATCTCCGGCCTGGCCTTCATGCCCAGCTTTTCCCAGATTTCTTCCCGTTCCTTGACATACGGGACATGGGAGAGAGTGGAGTGCGGCCAGAAGTCTATGCATCCGGCGTTCTTGCAGGGCACCTTGGGATCGTGCGGGGGCCAGGGATCGTGGGAATAGAAAACGGCCGGAATAAGGACTCCGTCCGGACCCACCCGGGGAAACCGCTCGTATTGCCTTTGTGCTTGATGATACTAGACTCAACAAGCAGATTGTCGAGTGTCGTCAG
>CAZUER010000152.1:0-7899 GCA_964619345.1 uncultured Desulfohalobiaceae bacterium
CCCAGAGCTTCTCCTTGGAGGACTTGCGGACCATGGAAAATGTCAAAGAGCTGTAGTCGGTGATCGATCCTTTACACACTGAGGTGTCGATCAGATAGCCTTGGCTTGGAACGTTCTTTTTGCCTTTTGCCCCTGGGGTCTTGCTTTTGGGAAGCGAGATGAGCCCTTTCTTCTCCAAGGTCAGGAGCAGGTCTCTGCAAGCCCGGTCCTTGAGCCATCCGTTTGGCTGTTTCCAGTCCCAGAGGTGGCAGATTTGGCGAGAGATCTCAGATCGACTTTGATGCCAATATTTCTGGACCAAGGCTCGAATTTCTTCGAGCTCTTTGTCACCGATGCTTCTGCCACGGATAATGAGGGGAAGATTTTCCAAAGTAAGTTCCTCCAAGCTGTGTTGGAGGAGAACGTACCATAACTGATTAATAGGCGTCAGTTAATTTTGGGGGCTGCTATGAATTTTTTTGCATGAAATTGGGGTACCCCCTGAACGCTTACGCTTTGAGGGGAGAACATTGTTTTAATGTTCAGGGCTAGCCAAACGCATTTTGTCTAACTTTGATCCAAGCCCGCTCTCACATCGAGGGCGGGCTTTTTTTATGGCGTTTCTTTATCAGCGCAAGCCCGTATTGACAGTCAAGACCCCTCGACATAGTAGTTAATATAACTTTTTATTAACTTTTTAACAGGAGATTCTTTATGAGTAATTTTTGTCAGTTTTTTGGTTACGTGTACCGGGAAAGCAAGAGCTCTGAGCTGGGGCAGGGGCGGCCTGGATCCAGCCAGATAAGAGAGCACCGGTACGAGGTCTGTCGTCATCCCGAAATGAAGCAGCTTTTCGTGAACGGCTTTCTCTTTTATAGGGAGCTTGGCTGTGATGGCCGCATCGAAAAATGCGTTTTGGAAGATTCCAGGCAAGAGCTTAAGTGAGCTTTGAAAAAAAAGGTTGACCAAGCCTGGGGCAACGTGTGGCCCGTCTCCGAAGTGGGGGCGGGTTTTTTTGTACTATAGATCAAATATTGACTTGAAAAACCAAGTTGCCTGAGGGTAGTATGACTTCCAACATGCCTGATAAACCTTTTCCGTTTATGTTACAAAAGGTTTTGTGGAGCTGTTCGAATATGAGGATGAAATAATAAATTTAAAATATCAACAAGTTAGAAAAATGTGTTTGCCTTTATAACTTAGCATCTCTAGCTTGTCTATTGACAATGGTTCCAAATATGGTATCAAACACTAGTGGGTTTGCTCATGACCTCTCTTGAAGAAAAGTATGGCCTGCAAGAAGAATGTGATGAGGCTCTGAGGACTAAAAATAATTATCCTTTCCAAGATTTATGCAGATTAGCAGAAAGCGCTGGCTTTGTTTTAAGGAAACAGTCTGGTAGTCATAAGATATACAAACATCCTCAATACATATCATCTTTTATTTCAGATAGGATCAACTTGCAACCCAATAAATCTAATCAAGCCAAACCGTATCAAATCAAACAGGTAGTGAACTTTATCCGGGAAGCAGAACCAAAGCAATAAGGATAAACTTTATGTTGATGTATTCCATGAATATTATATGGAGCGATGAAGACGAGGCTTTTTTAGCAACCATCCCAGAATTCCCAGGATTAAGTGCTTTTGGAGAAACCCAAGAGGAGGCGATGCAGGAGGCTTTAGAAGCAGCAAGAGGAATGGTCGCTGTTTACGAAGAGGACGTTGAAAAAATTCCTGAACCAAGAAAGAAAAGAGAGTACAGTGGGCAAACAAGACTTAGGTTACCAAAAAGCCTCCACGAAAACTTGGCCCGCGAGGCAGAGGCTGAAGGAACCTCACTTAATTCATACATTGTTTTCTTGTTAACTCAAAATTATACTGTTGAACATATTCAAAAAATACAAAAAAGAGAACGAAGGCAACTCCAAAAGGTAATACAACAAACAGAATCAATCACCATAAATTATGCCTATGATCCTGATGAAAAGGCTGATGCAATCCATTTTACTTATAATGGACAGCAACATTCCATAATTCAATAAAGAATTTAATCGCAAAATCGGAGCAAAAGGATGCTTAAAAATATTTGGTCTGTTTTGTGCGAACACATTTTAACTGAGGCCGGTAGTAACCGACATAGCTATATTCAGATCATTGAATCAGGAAAATTCTCGAGCTTTCCATCTAAGCTTCCACCCTTTAGTCTTTCAACATATTGGGAAAACAGTTCTAAGGAAGAAGTCACTATAGGTATCAAAATATCCTTCAAGCACCCATCAGGAGAAACTGAAAAGATAACTGAAACAGAACATTTTGAGTTTAAAAGAAAGACTCAGCACATAGATTTTATCAATCCACCTGGTTTTATAGCTAAAGCTCCTGGTCGGCATGCCATAATAATTGAGTACTCTGAGGGACATCAAGATTGGCAACTCAGTTCAGAACTTCCGATATATATTAAAGAAGAAGAAAAATCAAAAGAAAGCAAATAATTTTTTATCGGCCCCATTTAGCCCCGCTCTCGGGGAGGGCGGGGCTTTTTTATGTCCACGTAATAACATTTGACTACACAGCTTAAGAAAAAGTGCTCCACAATGAAGGAAAGTTATCAATCCAACAAGTTCCCCGAGGGATTAAACGATGTTTCCTTTCAGGTCTTGGACCCCATTAAGAGCCTTAGTGACTTGGTCCTTATGAACAACAGGCGCGGATGGCCCGAGGCAATGGAGGCTGATGTGGCTAAGATCCTGGAGGCCCTTCTCGACAACGCCAGGCGGCGTCTGGATGAATGGGAAGAGGCTTGGAACAGCACTTGGGTCGCATTATGGTCGAACGTGCATCCTACGAGAACGAAGAGCATCCACCATGCACTCCGCTGCATGTCCGGGTGTTCGAGCGGGTGCAGGAAAATGAGCAGGAGGGAGCGCAATGAATAAAGAGATTCACAAGATCCACCATGAACTACTCAGGATCGAAAGCCAGGTTGCCTTCCTGTCAAATACGCTGGAGGCCCTGGGGGATTCAGATGCTAAGGGCGACTATGATCCCAAGAACCCCTTTGGGTTTGCTTACCCGAAAGCCACTGTGTCTTCGATGGAGCGTCTGAGGTGGCCGAAAGCATCATGAGGCGGATTCATGCTGTGAGACAGGACGTGGAAGGCTTATTCATACCAAAGAAAATGCCCCAAACCGAGGCCGCGTCCGGGCAAGACTAGGGACCAGGGCAAGGGGCAAAACTGGAGGCCGGGGGTGATTGCTCCCGGCCTTTTTAAGTTGGACTATGGTTGGATAAAATTTGGGTTGCGGAAGTTTTGCTTTTCCATCTTGCTGTTATTGTTGAACAAAAATGGTGGAGGCGGCGGGAGTCGAACCCGCGTCCGAAGACACTCCACAAAAGCGTCTACAGGCTTAGATCAGGTATTGTCTTGAGTGCAAAAGGTCCCCCTGATCCGGGTCTTTTGCACCGAGCCTTCCTGAAGTTTTAACCGGTATGCCGGAAGGCGAACATACCTGGCGAGCCTGATAAGGTCGTCGCTCTCACTAGCCTATCATGCATCAGCCGTGAGAGCGCTGGCTGGTCTATGCAGCCAGGGCGTAATCGTAGTCGTTGGCAACTATTATTTTGCCGCGTGTTTAACGAGGCCTCGCGGCACCTCGGCCTGCAGCCCTTGCTTCATTGCCTCCGTCGAAGCCGTTGCGCCCCCTCTGGAGAATGAAGCTGTTATCAAAGAACAGCTCAGGTGGAACTTTTTCCACACAAAAATATTATAAGCAGCAAATGCGGATTGACAAGGGGGTGGAGAAGGAGAAAAGAGAGCTTTGGTAGCGAGGGAGGGACTTGAACCCCCGACACTGCGGATATGAGCCGCATGCTCTGACCGACTGAGCTACCTCGCCACCGTTGCCGTTGCAAGAATGGATATATATACAATTTTGGGTCAAAATGCAAGGGTGAGTTTGGGGGCAGGATTATTGCCGGGCAACGATTTCTGCGTTAAATAAGGAGGCCTAGACCGCATATTTAGAGACAGCAATTATGTTCTATATCGAAAGCGAATTCAGTCCTCAAGGGGATCAACCCCAGGCTATTCAATCCTTAAGCCAGAATATCCAGCAAGGAGTTACCAATCAAGTCCTGCTGGGTGTGACCGGATCTGGCAAGACCTTCAGCATGGCCCATGTCATCGCCACCTGCCAGCGTCCAGCCTTGATCATGGCTCCGAACAAGACCTTAGCAGCCCAGCTGTACAGTGAGTTCAAGCAGCTTTTTCCCCACAACGCGGTGGAATACTTCGTCAGTTACTACGATTATTACCAACCGGAAGCTTATCTACCCCGTTCGGACACCTATATTGAAAAAGATTCGTCCATGAACGATAATATCGATAAGCTCCGCCACGCAGCTACTTATTCTCTGCTCACACGCCGAGATGTGATCATCGTGGCCTCAGTGTCCTGCATCTACGGGTTGGGTTCTCCGGAATACTACCGCAAGATGGTCGTTCCCTTGGGGGTGGGGCAGGAGATGAGTTTGGAGCGGCTCATGGATCGCCTGATTGAGATCACCTATGAGCGTAACGACTACGATTTCCATCGCGGGACCTTCCGGGTCAGGGGAGATGTTTTGGAAATCATCCCGGCTTACAAGCGGGAGCAGGCCCTACGTATTGAGTTCTTCGGGGACGAGATCGAGGCTATTCACGAAATCGATCCTTTGACTGGGGAGGTTCTGGCTCCCCAGGATAAAATCCTCATCTTTCCGGCCAGTCACTATGTCTCGGACCGGGACAACCTGCACCGGGCCATGCAGGATATCCGGGAAGAACTGCGGGAACGCCTGCAATGGTTTCAAAGCCAAAACAAGCTGGTGGAAGCCCAACGCCTGGAACAGCGGACCATGCTTGATCTGGAGATGATCGAGGAGTTGGGATACTGTAATGGGATCGAGAATTATTCCCGTCACCTGGATGGGCGGGCCCCGGGAACCCCGCCTTCCTGCCTTTTGGATTATTTTCCGGATGATTTTTTGCTCTTTATCGATGAATCACATGTAGGCGTGCCTCAGATAGGGGGCATGTTCAACGGGGATCGGTCCAGAAAACAAACCCTGGTGGACTACGGCTTCCGCCTGCCATCGGCCCTGGACAATCGTCCTCTGTCTTTTGACGAGTTTTTAGAACGTCTGAATCAAACCGTCTATGTCTCGGCTACTCCGGCTGAATGGGAAGTGAGCCGTTCCCAGGGAATTGTCGTGGAGCAGATCATCCGGCCAACCGGCCTGGTCGATCCCATGATCGAAGTACGAAAGACAAAAGGGCAGATGGATGATCTGCTCACTGAGTGTAAAGCCAGGGAGGAACGAGATGAACGGGTCCTGGTCACCACCCTGACCAAACGGCTGGCCGAAGATCTGACCGAGTACCTGCAAGGGCGGGGAGTGCCTACCCGCTATCTTCACTCGGACATCGATACTTTGGAACGGGTATCCATCATCCAGTCCCTGCGGCAGGGAGAGTTTTATGTCCTGGTGGGCATCAATCTGCTGCGGGAGGGACTGGACATCCCCGAAGTCTCCCTGGTAGCCATTTTGGATGCTGACAAGGAAGGCTTTTTGCGCTCCACCCGCTCCCTGATCCAGACCTTCGGCCGGGCCTCTCGCAATGTACACGGCACTGTGCTTCTGTATGCGGATGCAATCACCAAGAGCATGAGGGCGGCCATGCAGGAAACTGAGAGACGGCGGCATATGCAACTGGAATTTAATGCTGAGCACAATATAAAGCCTCAAACAATCTATAAAGGCTGGACCAATCCTTTGTATGCAGTCAGCGAGGAGGCCAAGCAGAAAGCCAAGATTGTGGCAGCCGAGGATCCCACCCCATATGCCCACGATCCCAAGGCTCTGGCCAAACGCATCTCCGCCCTGGAACGCCAGATGCGCCAAGCAGCTCAAAAACTGGAATTTGAACAGGCCGCCGAGCTCAGGGACACCATTGCCAGCCTGCGGGAAATGCTGGTCAGTGCTTAAATATCGCCATTTTCCATTGGCAATTTTTAATAAATGTCGCATACGTTGAGTAACGGACGAAAGATACAGGATATGAAGGAGGAAGCATGTCCCAAACACAAGTGATCGTCATGGGTGCCGGGGGGAGAATGGGTTCCATGCTGGCTCAGCTCAGTCAAAAGGATCCGGAACTCAACCTCACGGCCATGTTGGAACGGCAGGAATGCGTGGACAATTTACCTGACGTCGATTGTACGTATGGGTTTGACCTGGATCATGTATTAGCTGAGGTAGGGCCAGGGGTGATCATTGACTTTACCCTTCCGGAGGCAACTGTTGAAACGGCCCGCATTGCCAGAAGCCACTTATGCCCTCTGGTCATCGGTACCACTGGCTTGAACCGGGAACAGGAAATCCTCATTGAAGATGTGGCCAGGCACATTCCTGTATTCTGGACTCCGAATATGAGTGTAGGGATCAGCGTCCTTTTGGAGCTTCTGCCCAAATTGACTCAGGCCTTGGGACCGGCCTATGATCCGGAGCTCATGGAAATTCACCACCGCATGAAAAAGGACGCTCCCAGCGGCACGGCCTTGAAACTGGCCCAAGCCGTGGCTCGAGCCAAAGACTGGCCGGAAAAGGAATCTTTGCGTCTCTGCCGGGAAGGCCTGATCGGGGAAAGGCCGGACCAGGAAGTCGGAGTCCAGACTTTGCGCGGCGGAGACGTGGTGGGTGAGCACACGGTCTATTATTTCGGTCCCGGCGAACGTATCGAAATAACCCACAAGGCCTCATCCAGGGAAACATTCGCCCAGGGAGCTTTGCGGGCGGCCAAATGGATATCAGATCAAAAACCGGGCAAAATATACACTATGTCCGATCTGGTCAGCTGGAAATAAATCCTTTCCGAGTGGAGATCTCATGCGATCGTGGGGAAATACCGGGCTGACCTTGCTTTGCTTTCTGGGAGTATTTTTTTGGGTCAGCAGCATATCCCAGGCCCAGACCAAGTCCGAAAAGGGGTGGCAGTGCATACATCCCGGGCTGTGGCTTCAGGTCTTTGACCCCAGGTTCCCGTCAGGGAAGGGGAGGATGTCCATACCGGTACTTAAGATCAATCCCGGTAAATACGATTTCCATCTCCTGACTGAGTCTGAAAATGGGGAAGGAAATAAGACTTTGCCTCAATGGATGGAGGCTTATAATCTGCATGCAGCCATCAATGCCAGTATGTTTTGGAAGGATCAACGCACCAGTACCGGGTTTATGAGAAATTTCACCCATGTAAATAACAGTTACTTGCATCCCAAATACGAAGGCTTTCTGGTCTTTAATCCCATGCATCCATCTCTGCCCGAGGTCCAGATCGTGGACCGGGAACATGATTCCAACTGGAGAGAAATCCTGAATCAATACGGGACAGTGGTTCAGAGTTTTCGGATGATCAGCGTGCGCGGAGAAAATGTCTGGGAACAAAATACAAAGAAGTACAGTGTGGCCAGTGTGGGTATCAGCCATGCAGGGGAAGTACTGTTCATTTTCTGCCAGACCCCGACCACTATTCACGACTTAAACAAGGTCTTGCTCCAACTGCCTTTGGACATCAAGACCTGCATGTTTGTGGAAGGGGGGCCAACCGCCGGACTCGTTGTGGACGTCAACGATTTTTCTCAGGGATGGAAGGGGACTTCGGAAAACTTCTTGTGGCCAGAGGTCTCATCTTCCTTTGTTCGGTTACCAAATATTATCGGAATAACCCCCAAAAATAAGGACGCCGTATGTTCCGCCAAGCAATAGCCCCCTGGGCCATTATCACAGTATCACTTTTTTTGTTCTTTCTTTCTTTTCCAGCCTCCGCCCAAGATATAGCGGATACAGTTCAGGCCCAATATGCACAGGTGGAGAGTTTT
>CAZUER010000153.1:0-7878 GCA_964619345.1 uncultured Desulfohalobiaceae bacterium
TCTCTGAAGTCATGCGGGAAGTGGGGGGAACGGCCATGACCGGGTGGTCATCACGACCTCCGGGACGAGCGTCACCGGGAACATGACGGTGGCCGCCGCCTGTACTGGGCTCTGCGCTACTTCGGCCACGAGGACGTAGCGGTGCTCGATGGGGGCGTCGCGGCTTGGCGGAAAGCCGGTGGAGAGACGACCACCGTTCTCGCGGAGGGCATCGCCGCCGGTGAATTCACTGCCCGCGCGGCCCAGCCGGAGATCCACGTTTCCACTGACAATGTCCAGGCAATCCTCGAAGACAGCTCCGCGACGCTGACGGACAATCGTCCTCACCATCTTCGAGGTCGAACCAACGGCCCCCAAGCCATTTTTCAGTTATGACGAACTGTATGGTGTATTGGTTCATAATGGAGTCATTGCTAGCCGAAACAGGAGAGATACATGGGCCTGAATACCAAAATGCGCACAGAAGTTGATGAAATTTTGTTGTCACACCACTACTCCGACTATAAGTGGATCGATCCGAAAATGATCGTCGTCTCCCAATGGGTCCGCATGAAGTGCAGGTTTGGCTGTGGAGAATACGGCAGAGCCGGGGCCTGTCCTCCGCAAACTCCTTCGGTGGCCGAGTGCCGGGAGTTCTTCCATGAGTACAGCGAGGCTGTCATTCTGCACTTCACGGGACTGATGGACAAACCCGAAGACCGTCATAACTGGTCGGCCAAAATCAATGCCGGGTTGGTCAAGCTGGAAAGGGCGGTCTTTATGGCTGGCTTTGAAAAGGCTTTTCTCCTGTTTATGGATTCCTGCTGCTTTTGCCAGGAGTGCAGCGGAAACCGTGAAACATGCCAGCAACCCCGCATGGCCCGTCCTGCCCCTGAAGCCATGGCCATAGATGTCTACAAGACCGTGCGTCAGGCCGGGTTTTCGGTCAATGTGCTCTCGGACTACAATCAGAAAATGGATCGTTTCTCCTTTCTCATGATCCAGTAGTGAGGTGATATTTTGATCATGGTCGGAGACCATGGTAAGATTTTGCATTTTAATTGATAAACTACAGTGGGATTTCGATCCTTCCCAGAGGGGGCGTTATGAAGAAAGCACTCATCGTCTATGACTCGCGGTCCGGAGGAACGGAGCAGATTGCCGAGCTTATCGGCGAAGGTTTGCGTATAGAGGGTACGGAGGCCGTTGTTTCCAAGGCCCAGAAGTTCAAAACGGAATCCGACCTGCAGGGTTTTGACGCCTATATCGTCGGCTCTCCGAACTACCACGGCGAGATGCTGCAAAGCATGAAGACACTTTTGTTTGTGATGGAAAAGGCCGAGCTGCAAGGCAAGGTTGGCGGGGCTTTCGGGTCTTTCGGCTGGGACAGCGGAGTGGTGGAGCGTTTATACAATACCTTGCTCCATGTTTTCTCCCTGGATATGGTCAGCGGCCCGCTGATGCTCAAAACCGCCTCTGTCAGCGGCGGCATTAAGGTAGCCCAGGATTACGGACGGGAGGTAGCCCAAAAGCTCAAGGGAAGATCTTAAAGGAATCAAACGCCTGCAAGCTTTTTATGATCAGGATGAAGTGGACACAGCCTATGTGGGTTGAAAAAGCTACCAGAAACTTTCTCAAGGTTCTCGATCAGCTTTTAGGAGAAGAATCCGAATGAAACTTCAGGTTTTCAGTTGCTTTTTAGCGAGCAAAGATTAGTATATTTATAAAGCCTCTATGAGCAACGTAGCCGATGGAAGCTATACTGTATCAGTTGATGTGAAGGACCCGGAATGGAATGAACAACCAGATCTGCCAATCTCCTACTAGTACCGAGCTTCGCGTACGTTTAATATCTTTGAAAAAGATAACTTCAGATGTTCGGGGAGCAGTGTTGTCAACCTCATTGCAGGACAACTAAAATTTTTCGTGGATGTTCCTGAGCATAAATTGAGATTTACCGGCAGAGAAAAGACCCTCAGCGGAATGCATAGCTGGGAGGGTTACGGTGGTGGACATATCAATCCGATGTATGACGTGTTTGGTTCAGAATGTAAGGAGAGATATCCTCTTTTACTGAATTCTAAGGACTCACTCAATTGGAAGTTCGATCGGATCTCCAAATAGCTCTATAATATTCATTGAACAAAGTGAAAACAATGCAAACATATCAATAGCTAGCCGCATCCAGAGGCCCCTCAAAGTTCTGCACTTTGGTCACGATTTTATTTTGGCCCTATGGAATTTCGGGAACCTCCTTTAAGGGTCTGCCAACCCTCTATGTAGACGGTACTGCAAAAAGTCGCATCACTTGAATTTGCGATACAATGTGGAATTATAAACACTTGTTTTTACTAATGTCTCGTATGAAAAGAGAATTTACTCCGAAGAGAGTCTGCCCTTGGGGACAAGGGCGGCCTACTTGCGAGCCGGGCTTTTCCAGTAGGGCGGTCCCGGCACTCACTTTTACGTTGGAGGTTTAATTTTTGCAGTGACTTTCCAACTGGAAGTGAGTGTCAGGCCCTGTCCCTCTGAGACAACAGTTTCTTACTTGATCAAACTGGTAGCAAATTTTCGACAATTTAAGTAATTTAATGTGTCAGCGCAGCCAGAGGCGGCGCTGAACCCTGGTGAGTGCAAAAGCAGCTTTTGACTCTCAAGTAAGTACTCATGAATGAAAAATCATCTTTATGTGATTTTCCCGTTATGTACATGCTTTTTCATACAATAACTCGATGTCTTTGATGGTGGACTGTCGAGGATTGGCCTGGATATTTCCGCTTTTCATTGCATCTTTGGCCATGGGTTGAATATAGTTTGGGTCAACGCCAACATCAGTCAATTTTTCCGGGATCTCAAGCTCACTGTTCATTTCCCGGACTGCATTGACCGCCTGTTTCGCATCAGAGGGTTTGCTCAACAGTTCGGCAATGACCTCAAATTTTTCCGGACAAGATATTTTATTGTATTCCATAATGTATGGAAGCAGAATTGCGTTTGCCACTCCATGCGGTACATTGAAATACCCGCCCAATGGGTGGGCCATAGCATGAGCATTCCCAAGTCGTGCATGTCCAAAGGCCAGTCCTGCAAATAAGCTGGCCAGGAGCATGTTGTTTGCTGCCTGTAAATTTTTTCTATTAGATACAAATTTCAGTAAGTTACTGTTGATCATGCGGATCGCCTTTTCTGCAAAGGCATCAGAATATGAGGAAGAAAACAACGAGGTATATGCTTCAATAGCATGTGTGAGGGCGTCCAGCCCTGTAGAGGCAGCCAGAGGGGCCGGGAGATTAGTGACCATGCTTCCATCCAGCAAAGCTGCGACCGGGAGGATACGATTGCTGAATATGGTCAATTTGTAATTGTTGTTGGTATCAGTGATGACAGCAAACGGAGTGACCTCACTTCCAGTTCCTGCTGTTGTAGGTATTGCCATTACAGGCAATGGATTGTTAGTGAATTTATCCAAGCCTTCAAGGTCGCCAACCTCAACATCATTGTTTGCGCGAATGGCCACGGTTTTGGCCACATCCATAGGACTGCCGCCGCCCAGAGCTATGATCCCGTCAAATCCGTACTCTTGCCCAGACCGTAAGGCCTTTTCAACAGTATGAATGCTTGGATTTGGCTCGACATCAGAGAAAATCTCAGTTTTTCTTCCACTTTCTAAAATGAATGAAGAGAGTTTTTCGGCTGAACCGGTTTTGATGATCCCGTTATCAGTAACAATTAATGGTCGAGAGATGAAGCATTGATCAAGGATTGAAGAGATTTCTGTGAACTTATCATAGCCAAAGAATACTTTTGTTGGGATGGTGAATTGGAAGGATGTATTCATATGGTCAATTCCCTTAAGATTTCTATGAATTTATTGCGGAAAGATATAAATACAGTTCATTCCGCTACAACTTTTCCTGGAAGTCTATCCTGTTGAGTCAAAATCTTTTGGACCAGGAAATAAAGAATAAATCCAGCGGCAAGTCCGTAGGTAGGGCCGCTTACAGCTAGGATTGCGCCGGTAATGCCGGCAACTCCTCGTTCTTCATTGGAATCTATCATCTCCATTGAAATGAAAAAGCAGGCAAATGCTTGAACCATTAGAGTCAAGGCTATTGCCAGGGGCAAGACCGGCTTGAAGATGGCAACCAAGGGCAAAAAGAGGATGCATGCGAACTTCATGATATTAAATGTTCCAGCTCCCCCAAAGATGGTGCTCATGGCCTTTTTCCCCTGCATGTACCTTTCGGTAACAGCCACAGTCATAGCCGCCCAAACAGGTCCTGCTAAAGTTACCGTAGGGGCCAGAGAACCCTCGACCATATTCCGGATGCCGCATAAGACATTTGTCCGGTTTGAGTTCACATCTATATACTCATCGGGCCTTTTTTCATTGGCTCGCTTAAGTATTGTTTCGCCAACCACCAAATCTCCAAAAGCAATAATATAGGCTACAAGCGCCATTGGAAGTGCCGCGAGAAAAATATCCCAGGAGGGCAATCCAACGCCGAAGACAGACCAGGTGGTAAATACAGTCTTGAATTGAGGTACAAAAAATCCCCAGCTGTCTATGGTGGGCAGAGGGACTTCCTTGGTGATAAATCCGACAAGCATGCCGACAATAATTCCTGGAACCATTCCATATGTGGCCAATATTTTTGTAAAGGTTTTTGCATCGGGATTTGCCCGAACGACCTTGAATCCTTTGGAAAACAGGAGAAAAAAGGCTACAACCATACCGGCCGAAATACTGAATGGATAAAGTGCAAATCCCTTGCCTCCGGATTCTGCAGACAAAAAGCCGTATTTCCCAATAACTGCCGAGATTGCAGCACCAAAAATAACCCCGCTTTTAATAGAATTTGGCAGCTTGTTGGTCAACTTTTGAGCCAACCCAGTAGTGCCGAGAACAAGAAATATGACACCCACCAGGAGCTGTAAGGCAATCAAAGCTTCAAGCCTCTCCATGCCCATTCCGTATTTACTCAAAAAGGCAATGGTCAGTGGAATAGCGGGAGTAATCCAGCCTGAGATGATTGGATCTCCAAATAACTGATGTATACAGTATGTTATTTCATGAAACAAAACTATGGTCAGGGCTATCGCAAAAGGCATTCCGAACATATCTTGCAGAAAAGTCACTGCAGCTAGACCGGTCACAAACATAAACAGGGCTTGAAGCATCTCCGGGAACTCAAAAGGGAAGTGAATAAATGGCATGCGCAAGGTGAAAATGCCCATCTTGATTCCAGGCTGCTCTTCTCCATACTTCCGCTGTGCTGTTTTCAGTTGCATACCCATGCAATGCCTCCCAGTTAAATAATTTTCAAAAATTTTGTCTTGAATGCACAATATCCTCTGTCATAAACAAAAACAATGTTGGACGATTCTTATCACAAAGTATGCCAACACATAATACCTTGTATTGACAGTATTTTGCATAAAGATAACACATTCCTGATTCTAAAACGGTTCACTCCAAGAAAAGCAGAAGGCAAAGTGGGATATAAATTGATAAACAAAACCAAAAATATACCTTCC
Organism: uncultured Desulfohalobiaceae bacterium; assembly: GCA_964619345.1. Taxonomy (GTDB): domain Bacteria; phylum Desulfobacterota; class Desulfovibrionia; order Desulfovibrionales; family Desulfothermaceae; genus Desulfovermiculus. Next base: position 5,518 of record CAZUER010000153.1, read on the forward strand.
TAATATATCAAGATATTGTCGGTATCCTTAATTTCAAAATGCTATCAGGTTGATAGAATCAAGTTTCAAATTAGCTCAATTATATCAAACTGTTGACAAAATGAATCTTATCAGCATAATTGATTCGGTTGCAAATCACTTCTGCTGCCGGATTCGAGATAAGGTAGAGTTTTATGTGAGAGCGGAGTTCGCTTTTTCTAGAATTAGTTAATGATTAGGTGAGCAGAATGGAATGTATCGATTGTAGAGAGGAATTCAAAGAGACTATCGAGGAATTAAGAAAGTCAGCTGAAGAGTTACGGGTTATATTTGAAAATTCATATGACGGCATATATATAACAGATGGTGATGGAAATACATTAAGGGTAAATCGTGCATATGAAAAGATCACAGGGCTGGATAGAAATAATCTTATAGGCAGAAATATGAAAGATATTGTTAATGAAGGATTGATCAGCAAATCGATAACTTTCATGATTCAAGAACAAAGAAAACCAATAACTATAACTCAAATCATACGTGGCGAGAAAGAGATACTTGTTTCAGGTGTTCCAGTATTCGATCAAGAAGGTAAATTAATACGAGTCATCACCAGTGTTCGGGACATGACCGAGCTCAATAATACGAGAAATGAACTTATTGAAACCAGTAACCTTGCAGAGGGATATAAGCAAGAACTCATCAAGTTGAGCATGTTGCAAGGCAGGCAAGAATTCATTTTTAATAGTAAAGTCATGTTTGACATCTATGACCTTGCGCTCAGAATAGCAAAGGTTGACTCAACTGTTTTGATTTATGGGGAATCTGGCGTAGGAAAAGAAGTGGTGGCCAACGTGATTCATGAGCAGAGTCCTCGTTCTCAAAATGGATCTTTTATCAAGCTCAACTGTGGTGCGATTCCAAGTGACTTGTTGGAATCTGAGCTTTTTGGATATGAGGAGGGCGCATTTACCGGAGCCAAGAAAAGCGGAAAGATGGGAATTTTTGAACTTGCAGATGGAGGGACGTTATTTTTAGATGAAATTGGCAATCTCTCGTTATCACTGCAAGCCAAACTTTTACGAGTCCTTCAGTTTCAAGAATTTATGCGTATTGGTGGAGTAGAGCCAAAAAAAATTGATACCCGCCTGATTGCAGCAACTTCAAAAAATCTTGATAACCTCTTGGAAACAGGTGAATTTAGAAAAGATTTGTATTATCGACTCCATGTTGTGCCCATAACAATTCCACCATTAAGAGAACGTCCTGAGGATATACTCCCTATCATGTTTCATTATTTAAAAATTTATAATAATAAATATTCTATGGATAAAACCCTTTCTCATGATGCAAGAGAATTGATGATAAATTATCAATGGCCTGGAAATGTTAGAGAACTCAAGAACTGCATAGAGCGTATACTAGTTATCTCAAAGGGATCAGTTATTCAGAATAGTGATCTACCCAATAGAATTTTGAGCTCTTTCAAAAACAGTTTTACTCAATTGGATGAATTAGATTCATTGAAAAATATGTTAGATCATGTTGAAAAGGATGCATTAATTAAGGCATTCAATACTCATAGATCAACAAGAAAGGTTGCTTATGCTCTTGGTATTAGTCAAAGTGCTGTAATACGTAAGATAAAGAAACATAATCTTTCTATAGATAAAAAGTTACAATAATAATGGGAATTGAAATCTAAAATGTCAAATCCTAAACAACAGATGGGAGAAAAAATGGGTCGGGAAACGAGACTGTTTAAGAGCGAAGAGCGGAAGAACCGGTCTGATGCGGGTGCCTTTCTCCATCAGTTGGCAGACAAAGTAGGGGCCGGGCAGGTCTCATTGCGTCAAGGACAGGAAAAAATCACAGTGGAGATACCGCAGAACGTGATCCTGGAACTGCAGGTAGAAGATGAAGATAAGGGCAGGAAGGGTACCCAGCACTCACTGAAAATCGAAATCACATGGTTTGATCAGGATGATCAGGAAGGCGGTGGTGGATCTGTGCAGCTGGAATAAAACCTGATCCTGGATAGGGAAGGTAGTCAGTATGACAACCTGCGCTTCTCCACGCCCTGCCCAGGGTGGGGAACTTTTTAATGGACCTCCCTGTCTGAATAGAGTACTTTGATCAACAATCCAAGACTCGGGCCAGTGATACCTAGATTTGGGTTTGTTCTCAATAAGTCCTGGCAGAGCTCATTACAAGAGAGATTCTTCACTCGAAGACTCGTTCAGAATGACAACAAAGACAAAAGATTATAATCTGTCATTCCTTCGAGTTCTCAGGACAGGCTCTGAGTGAGCCTGCGAGCAGTGAGTCTGCGAGCGAAGGATCTCACTGCCTGGACTTATTGAATGAAACAGGACCAATTGC
>CAZUER010000154.1:0-7875 GCA_964619345.1 uncultured Desulfohalobiaceae bacterium
GGCAGGGCCTGGTCGATATCCGTATCCGGCATGACGGTGACGATATTCTTGGCTCCGCCCAGGGCCTGGGCCCGTTTCCCGGTCTCTCCGCAACGCTTGTAGATGTATTTGGCTGTGGGAGTGGAACCCACAAAGGACATGCCCTGAATATCGGGATGATCCAGCATGGCATTGACCACGTCCTTGGAACCGTGGACCATGTTCACCACCCCCTCAGGCAGATCGATCTCTTCTAAGAGCTCGAAGATGAAGCTCTGGGTCATAGGCACCTGCTCCGAGGGTTTGAGCACATAGGTGTTGCCGGTGACCAGGGCGTAGGGCAGAAACCACCAGGGAACCATAGCAGGGAAATTAAAGGGCGGAATGCAGCCGAATACCCCCAAGGGCTGGCGTTCGCTGCGGCAGTCGATACCTTTGGCGATGTCCTCCAGGGTGGAGCCCATCATCAAAGAGGTCACCCCGGTGCTGTGCTCTACGTTTTCTATCATCCGGCGCACTTCGCCCCGGGATTCGTCCAGGGTCTTGCCCATTTCCCGGACCAGGGTCTTGGAGATATCCTCGAAGTTGTCCTCAAAAATCTCTTTGAGGGCGAACATGTACCTGGCCCTGGTCAAAGGCGGGACGCGTCGCCATTCCTCAAAGGCCTCCTTGGCCGCTGATACGGCCTTGTCCACCTCGGCAGCCGTGCTGAATGGGACCTCGGCTATCTGCTCTCCAGTGGCCGGGCACCAGACTTTGCCTTTTTCGGTTGATTTGGACTGTTCCCACTCGCCGTTGATATAGTTCTTCATGCTCGGTAACGCCATTAACTTATCCTCCGTTTTATGAACCATTATTCTGGAAGTCGGCTTTCAATTGTTTGCACTCAGGCCTCTGCATGAGCGGAAACCTCAGTACAGGGTCTGATTACAGGGCCTTAAAGTAGAGATCCACGATCTCTTCCTTGGTGGCTTTTCTGGGGTTGTTCCCAGGGCTTCCACTTGCGATAGCGTCCTCGGTCATCTTGTGGACCACGGGTTCGAGCTTCTCTTTGCTTACGCCTAATTCAGACAGGGAAGGAATTTTTAGTTGCTCAATGAGTTCCTTGGTCCGATCGGCGCACATTTGAGCTGACTGGACTACGGACAATCCGGCTATGGGCAGATCCATGGCCTCAGCAAGCCTGGCGTAGCGCTCAGGGGCCCCGATCAGGGAGAAATCGGTCACAATGCCCAGCAGGGCGGCATTGGAAACCCCGTGGGGCACGTGGAAGTTAGCTCCGATAGGTCTGGACATGCCGTGCACCAAAGCAACCGAAGAATTGGTAAAGGCCATCCCGGCCTGCAAGGCACCGAAGTGGGTTTGACGTCTGGCCTCTAGGTCATCCGGATTGGCCCAAGCCCTGGGCAAGAATTTGTTGATCAGGCTTACAGCGGAGAGGGCCAAGACATCGCTCATGGGTTGGGCCTTGACCGAGACATAGGCCTCAATGGCATGGGTCAAGGCGTCTAAACCGGTGCTACTGGTAATTCCCCGAGGGCATTTAAGGGTCAGAAGGGGATCGACTATGGCCGCAGCGGGCATCAGGTACGGGCTCATGATCAGCATTTTCACGTCCGTGCTTGTATCCGTGATAATGGTCACCAGAGTGGCCTCGCTCCCTGTGCCGGCCGTGGTAGGCACAGCAATGACCGGTAGGCCCGGCGAGGGGATCTTGTCAATGCCCATAAAATCGGAGATCGACCCTTCATTTACCGCCTTGATGGCAATGGCCTTGGCCGCATCAATTGGGCTGCCGCCGCCACAGGCTACCAAGAGGTCGCATCCCGAAGATGTGAGTATGGACAGCCCTTCCTCCACGTGTTCCAGTGTGGGTTCTGCATTGACTCCGTCATAGACCACCGGATCCAGACCGGCCTTGTGCAGGGCGTCCACGACGGGATCGATCACCCCGGACTGCTTGAGAACGGAGTCCGTAACCACCAAGGCCTTTTGTCTGCCCAACCGCTTGGCTTCAGTGCCCACTGTCTGGGCTGCGCCGTCTCCGAACTGAATAGTGGGCGGAGCCCGGAAAGGTCTGGCATTCATACATAATCCTCCTGTTTAAGAGCTGTATCACCTCGGTGATCGCTCTGTTGTATATACTTGGAGAATTTCGTTCACCCCCATTCCGAAGACTTTCCATACAAGGCATCGGCTCCGAGACTGAAACTAAAGTTCGCAATGATGAGGGTGAAGGCGGATAATCCAGCCTAGTTGAGGATTACCCGGGAATTGTGATAGAAAGATTCAATCATTTCTTGCCCCCAACTCCAACTCCCCGATCTCTTCTTCAACTTGGCAGACATGCTCGTACATGGCCTGGGCGGCCAGGTCCCCGTCCCTGGATTGCAGGGCCTGAAGTATCCGGTCATGGGCGTCAATCACATCCCAGGAGAATTCAGATCCCGGTTTGCATTCCAGTTTGAGCTCCACCAGCAGTTTGTTCACGAAATCCAGGATCATCATCAGGACAGGATTTCCGGATTTCCTGGCCAGGTGGATGTGAAAGTCGATCTCGTGCTCTCCGCCGATGATTTCTTCCCCCCGGGCCAGGGTGTCCCTACAGGCCTGATTCAGAGATGACAGATACTGTAAATCCTCGGCATTCAGCGCCGTGGCTGCGGTTCTGGCCAGTTCAGGCTCGATAAGCTTTCTGACCTCGGAGAGGTCCTTGATGCTTGGTTTTTGGAAATACAAGAAGTTGGCTATGGCTTCCCTGGTCACCTGCATATCCACTTCCCGGACAACAGGCCCACCGCCAGCTCCTTTTTGGATTCCGATAAGTCCCATGGATTCGAGGGAACTCAAAGACTCGCGCAGGGTGTATCGGCTGACTCCGAACTCAGCCAAAAGCCTCTTTTCCGGGGGAAGACGGTCACCAGGCTTGAGCTTGCCGGAAATGATGGCCTCTCTGATCTGTTTGATAATGGTTTGAGAGATTTTGTCTTGGGAAATACTTGAAAACATTCTCTTGACATCCGTAAGGTTTGTAAAGTGATGAAGGGTCCGTGAACAACGAAATAACGCGCGTTCTGGTCAAGAAAGTATACTTTCAAGAAAGGAGTCTAGATCACCATGAATGCGGATGTCAAGAAATATTATAATATTTGCATAATGCTCCCAACATCAGGATACAAGTATAGATTTTCATTGAAAATATAGAAAGGTTACCCCTTTGAGCCCAGCCTGAGCCCGCCGTGGATGAAAAAGACGTCTCCGGCCAAAGCCTCGTTCCGGTAAAGTTCTCCGATCATGGAAGCCACTTCTTCCGGCTCTATCAAACGTTGGATAGGGACGTTGCTCAGGATGTTATCCAAGGCTTTCTGGTTCATGTTCTTGACCATCTCAGTCCCTACATAGCCAGGAGCAATGGCCACGCAACGAATACGATCGGCCAGCCCGCGGCGGAAGAACTCAGCTGTGAGCACCTTAGGGAAGACCGACATGGCTGCCTTTGTGGAGGAGTAGTTGAGCTGGCCGGCGGTTCCCAGGGATCCGGTAGATGAAATCAGGCAGATGAGTCCCCGGCTTCCGGAGTTGATCATCTGTTCAGCACATTCCCGGACAGTGAGAAATACTCCGGTCAGATTGATGTCCAGCACCTTTTGGAAGTCATCCAAAGACATCTTGCGAGTTACCTGGCCGGTTTCTTTGTCTGGAGAGACCATCATTCCGTCCTTGATGATTCCGGCAAACGGAAGGACCAGATGAATGCCGCCAAACTGGGAGATGGCTAATTGGGCCAGCTTGGCCACTTCGGATTCCGAAGTCACATTGCAGACCAGGGAGACGGCTTGAGCACCTGTGTCCTTGATTTCCTTTTCCACCCGATTGAGGCCGTCCTCGGCCATATCCGCCAAAACTACCTTTCCGCCGTTTCGAGTCCAAAATTTGGCGCAAGATTCTCCAATCCCGCTGGCAGCTCCGGTGATGACGGCTACAGAATCTTCGATGTTTAGCATGGTTTTCCCTCCGCAATATGTTCGTTATTTGTCCAGGCCACAATGCTTTTCCAAAGCCTGCAAAGCCTCTTTTTGCGTCTCGTAGATGTGGGGCGTGACGTTGCATTGCTGCAAGGCATCTCCCAGCTTGGTGCGCAAAAAAGTGCTCGTCGTGTACCGGGTCACTCCGGTGTAATAGTTTTCCACCAAATAACGGACCATTTTGGTGTACTCGTTGAGGACATCGGGGTTGATGGTGAAGTTGTCGTAATTGATAATTGTATACACCTTGTGGCCCAAAGGAGCGACAATGGCTTCCACCTTGTCCTTGACTTCCTGAACGTCATCCATGTCTTTGATGGAGTAGCCCTCGAAATTGACGAAAAAGAGGTTTTGCTCCGGGTCGTAGGTCAATCGGTCTTCCAGGGACAAAGAAAGCATGTCCTCCTTGAGATTCATGGGATCAGATTGAAAGATACGTTCATCCATGAGCTTGAGGGGTTCCCGGATCAGAGGTTGAAAGTCCATTTGGTCCAAGATGTCGGTTTGCAGATCGATGCCGGGAGCGATTTCGATAAGCTCCATTCCCTTGTCTGTGAGGAAGAAGACCCCTCGTTCTGTGATGTACAGGACAGGCTGGTTGCAGCGTAGGGCGTATTCACCGCTGAAAGTGGTGTGCTCGACCTGATCCACAAATTTTCTGGTCTTTCCTTCCCTGAGAATCCGCAAAGACTTGTCCTCAATGGCTGCATCAAAGCCCCCGGCAGTGAAGGTGCCCAGAAAAACCACTTTCTTGGCCTTTTGGCTGATGTTGATGAATCCGCCGGCCCCGGCCAGCTTGGGCCCGAATTTACTGACGTTCAGATTGCCATGTTTATCCGCTTGGGCCAGACCCAGAAAAGCCAGATCCAGTCCGCCGCCGTCGTAGAAGTCGAATTGTTCGGGCTGACTGATCAGGCACTCGGTGTTGGTGGCAGCCCCGAAACTGAGTCCTCCGGCCGGAATGCCCCCGATAACCCCGGGTTCGGCGGTCAGGGTGATGTATTCCAGGATATTTTCTTCATTGGCCACGTTGGCCACACCCTCCGGCATACCGATGCCCAGATTGACAACGCTGTTGGCCTTGAGCTCCAAAGCGGCCCGTCTGGCAATCACCTTACGGGGAGAGAGGTCCATGCCGGGAATGGAAGTGACCGGGACCTTGATCTCACAGCTGTAGGAAGGATTGTAGGGCTCGGCAAAGGTCTGCCAGTGGTTTTCAGGGTTGCCGACCACTACGCAATCGACCATCACCCCCGGGATCTTAACTTGCCGGGCATTCAAAGTTCCCCGTTCAGCGATTCGTTCCACCTGGACAATGACAAACCCGTTGGAATTTCTGGCCGCACTGGCCATGGCCAGGGATTCCAGGATCAAGGCCTCCTTTTCCATGGTGATGTTGCCAAAGGGGTCGGCGGTGGTTCCCCGCAGGATGGCCACATTGATGGGGAAGGTCTTATAGGCCAGGTATTCAATCCCATCGAATTCAATCAGTTCGACCAGATCCTCCTGGGTCATGTCGTTGATTTTTCCCCCGCCTTTTCTTGGATCCACAAAAGTTCCCAGGCCCACGGAGGTGATGGTCCGGGGTTTGCCGGCCGCAATATCCCGGTACATATGGGAGATGACTCCCTGGGGGAAGTTGTAGGCCTCGATGTTGTTCTCAATAGCCTGCTTTTGCAGCTTGGGTACCAGGCCCCAGTGGCCACCCACGACCCTCTTGACCATGCCTGTATGTCCCAGGTGGTTGAGACCGCGTTCTTGGCCATCGCCCTGGCCGGCGGCGTAGACCAGGGTCAGGTTTCGGGGTTTGTTGTTTTCCACATACTGGCTTTCCAGGGCTATAGCGATGTCTTCAGGAAAGCCGTTGCCCACAAATCCGCCGGTGGCCACAGTATCGCCGTCGCGAATAATCTGAACGGCTTCGGGGGCGGTGACGATCTTGCCTTTGCCGGCCCAAGCCGAGGCACTGGATTTGAGGAGGGGGTGGCCGAAATGGGAATTTTTTTTCACTGTTTCTTCACTCATATTCTGAGGCTCCTGGTGGGATTTATCTTTGGACTGGTTTATTGTCTTCCAGCCCTCCTGCAATTTATGGACCGCCCGGATCAGGACAAATGGGCACAAGATCCAGGCTGGAAAAGATGGGGCTTGTGAGCCAGGCGGAGAGCAGATTGACCCAGCACTGGAAAAGTGCTTCAGGCGCAGGAGTGTATTTTTTTTGATACACCGGATTCAGGATCAGAAGAGAAAGGAGCTAAAACAGGGAACGTATTGCGGCAGGGGCCTGGAAAGGCGAGACCTGGCCAAAAAGGTGTCCTTTGTGTATCTTGATGGATACATGTTTTGATTTTGCGACAGGAGCACCCAATGCAACAGCTTCAACGCCGTCCGCAGCCAAAAGTAGAATCTGAGGTTCAATATGATAATAGCCTGGAAAAGCTGTATGATCAGTTGCACATGTATGAACTGATCCTGGATAGTATATATAATGGAGTTATGGTTACTGATTCTGAAGGCTATATCTTGTGCATGAATGCTCCCTACGGTCAGTTTCTGGGCCTTGACCACCGGCAACAGATTGGCAAGCACTGTACCGAAGTGGTGGAAGGGACCAGAATGCACATTGTAGCCAAGACCGGGCAGGCGGAGATAAACCGTAGCCAGCATATCCTGGGACAGAACATGGTGGTCCAGCGTATTCCCATCCGCAAGGACGGCCGGGTGGTGGCAGTGTTCGGCCAGGTCATGTTCAAGGACGTGAAGGACGTGGGTAAGCTGGCCAATGAGCTGTCCGTATTGGAGTCCAAGGTTCGCATGTACGAGCAGGAGCTGATGAGCCTTCGTTCCACGCGGTATACCTTTGCCAGCATTGTGGGGGAAAGCCGGTCCATGGTGGACCTCAAGCAGGAAGCAATGCTGGCCGCGGGCAAAGAGTCCCCGGTCTTGATCAGCGGGGAAAGCGGAACCGGGAAAGAGGTCTTTGCCCAGGCCATTCACCAGGGCAGTACCCGACATCTTCATCCCTTTGTGCGTATCAACTGCGCAGCCATACCCAAGGACCTCATGGAATCCGAGCTGTTCGGGTATGCCAAAGGGGCCTTTACCGGGGCCTTGGCCCAGGGTAAGGCCGGGAAATTCGAACTTGCCCATCAAGGGACCATATTTTTGGATGAGATCGGCGAGCTGCCCCTGGATATGCAGCCCAAGCTATTGCGGGTCCTGGAAGAAAAGGAGTTGGAAAGAATCGGGGGGACCAGGGTGATCACCTCCGATTTCCGGGTCATTGCAGCCACCAATCGCAACCTGGAGGAGATGCTGGGCGAACGTACCTTCCGCAAGGATCTTTTCTATAGACTGAATGTGGTCCCCTTGCATATTCCTCCCCTGCGGGAGCGTCCCGAGGATATTCTGCCCTTGGCTGAGCATCTTTTGCAACAGATGCAGCAGGAGGCCGGATGGCAAAGGGTTGGCTTAAGTTTGGAGGCCGAAAAAATCCTTACGACGTATCATTGGCCGGGCAATGTTCGGGAGTTGGCCAATGTTCTGGAAAGAACCCTGGCCGGTTTGAACCGGGACGTCATCCGGGCTGAAGACCTGCCCTTTTATCTGCATCGTGCCCTGCAAGCGACCAGTCCAGGGGTGAAGGGAGAAAGGGGCCGTTTGCGGGATATTGTAGCTCAGGCGGAAAAGGAAGCCATTGTCTTTGCTCTGCAGGAGGCCAAGCAGAACAAAGCCATGGCCGCCCGTAAACTGGGGATCCATCGCACCCTGCTGTACAAGAAGATGGCCAGGTATGGAATTGGCGAGGAGGCGGAGGGGGGAGGGCCATGATCGGATGAAATTTGGGTGTTCAGATTTCAGCGCCGCCTCA
>CAZUER010000155.1:0-7867 GCA_964619345.1 uncultured Desulfohalobiaceae bacterium
GAGCCAGCGGGCCAAAGCCCGGGCCTGGGCCACGCCTCGGGTGGTCAGGTCGATGTCTGTTTGACCGATATAGCGCTTGACACTCGAATCCCCAGCCTGGCCGTGGCGGATGAGAAAAAGCTTTTTCTGTGCTTTGTGCAGGGCATACGAGAGCATTGAGCGTCCTTGCCAGTTCGTATGAAACAAGATGTACCATGAAGATGGCCAGCCCTTCGGAGAAGGGCTGCTTACCAAGCAACCCGGCTCGTGGTTTTTTGTGTAGGGCGGCCCTCTCCGAGGGCCTGTCCTCTTCGTAACAAGTTTCATCCCGGATCAAACTGGCGGCCGCCACCAGAGGCGACGCTGAACTTAGACCAGTCCCTTGAGCCTACCTTTTCACTTGCCGGGCAGATCTTCGGGGATGGCTGTCCTACTTCTGCACTGCACTCTCCAAGGCCCTCTTGGTCAACACACCAGCCATATCCCGGCGGTACTCGGCACTGGCCCGGACGTCGCTTATGGGACTTACTTCCTGGCTGGCCTGAGTCGAGGCTTGTTCAATACGTTCTGGGGTCAATGTACGGCCGCGGAGAAGATCCTCTGTGTCTCTGGCCCGGATGGGAGTGGGGGCCACAGCTCCAAAAGCCAGGCAAATATCCTCGCAGAGACCGTTTTCCATCCGGGCTTTCATGGCCATGGAAATAACGGAAATGGTGAAGGCCCGGCGCAATCCCATCTTGTGTCGATAGGTATGTTCTTTTTCCTTTAAGGCCGGAAAGCGAATGGAGGTGAGCAGGCTGCTGCCTGCCCGGCACACACATTGTCCCGGCCCCTGGAAGAAATCGGTTAAAGGCAGGGTCCGGGCCTTTCCCTCTCCATCCACAATCTCTACCTCTGCTTCCAGAACCAGAAGGGGCGGGGCAGTATCCGCTGCCGGAGAGGCGGTGCATAAGTTGCCCCCGATGGTGGCGCTGTTTCGGACTTGCAGGGAGGCCATGTCCTGTACCGCATGAGCTAACAGCGGGGCGTGTTCTTGGATGATCGGTGAACGGATGATATCTGCCAGGCGCACTGCCGCCCCGACATGAACAATGCCCTGATCCAGGGTTATCTCCTGCAGCCCGGACAGATGACGCACGTCGATCACATGGACACCGTCCGGATATGACCACACCCCTTTGCGCAGGCCGGGGATGAAATCCGTGCCTCCGGCCACCAATGTCCAGGGACGTCCATCCTTCATGACCTGTAGGGCCTCGGAAATAACTTTCGGCCTATGATAGACAAGCCTGGGCAGGGCCCGGGAACCGATAAATGTTTGCATGGCTGAGTCTCCGTGGTTCATGCTTTCGTTTACCACCAGTTTCCGGCTTCCTTCTCCTGTTTGGCCGCCTGCACCGATTTGACGATATTCACGTATCCCGTGCACCGGCACATATGCCCTTCCAGGCTCTTGCGCACTTGAAGGTCGTCAAGTTCCTGGTTCTCATTGAGAACGGCATATGAGGTCATCAGGATACCGGATGTGCAAAATCCGCATTGGAAACCGTGGTTGTCCACAAAGGACTGCATCAGGGGGTGGAGTTCGTTCTCCTTACTCAACCCTTCCGCAGTGGTCACGCTTTGACCGTCGGCTGAAACTGCCAGGACCAGGCAGCTGTTCACCGGCTCATTGTTAACAAGCACTGTACACGCCCCGCATTCTCCCTCTCCACAGCTGCGGCGCACACTGGTCAAGTGCAGCTGGTCGCGCAGGACGTCTAAAAGGGTGCTCTGCGTCTCCACCTGGAAGCTGTGCTCCTGGCCGTTGACGGTTAAGGTAATCTCTTGTTGCATTTATTCCTCCTGTAAACGAGGGTAATCTCATCAATTTTTTTGCCCTCTTTGGAGCAAAAAAATTGCCGGAGCAAAGCTCGTATGAAACTAGCTTTTACCCCGAAGAAGGCCTGCCCTTCGGAGAAGGGCGGCCTACCAAGCAACCCGGCCCGTGGTCTTTGGTGTAGGGCGGCCCTCTCCGAGGGCCTGCCTTCTTCGTAACCAGTTTCATTCCGGATCAAACTGGCGGCCGCCGCCAGAGGCGGCGCTGACTAGCGACCACCGCCGACTTGGGCCTGCCGCACCCAGGTCCGGACCCGTTCCGGGGTGGCCGGAGAGGTGTTCACCTCTATCCCCCAGGGGCGCAGGGCATCTTCAATGGCGGCCAGGATGACCGCCTTGCTCCCGATAATCGGGGCCTCGCCCATGCCCTTGCTTCCGGTTTCAGTATACGGCGATGGCGTTTCCAGGTGTTCAATGACGATATCCGGGGCATCTACTGCCGTGGGCATGACATACTCGGACAAAGAAGCATTCCGAATCCTGCTGTCCGGTCCATAGGTGATCTCTTCACTCAAGGCCTCCCCTATCCCCTGAACGATCCCGCCGTGGATCTGCCCGTCCACCACCGCCTTGTCGATAATGGTTCCCGCATCGTGCACGTGGGCGTATTTCAGAATCGTGGTTTCCCCGGTCTCGATATCCACTTCCACTACAGCCACATCGGCCGAAGCGCAAAAACTGGTATACGAGGTTCCGGTTTTGGGGGTGGTGGGACTATACCAGGTGGTGGTAACGTCCAGAAGGTGGTCGTGCTCCAGGAGCATATCTTGAGGCAACCCCCTGGGACCGGGAAAATAGAAAGCCTTGCGGGCCAACTCCTGAAAGGTCAGCTTGTGTTCCGGGTTGGATCGGCTGTATATCTTGCCGTCCTCCAGGGCCACATCGTCTGGCTCACATTTGAGAAAGTGGGCTGCGCACTTGATTATCTTTCCCCGCAAAAGCTTGGCTGCCTTGGCCACAGCACTGGCCGGATAGACCGCCCCCCGGCTGGACAAGGGACCCTGTCCGATCCAATCCGACGTGACCGGCTTCACATAGATATTCTCCACCGCACAGCCCAGGATGGAAGAGACGATCTTGGCGTGACTCTTTTCCGCCCCTTGACCGATCTCGGTCCGATCCGAATGGACTTCCACAGTTCCATCCGCGGTCATCTGGACCCGAGCTTGAGTGATGCCCCCCATCTGACAATTGGGCACAGCCACACCGGCCGGTTCAATGGAGGTCACCACCCCCAGACCGATATGCGCATTTTGTGCCCTCTTGCCTTCCTGCTCTTTGCGCCAAAACTGGATGTCTGCCAAATCCAGAGCCTTTTGCAGAGTGGCCGGGTAGTCGCCGCTGTCCATGGTGTAGTTGTTGATCTGGGCGTAAGGAAAGGCCTCGGGGGGAATGAAGTTCTTGAACCTGATTTCTTCCGGGGTCATGCTCAATTTGCGGGCCACTTGATTGACCACATGTTCCGTGAACTTGATCCCTTTATCTTTGCCGTATCCCCGGTAAGCGCAGTAAAAGGACTTGTTGCTTACCGCCCCGATGCCCTCGATATGCATCCCGGACCAGGTGTACATGTTGGCCACTGCCGAGCAGGCCGGGAACAAGCTCAAGGCGGCGATACCCTTCTGGGTGCTCTCCACCCCCAGATCCTGGACAATGGTCGCCTTCATGCCCAACAACCGGCCGTCCTTGGTAAAGGCCACCTGCCCGGTCCAGGACACGTCCCGCTGGTGGGGGCCGGTAACCACCCACTCCCGCATGCATTCCATGTACTTCACCGGCCGGCCCAGGAGCTTGGAGGCCAAAGCGACCACGTTTTCCTTATAGGTATGGATCTTCAGACCGAAGGCCCCGCCGATATCAGTAGAGTGGGCTGTGATTTTGACCTCCGGCAGTCCTAAGGTCTCGGCCATGTTGTGCCGCTGCAGGTAGGGGGTCTGGAAAGTGCCCCACACATCCAGTCTTTCCGCATTCGGGTCATAATCGGCCACAAAACCACGGGGCTCTATGGGTAGCCCAGTCACCCTGCCTTCGGAGTAGGTCACATCCATGACCTCGTCAGCCTGAGCAAAGGCCTGCTCCACATCCCCGAAATCAAAGACCAGATGGACCTGCTTATTGTCTCCCCACTTTTCGTACAACAATGGAGCGTCGGACTGCAGGGCCTGCCGGGCATCGTGAACATTGGGCAGAGGGTCGTAACTGACCTCAACAAGTTCAGCTGCCCGATGGGCGGTGTACTCGTCCTCGGCCACCACAGCGGCCACCGGTTCTCCGTACCAGTACACCTTGTCCACAGCCAGGGCGTAGACTTCAGCCAGCTTCCAAGTCCACCCGGGGTTCTGGAAGTTGGCCTGGACCGGCAAGGGATTGGTATGTTCCTTGACTTCCCGCCCGGTGATGACTGTGAGGACCCCGGGCACTTCCAAAGCCTTGGCGCAGTCGATGCCCGTGATGCGGGCATGAGCATGGGAACTGCCCACAAAGGCCAGATGAGCCAGATTGGGGAAAGCCAGATCATCTATGAACCGACCCTTCCCAGCAATGATTCGTTGATCCCGTGATTGCATGATGCAATGCTCCTTAAATCCTTTATTTACCGTTCAGTTCCTCATACAATCTCTTAGCGCACATGGGTCCGCACCACAGGGTGGGCAGCATGATGAAAGCGACCGGCACGGCGGTGATGACGATAAAGCTCTGTAAAGCGCTGATCCCGCCTGATCCCATGTAAATGAGAATGGCAGCCACAGCCCCCATGGTGATGGCCCAGAACACGCGCATGCTGGAGGGCGGATCGTCGTTTCCGGTCACGCAGATGGAGATGGACAGGGACATGGAGTCGCCGGTGGTGGCCAAAAAGATAAAGATGAGGAGCAAAAATATCGGGACCAGGATCTGATCCATGGGCAGCTGGCCGACTATGGCCAAAAGGGCCGCGGGCAAGCCGGAGGCATTCAGGGGCTCGGAGATGACCCCGGGATTGTTCATTTCAAAGAAGATTCCGGAACCACCCAGAATGGTAAACCAGAAGTGGGTGGCCAAAGGAGCGACCACGCCCACCGCCAGCATCATCTCCCGAATTGTCCGTCCGCGGGAAATGCGGGCCACCAGAACGGCCATAAGCGGGCCATAGCCGATAAACCAGCCCCAGAAAAAGACCGTCCACCAACCCAGCCAGCCCTCATCGCCCCGGAACAGGCTCAAGGTGGTAAAATCTTTGACATACGTGCCCATAGCCTCGGTAAAGGTATTGATAATAAAGCCGCCCGGACCGATAAACAAAATAAGGGCCACCAGGGCCACGGCCATGATCACGTTGACCCGGCTCAAAAATTGAATGCCTCGGTGCAGACCGGTAACCGCGGAAATGGTATACACAATGACCAGGGCAATGATGATAGCCAGCTGGGTAGTATACACGTCCGGGATGGCGAAGAGCTCCTGCAGGGCAAAACTGATCTGCAGGCCCAGAAAACCGATGGGGCCGATGGTCCCGGCAGCTACGGCCAGAATGCAGCAGGCCTCGACCACCTTGCCCAGGGTGTTGGTCATGATCTTTTCCCCAAAGACCGGATAGAGCAGGGCCCTGGCCTGCAAGGGCATACCGCGATGATAATGGGCGTACATGAGGACTATGGCTCCAAGAGTACCCAGGATAGCCCAGGCCAGAAAACCCCAATGCAAAAAGCTCTGCTCCATGGCCGGGATCACAGCCGCTTCCGTGGCTGATTCAACACCCTGGAAAACAGGCGGAGTGGTCAAGAAATGGTACATGGGCTCGGCCGCGGACCAGAACACACCTCCCCCGGCCAACAAGGTGCACATAATGATGGACACCCAGCGGAAGGTGCTCATTTCCGGCTTGTCCAGGTAGCCCAGGCGGATACTTCCATATTTGCTGACGGCCAGACCCATGGCGATCAGAAAGTTAAGAAGCATGAGCCACTGCCAGAAGGCCCCGAAATAGTTGCAGGACAGACCGAAAAGGGTATTGACCAGGCTGGAAACAAAATCGACATTGATCAATGAAGCGACGACAAAGGCAAAAAGCACGCCTCCGCTGAGAAGGAAGACCAGCCATTCCGTGGTCTTGAGCTTGGACATCTCGTCGGGGCGGGCCTTTTCAGACTCGTTTTGAGGGTTAGCATTGCTTGTACTCATAGGCGATGTCTCCTGGATTGAGGTCTATGGGAAACTCTGAGCATCATTTCTTTTCATCAATAGTTGACTTGATTCATGCTGCACACTTCCAGATCATTCCTTGCCCTCCACGGCTCGGATAACAATTGCATCGATCTGCATTTCAATTTCAGGTCCATGGAGAGACTCTTGCTGATTTTTAAGCATTTTCTGCATTTTTTTCCGGGCCACATCCCTGATGGTCAGGCCTCCATCACTTACCCAAGACTCGTAACTACGGTGCTCCATTATCCTGGGCATCCACAACTGATCCTGAAAGAACTGAAAGGTATGGTCATGGGTTAAAAACATCCCCCCTGGCCCCACCTCCTTGATCACTTCCAGGGCCGTGCTCTCTGCGGTTACTTCCACCGGCCGGCTCAGACGCTTCAGGGCTCCCATGCATTCATTACAAAAAACTACGTCTGCAAAATCGACCAGGAGATCAGAATCCAGCTGCATGGCGTCAATAATATCCGCATTCAGGGCGGTCACGGCTCCAACCATGCCGGTCTCAAACCCGGCCTGGGCGTCGATGCACTTGGAATCCCGCAGCATCCCGGGCATACGCACCGGCAGATCCAACCAGTGCCCAATCTGGGCCATACAGCCCTTCAAAATGGCGAATTCCGGACTGGCCATATGCACATTACCGGTTTTCATATCCATGCCCCGGGCAAAGCTGGTGTACACTACCGGAGCCCCTGGATTCACCACTTGGGCCGCAGTGATGCAGGCCAGGATCTCGGCATGGGCCTGTGCGCATGTGCCGGCAATGGTCACTGGGGATGTCGTCCCCAGGATGGGCCCGGAACTGATGATGCTAGGGATATTCAACTTACCCATCTCCAGCATGGCAGCCAAAGATTCCCGATCAATGGCCAGCGGAGGCAGGGTGAGGACCCATCCTGAGATGCAAGGGCGCTGGTCAAACACTTCCCGCCCCCCGCAGGTCAGGGCGGCCATATCCACAGCATCCCGGACGCACTGTGCCCCATACATGCCTCCGGTAATGTGCTTTCTGGTATTTTTCAGACAGGTGGCCCAGGTATACCAATCATTGTAATCACCTGGGACCTCTTGAGGGGTAATCAGCCCGCCGTTGACACTGATGTGTTCACACTGATCGGCCAGGCGAACGAGCTGGGCCAGGTCCTGATCCGTAGCCGGCCGATGCTCATCGGTGAACGGATCCAGGACGCTTGTGGCCATGGTCATACAAGACAGTGACGGCTGCCGAGTGGCAAAAGATACGTCCCACTTGGAGTCCTGAGCGTAGAGCACAACATCTTTGCGTTTAGGAACCAGCTGCAGGGCTTTGGCTATCAGCTCGGGGGGAAAAGTGACCAAATCTTGCCTGGTAACCCGGGCCCCGGCCTGTTGCAGTTTTTCCAGGGCCTCCGGAGAAGGCAGGCGCATACCCACCTCGGCCAGAATGGTTAAGGCACTGTCGTGCACACCCTGAATCTCCTCTGGGGAAAGAAATTGGAGGATTGGTTGCATACAAAAGTTCCTCCTGGGTATTGGGTTGATTGGATGGTTTCAGGTTTCAGGTTTGCCTCCGGCAAACCTGAAACCTGAAACCTCAAGTTACCGCTTCCACCACCTTCCTGGAAGCTTCGGCGATCTTGGGCGGAAAGCGCAGGTCTATGGCCGATTCCAGCATTTTCCGGTTCAGGACCTTCTCCCGCTGGGCCAGGGCGGCCAGAGAAGCCAGGGCGTAATCCGCTTTCTTGATTTCCTTAGTTTTCAGATCCAGGTCCACGACCTGAGCCGGGGTCGAGGGCAGATCCAGATCCGAACCGGCCCGAAAAACAACTGTAGCCTCCGG
>CAZUER010000156.1:0-6663 GCA_964619345.1 uncultured Desulfohalobiaceae bacterium
TGTTCAGCTTCAGAAGTCCTGATCCATGCGGATATGATACTTTGGAAACATATTTTGGGACATTTTGAGGCATCAGACAAGCAAATCAAGAAATATCAAGGTATCTCAAGTTCTTATGCTGAACACTGAACACCGAACACTGAACACAAATTGCTGTTAACCAATTACAGAGCAAGATAACTGAATTTGTTGACAATAAGAAGCAGAACCAAAGAGCCCTGACCCGGCAGCCCACCCCCTTGCATTTGAGGCCCAAAAAAAGATATCTTTATTTATTATGCACACCCACTCTTGCAAATACCACTTCAAGATCCTGCTCCTGGGTCTGTTTGTTTGCCTCCTTTTTGCAACCTCCTGCGAGCAGGGAGAGCCGCATATTGAAGTGGATTTGACCAAACGCATCAAGATCCAGTCCCAAAAGGACCTTGATTCCCTGACTTACGCCTACCTTCCCCAGTATTCGCACCGGGTGTCCTTTTCCCGCCATCACCGCATCGTTCAATACCTCTCAGACCAGACCGGACTTCCCATCCGCCAGGTCTTTCCGGATTCGTTCGCCCAGCATGTGCAGATGGTTGGAGAGGGCAAAATAGACATATCTTACTCCAACCCACTGGTTTATATTCAGATCGCCGATCAGCATCAGGCCCGGGCCGTGGCCCGGAGCGTAGAGCAGGATGGGACCTCCACTTTCCGGGGCCAAATCATCTGCCGGGCGGACAATAAAGCCATCCAGACCATCCAGGATTGCCGGGGCAAACGATGGATTGCCGTCTCCCCCACCTCGGCCGGGGGCTACCTCTTTGCCCTGGCCTTTTTCCAAAAACACGGGCTGAAAAAAGACGATTTTCAGCGCATCGTTTTCTCCCCTGGGCCGGGGGGCAAGCAAGAAAAGGTCGTTCAGTCCGTGTACCTGGGGGAAAACGACATCGGGTCCATTCGGGAAGGAACCCTTGAGCTTGTGGAGGATAGAATAGATCTCTCAGCTATCCGCATTCTGGCCACTACCAAACGCTACCCCGGATGGGTGTTTGCTGTACGTCATGGCTTGGACCCCACGACAAGGGACAAAATCACCCAGGCCCTGTGCTCTCTGGACAGAGACCAGCCAGAGGAAAAAGAGATTCTGACCCAGGCCCATATCCAGCGCATCATCCCAGCCAAGGACCATGAGTTCGATCCCATCCGAAGACTGGCTGAACAGACCGGGGTGCACTGGCGTGACTAGATACCGGTTCTCCCTTTCCCGCTTGCGGTTCAAAACCAAGCTCAATCTGGGTCTGTTTACAGTCATTCTCAGTCTCGGCCTGGCCCTGGGGCTGATCACAACCTACATCGCGGCCACCGGTCTGATCCAGGAGAACAAGGACCGGGCCTTTGCTCTGGCCTCCAGTCTGGCTTACAGGTCGGAGGAACCCCTTTTGGCCCGCGATTTTCTGCGCCTGAAAAGCCTGGTGGACGAAATCCGGGCCGGCAATGCAGACGTTATGTACACATTTATTGCCGACAGATCCCACCAGGTTCTGGTCCATTCTTTTGATCAAGGATTTCCCAAGGACCTCCTCCATGTGCATCCAGGAGAGGTCAAAGAGAAAAGCGTCCGCTTGGTGAACACAAACAAAGGCACAGTGTACGACATTGCCCAACCCATTACCATAAGCAACAACCATGTTGGTCTGGTCCGCCTGGGCTTGCACCGCAAGCGGCTGGAAACCATGATCGAGCGGCTTCGGTTGACCATATTCGGTCTGACTGCCGGTATGATTGTGTTGGCTTTCGGGGCTGCTTCTTGGTTCTCCAACCGCTTTACCTCCCGGATCAAGAGCCTGACTGAATGCGCCACTGAAATGATCAAGGGCAACCTTGAAGTGCACTCCGCCCCTGAGCTGGGCAGAAACTGCTGGGAAATCACCGGGTGTCAAGCCACCGATTGTCCGGCCTACGGAGATACCCGCAGACGCTGCTGGTATGTAAGCGGCACCTTATGCCCCATCTATCATCCGGAACACGCACCCAGGAACATGGAATCCTGTCGGGAGTGTCCGGTCTATACCCACAACGTGGGCGATGAGATCCAGGAGTTGGCCGAGGCTTTTGATTATATGGCCATGACCTTGAAAGAGCGCATCCAGGAGCTCTCAGCCACGGAGGATGAACTGTCCAGACAGAAGGAGCTTCTGCAGACAGTCTTGGATGTCACTCCGGATATGATCGCCTTTCAGGACCGGGATCTGACCTACCGGGTGGCAAACAAGGCCTTTTGCTCTTACTTCCGGCTCAGTGACTCCGACATCATCGGCAAGACGGACAGCGATATCTTCAGCGAAACCCAGGCCGATCAGAACTATCATGAGGATATGCAGATCCTGCAAACCGGACAATCCCTGTCCAAAGAAATCAGTGTGCGACAGGGAGACACCTCTACCTGGTTTCACATCGTCAAGGTTCCGGTCTACGATCAGGGCCAGATATCCGGGCTGCTGTTAGCTGCCAGGGACATCACGGTCATCAAGCAATATCAGGAACGGCTCATCCATTCCCAAAAAATGGAGGATCTGGGCCGCCTGGCCGGCGGGGTGGCCCACGAGATCAATACTCCATTGGGCATTATCCTGGGTTACGTGCAAATGCTCCTGGAGGACGTGGACCAAGAATCCCAAATAGCCAAGGACCTGAAGACCATAGAAAAGCAAACCAAGATCTGCAGCAATATAGTTTCTGATCTGCTGGGATTCTCAAGACAATCCGAGACGACCAAAGGAGATGTCGATATCCATGAGTCCATTCGGGAGGTCATCTCTCTTGTCGAACATACCTTCAGTCTGAGCCGGGTGCAGATCATCACTGACTTTGACCCCAATATTCCGGAGATCGAGGGAGACAAGGACCGGCTGAAGCAGGTGTGGATGAATCTGTTGAATAACGCCTTTGACGCAGTGGAAAGCGACGGCTCCATCCGGATCTCGACCAAGCTTTGCGCCCACAGAAGACGGGTGGCCATCACTGTGGCTGACACTGGATCCGGGATCAAGCAGGATGTGCTGGACAAGATCTTTGATCCCTTTTTCTCCACCAAGCCGGTGGGCAAAGGCACCGGGCTCGGTCTGGCCGTGACTTTTGGGATCATCAAGGACCACGGGGGCCGCATCAATGTCCTCAGCCCGGCCCCCAAGGAATACCTGACCGGCATGGAAGACACGGCCTCCGGACCGGGCACGGTCTTTTTGATCGAGCTTCCCTTGTGGGAGATGACCTTACCTGATGAAGAATGTGAGGAGCTGGTCCATACCAAGGGGTAAGGATAACGCAAAGAGAAAAGGGTCTTCCTTGGGGCAAGGGCGGCCTTGTACAACCCGCCCGTGGTCTTTTGGTCAGTTTATAATTGACCAGAATAGTGCTTTGACATATTTCGAGTATCAAAAAAAAGAACCCTCCCCTGACCCCTCCCTCCCGCCTGGAAGACTGGCGGCAAGGAGGGGAATCAGAATAGAAATGGACTTCTCATTGTATAGGACGATATAGATTGCCCGCCACTCACTTGCAGTATGAACCTCCCAGTAAAGCACATAGCTTGAGTCCTGCAAGTGAATCCCGGGTCGGGCAATTACGGAGAGGGGGTCCACAAATTTTTATGAAACCTTCTACACCCAAAGGAGGAGGACATGGCCAATATTATTGTCTTGGATGATGTCCTGGATGCCGGGGAGATGATCAAGAGAATCCTGGAACGGAAAGGGCACTCGGTCGATGTGTTTACCGAAGAACACGAGGCCCTGGAGTATGTGCAAAAAAACTCTGTGCACTTGGCTATCCTGGATATCAAGTTAAAGAAAATGAGCGGAGTGGATGTATTAAAAGAACTGCGGCAAGTCTCACCTCAGACCGAGGTCCTCATGCTTACCGGCTACCCAACTTTGGAGACGGCCCGGGAGGCGCTCAACCTGGGAGCCAAGGAATACCTGGTCAAACCCATAGACAAAAATGAGCTGGAGGAAAAAGTGGCCGCTGTCTGCGAACAAATGGAGCAATCGTGAGGGCCAGAGCTTCACGAGAGACCGCAGCCGGTAAAGAGCCCCTGTCCCCAACCCAAAGGGCTTTGGCCGGTGCCAAGCATTTCGTGCAGAATGTGACCTATCAGCTTATTCTCCCGGGCCAGCTGGTCCAGAAAAAGTACTCCGCCTTTGAACAGCTGCGGCACATGGATGTGCAGGCTTTGGAGATCATTTCCAGGCTGGAGGAGATCCGGCAACGCCGGCTGTCCTGCGATTTGGAACATATCAAAGAGCTTTGTGCCCGGCTCAGCGCCCAAACCCAGGATTTGACAGACTGCTTACGCGCCTTCCATCCAGTGCGTTACTCTTTGCTGGCCAACTATCAGCAAAAATATGCTTTTTATGTTCGCTTAGCCTTGATGGAGCAAAATCCTCCTGCTGATCCGCCTTATGTCCTGTCTTTGCGTGAGCCCCTGACCGAGGAGCTGGCCGGGGGCAAAGGGGCGGCTTTGTCTGTGGTCCACTCCCAACTCAACCTGCCTGTTCCTCCTGGTGTAGTCATCACCACCCGGGCCTTTCACCGCTTCCTGGCTCATAATAATCTGCGGCCTTTCATAGACCGGGAACTGGCCCGCCTCGGCCCTGACGCAGAGCAGGAATACGCCGAGGTCAGCCACCTCATACAGGAAAAAATACTCCAGGCCGAGCTCCCGGCCGATGTCTGCCAGGCTGTTGAATCAGCTTTTCCAGCCCAGGGCCTGAACAAAGCTTTTTTGGCCGTGCGCAGCAGCGCCGTGGCTGAAGATGCCCAGTCTTCCTTCGCCGGGCAATACGAAAGCCTGCTGCATATCCCCCCCCAGGACTGGCAGCAGGCCTATCTTTCTGTCCTGGCCAGCAAGTATTCTGCCCATGCCCTGTACTATCGGGTCCGGCAGGGATATACCGACCGCCAAACCCCTATGGCAGTGGTGGTCATGCCCATGCTTGAGCCTTTGGTCAGCGGTATTATGTACACCCGACGGGAGCACGACCCCTCCTGCATGGATGTGTACATGGTCCAGGGCGGTGGACAAGAGCTGGCTGCGGGCTCCAACTACCAGGCCCGGGTCGCTTTCAGCAGCCGGCAAGACCAGTGGATTGTGGAACAGGACGGGGACTTTCTTTTGGATCAGGCCACATTACATCAGCTGTACCAGGCTGGACTGAACCTGGACCAGGCCTTTGCCTCGGCCCAGGATGTGGAGTGGGTACTGGATTCTGACCAGCAAATGTTCATTGTCCAATCCCGCCCCTTGCACTTCTACACACCCCAGACTCCAGCTGATACTCAGGAATATGCCGGCCCTGTCCTGGCCCGGGGCCAATGGGTCAGCTCCGGGCGGGCCGTCGGGGAAATATGCCGTCTGGACAGTCAGAGCTCTCCGTTTCAGGTCCCTTCTGGATGCATCCTTGTTGTCCGCACCCTGCCCCCGGAATTGACCCCGGCCCTGGACCGGGTCCGGGCAGTAGTGGCCGCACAAGGCAGCCCGGCCTGTCATTTCGCCTCTGTGGCCCGGGAAGCCAGTATCCCGGTACTATGCAATGTCATTGGACTTGAAGACATTGAGCAAGGCAAAGAGGTCAGTGTGGACGCCGATCAGGGCCTGATCCTGCCTGGAGCTGTCTTTTCCTCTCCTTCCCGGGAACCAGATCACTCTCAGATTCGGCAATCCGAAGTCCAGGCCCGGCTGGAAAAGGCCTTGCCCTCCATTGCTGCTCTGAATCTGCGCGATCCCAGCACGGACGATTTCAGCATCCAGGGTTGCAAGAGCCTGCACGACATTGTCCGTTTTGCCCATGAATCCGGGGTCAGGGAAATGTTTTCCCTGGTCGGCCGGCGAGGGCTGAACCGTTTCGGGGCCAAGCGGCTGGAGTCTGAGCTGCCCATGGTCATGCACGTCTTGGATGTCGGGAGCGGCTTGCACCCAGGGACCGGAAAGAGCAAGGTCGTTGGAGTGGATCAAATCCAAAGCCAGCCCATGCTCAGCCTATGGGCCGGTCTTTCTTCCCCCGGGGTGGAGTGGGATCCATCTATATTGCATTACGACTGGGATGCCTATTATAAAAGCAGTGCCAGTTTCACAAACGTTGAAAAATCCACGCAATTCAGCAGCTATGCCATCGTGGCTTTGAATTATGTGCACGCCATGCTCCGCTTCGGCTATCATTTCGCAGTGGTGGATGCCACGGTCTGTGAAACGGTAGAGCACAACTATGTCCACTTCAGTTTCAAGGGGGGCGGGGGTCAGGATATGCAGCGTCTGCATCGACTGCAGATCATCGCTGCCGTCCTGGAAAAACATGACTTTCGTTTGCGGCTTACAGCAGATATGCTTGAGGCTTGGTTCGATCGCCGAAACCAGGAAGAGAGCACTCGCAATCTTGAAGTCCTGGGCTTTGTAATGGGCAAAACCGTGCTCTTGGATATGCGCATTGAATCTGAGGAAAAAGTGCAGGAGCTGGCCTCTGAAATCCTGGACCAAATCTATGATTTTCTCCCTGTTCAAACGCCTGACCGATAAAAAAGGTCCGGTGTATCCTTTGAATTGGGTCACTCCCCATTTGGCAGTGGGGCACGCCCCCATGTCCTATGCTGAGCTGAGCTCTGCGGTGCCTCGTGCAGGGGGCGCCT
>CAZUER010000156.1:6673-7789 GCA_964619345.1 uncultured Desulfohalobiaceae bacterium
AGCAATCCATTCAGGCCATTATGAACCTGTGCCTGGAAATCGAGGACTTGGTGCAAGTGGAGCAGGAACAGGGCTTTGAAGTCTACTCCCTGCCCATACCTGATGAGCAGGCTCCGGATATGGACGAGCTGGAAAAGGCCCTGGATTGGCTGGACGAAGCCATATATCTGGGCAAAAAGGTCCTCGTCCATTGCCGACACGGCATTGGACGCACCGGGACGGTGGTCTATTCCTATCTCTTGCGCAAGGGACTCGGGGCCAAGCGGGCCAGACGGGTCATGAACGGCTTGCGGGCCCAACCCACAGAACACGCCCAAAAACGGCTGTTGCGCTCTCTGGGACACAAGGAAAAGGAGCTGACCATTGGTCAACCCTGCCTGCTCCCGGAAGATGATGAGCAGCTCAGTCCTCTGACCCAAAGGGTTCTCACCCTCCTGGACGAGCTGGAGGACCAGGTACCGGAAGATGTGCCCCGCTGCGGGCGGGACCATGTCCAATGCTGCTATGGTCTGGTCCAGGTCAGCCTGGCCGAGGCGGTAATAATTCAAAAAAAGATGAACAGCAGCCTGAGCAGCGCCCAGCGGGAGGAATGTATCAATAAGGCCAATCTCGGGTCTGCCGTTCTCCAAACTTTATCCGATGAAATCCAGGACTCCGAAGACCTCCCCCTGCAGGACCTCTTTGCCCAAACCAAGGCATCCTGCCCCTTGCTCAAAGACAATGCCTGCCTTTTGTATGCCGTCCGGCCGGTTCAATGCCGATTGAGCGATCTTTCCTCAGACTCTCTGGACCCGGAGACACTCCAGGAATTCGAGAACCTTTCAGCCCAGATTATGGCCCAATACACAGGTCGGGAGAGCCAGCCCCCCCCGCCCAAGTTTACCCTGTTCGACGTTATTTCCGGAAAGTTTTGCCAGCAGTTTTTCCATCTCCTGGCCCAGGATCTGGGGGCTGGTGGAAGAGATCAGAGGTCAGAGGACAGAGGTCAGTAAGAGAAAGGTCACGGTAATTTTGTTCTCAGGTGTAAGGTTACAGTAGTGTTCAGGTTGCAGTGTTCAGTGTTCAGCGCCGCCTCTGACCGCAGACGGCCAGTTTGATCGAGGAAGAAACTCAAAG
>CAZUER010000157.1:0-6719 GCA_964619345.1 uncultured Desulfohalobiaceae bacterium
TCTAGGCCTGGATTAGCTACCCAGGCCGAAAAGCCGTGACCCCTGACGGCCTGGCCGGGTGATACAATCCAGGGGGAAGTGAGGGGACTTGAAGATGGGGTTTTTTATAAATGACCAGATAAGACGCGGCTTCGAGTTGGTATATCTGAACAGGCTTGAGGAAGCTGAAGCTGAAGAGTGTACTTTATTAGACCGAAAGTCATCTTTTGAAAACAAACCTGTCCTAGATGCGATTCAGGCCAATGATAAGGAGAAGATAGCGGCAGAGTTGCTTGAGATGGGGTATAAAGGTATTACCCCTCACTCAATTGTACTTAAAAAGCTTGCTTGCTTCTTGATGCAAAAAAATGCCAAAGGCAGACCTAAAGGATCTGAGAAAGACAACAACAGGCTTGGAAAATGGGTGGCTGAAGATTACGGAAGAGGGAAGGCGCAATTTAGATTTAAAGGGCTTTCGGTGACTCAAAACAAATGCAGTGACCTCAAAAATGAGATATGCAAACACTATGGGATCAATTCAAGATACTTTGACGATTTTGTTTCGGCCAATAAAGTTATTGAGCGAAGAGCCTACCAGCGAGAGCTTTTGAGGTGGGATGAGCTTGAAGAGGAACTTGACGAAAAAGGCCAGGCAGAGCTTGAGCAAGCCAAACGGGACTTGGCTTTTGAAATTGAGCTAAACAAGAATTGGGGGAAGTCCGCAAAAAAAGACTGATTTGTTTTCGGTTACCAAAACTTTACCATATGCAACCCTTCATTCAGTTATAAACTGAGTGGAGGGTTTTTTTATGCACGACGACTATTTTGCAGGTTTAGAACAACGTTTAAATGAGCGGTATGGGGACCTTGGTGCTGTACCCCGGTACGACAGTGAGAAGGTCCTGAGGTATAGCCCAAAGTACCTTGCAAAGCTTGATTGCCTTGGCAAAGGCCCCGAGAAGATCCGCAGGGGCAACCGCGTTTTTTATCCCATCCCCGGACTTATCAAATGGCTAAGGGCGCGGACACGATAAGGGGGGGAATATGTCAACCAAAGAAATAAACCCCCAAACCGGTGCAGCGGAAAGGGGGCGGCAAGAATGGGATAAAACAGCTAACAACAGTATATGTCAACCGTCCCCTGCCGTCAATCCCCAGCTCAATGACCTTGCCCAAGACATTGTGGCCACATTCAAGGCCATGTACCCCGAGTCGGACGAGTTGAAAATCAACAGCAAGCCATTATGGATCACTCTTTGGTCAGCCCCACAAAAAGAGTCCATCCATGTGCCTGTGTTTAAGGCCGGTTCAATTCCGGGTGTGGTCAAAAAATGGATTGGGCAGCGGCATGTCTACTTTGCCCCAGGTCTACGGTGTGCAAACCTTGGGCGTTGGAAGGCCGGAGGGAATAAGGATGTCACTGCAATTCCCGGCTTGTGGACTGAGGTGGACATTCAAGGCCCTGGCCATGTGGAGCAGGCTTTGCCCGCAGGTCAGGATGAAGCCCTGGAACTGGCCTATTCAATCCCCGAACTCCCACCTTCACTAATCATTCATTCCGGCGGCGGGATTTATGTTTTCTGGCTGTTCAAGGAACCTTGGATACTGGAGAGCACTGCCGAACAAGGAGAGGCCCAAGCACTACTGAAACGCTTTGAGCAGACCGTATTGAAGCAAGGCAGTGCAAAAGGCTGGACCCTTGATTCAGTAGCCGACCTCCGGCGGGTGCTGAGGCTCCCAGGCTCCCTCAATATCAAGGACCCGGACAATCCCAAGCCGGTCAAGATCCTGGAATACCATCCCGAGCGCAGATACAACCCCGCAGACTTCGAGCCCTACCTTGCAGAGCTGGAATCGACTGTCATTCATGGCAGCTTGCCAGATGATGAGGACTTTGCCCCGGCAGACCTTGAAAAGATCCTTAATGTCTGCACCTGGATGAAGCATTGCCAGGTGGATGCTGCACAGCTCAAAGAACCCGAATGGTATCACATGCTGTCAGTGGTAGCCAGGTGCAAAGATCCTGAATGGTGGGCGCATGAACTCAGTAAGTCCTATCCCGGATACAGTGAAGCCGAAACGTCAAAGAAATATCAGCAAGCCAAGGACCGGGCTGGACCTGTGACCTGTGAGCGGGTGCGGAAAAAGCTGAACCCTGAGGCCTGCAAGGCGTGCAAAGAATCTGTGACAAGCCCTGTTCAGCTTGGGCGCAGAGAGATTGAGCAAGACCAGCCAGAGCAACCCAAAGAAGAACCGAAAACCAGAAACGGCTTTGGGCTGATCCGGATATGTGACTTGGAGTGCAAACCCCCGGAATGGCTTGTGCGAGATTACCTTGAAGCGGACACCTTAGCTGTGGCTTTTGGTGATCCAGCTTCCGGCAAATCTTTCATGGGAATCGGTATGGGGTGCTGCATTGCAACCGGGGTGGACTTTTACGGCTTGCCAGTAAAGCAAGGGCCTGTGATCTACATTGCAGGAGAAGGCCGAAACGGAATTGCCCGGCGACTCAAAGCTTGGGAGATCCGCAACGGCTTAGACATATCAACAGCCCCCTTCTTTATCTCTACCGGCCCAGCTGCACTTTGTGACCCTGGATCAACAACCCAGGTACTGACAGCAGTTGATCAGGTGGGCAAAGACAACCCCCTAAAACTTGTGGTCATTGACACCTTGGCCCGGAACTTCGGACCCGGGGATGAAAACAGCGCAAAAGATATGTCAGCTGCAATCCAGGCGATGGATGCAATACGAGTAAAGCATAGATGCACAGTCCTAATTGTCCACCATACCGGGCATGGGGATAAGACCCGGGAACGCGGGTCAATAGCTCTGAGGGGCGGGCTTGATGCCAGCTATCAACTTGATAAGGACGAATCCGGAATTGTCCGGTTGACCCCCCGGAAGATGAAAGAAGCTGAATTGCCTGAACCTATGGCCTTCAAGATCCGAACCGTGGAGCTTGGCTTTCAGGATGACGATGGGCGGGACGTGACAAGTGCTGTGCTAGACCGTGTGGACTACGAGCCACCACCAAATCCGACTAAAT
Organism: uncultured Desulfohalobiaceae bacterium; assembly: GCA_964619345.1. GTDB lineage: Bacteria > Desulfobacterota > Desulfovibrionia > Desulfovibrionales > Desulfothermaceae > Desulfovermiculus. Next base: position 3,029 of record CAZUER010000157.1, read on the forward strand.
CCGGGCGCGGAAAGTGGCAACGAGTGGCCAGGAGCAGCTTGAAAGGCTGACTCAGGAAAACCGGGATCGGCTTGAACGTGGAGGCTTTGACCCCGACCAGGCGCGGGTGACATTCGATGCCTGGAGGGATGCTTGCCTTGATGCCGGAATGCCTAGGAACCGATTTTATGAAGTTAAAAAGTCTTTTCGGATTGACCACAATTTTGTCCATGTGTCTTGATGTCCGGTTTCTTGTCCGGTTTGTGTCCGGTGTCCGGTTTCTAAAGAAAACCGGACCGGACAGGACACCTTTCGGACGGAATCGGCTTAATTCGGACGCCTTTTCGGACGCATTTCGGACGCAACCGGGTAAGTTGTTTTAGGTCATTTCGGACACATTGTGGACAGAAAACCAACGCGACCCCCGCACCTCCGAGCCTAAAAAAAAGAGGTAAGTAAACAATGCTCCATCCCTACCTACATTTTGCGGGGACAGTAAGGGGACAGCAAAAAGGTAATCTCAAAAAGTCAAAGTATTTCAGTAGATAGAAACAGACCTTCGGATTTAATATCCGATAATAGCAAGGGAGATTAAGTCATGAAGCAAGTAAAACTACCAGGACTTGAACGAGATCAGCGGAGCTTCAGACCGGCATTCGATTATTGTGAGTCAATGATGCTTGGCCGGAAATGTCGATGCTTCAGGCCAGCTCAGTTTCCATCCTCCAGGCAGCAAGATAGGTTCAATGGCTATTGCCAATACTGGATAACAGCCTGGGGGAGCAGCAAGGAGCAGAGGAAGATCCGCAACCGGCAAGAGGTCAGCATCCATGATGTGGGGATATGCCCGCTTAAACTAGCTCAGAGGGACCGATGATCATAATAACCGACACCCGCGAGCAGCTTCCCTTCCCCTTCACCAAGTGGCCGGACGTGGAGATCCACAGGACCGCCCTTGATGCAGGAGACTATTCCCTGGCCGGTTTCGAGGACAGGGCCGCGATTGAGCGCAAATCCTTGGATGACCTTGTGGCCTGTCTGATGGGCGATAACCGTGACCGCTTCGAGCGCGAGCTTGCCAGGGCCAGACGCTATGACCTCTTTGTGGTCGTGGTAGAGGCCGGACTAGAGGATGTGGCCCGAGGGAACTACAAAAGCCAGATGCAACCCCAGGCCGCTTTGCAAAGCGTAACCGCCTTGTTTGTCCGGCACAGTGTGCCATTCATGTTCTGTGGCAACAGAGATGGTGCTGAGTATATGACGCATGGCTTATTGAGTAAATTCTTGTACGAGATCGAGAAGCGATACAAGACCGCACGGAGGGCTCAGGATGCAGCATAAAAGACGACTCTTGACCATTAAAGAGGCTGAGGAAATGACGCGATTGTCCAGGCGTTACCTATACCAGAAGATAGAGGAAGGTGTCCTTGAAGCATATCGTTTCGGAAAGTCAAAAGGTATGCGCATTGATAAAAACGAGCTTGAAGCATTCATTGAATCAAATAAAATACAAAAGTCATGTGCATGAAGTGCATGAAGTGCATATAGTACATTGCAAAAATGATCAAACATGCGCAAACTAAGCGCATGAACGTCAACATAGAATCCCAGGATCATATCATGCTTTTGGTCGGACGTAAGAAGATAGAACGACACCTAGACCTGAGCTGGAATACCATAAGGAAGTTGCACTATACAGATGGGCTTCCCCTTGTCCGTCTTGGTGGTCAGTGGGCTATGGATACCCGGCAGCTTGCCGAGTGGCTCAGCCGGAAATCTCAGCCCTGCCAGGAGGTGCGGCAATGATGGACTGCCGATATTTCGATAAGTGTTCAGCTCCCCTCTGTCCCCGTGATCCTGGTCTGGCAAGCCGCCCCTGGTTTCCAGATGAAGAGATATGCCGGGCGCGTAAGGAAACCTCAGGCCTGAAGTGGATCGAGAATCAGCGCAAGATCCAGCGCAAGGCCAAGAGTGTGGACAAGTATTTCACTCTGGGGATGCTGGACCGGGACTGCATTATCCGGGCCGGGATCGAGGGCATTGACCCGGATAGCAAAGACCCGGACATGGACCTGCAACGCTGGCTGGAATCTCACCCGGAGCGAACCGAGGCGCAAAAAGAGCAGGCCAGGCAGGCGGCGAAGGATCGTTTTCACTCCCCTGGCAAGGCCAATTTGTCCCCGACAACACAACCCCAAGGCAAAGTATGAGCGCAAAGAAAGAACCACCTGCAAGTGCCTGTTCGGTTTGTGAAGAGATGGCCGCCAGGGGTGCAAGCCTTGTATCCATCGCCAAGGCCCTGGGAACCACAGATAAGCCTTTTACGAGGTGGAGAGAGGACTACCCGGAGATTCAAGAGGCCTTGGATGCTGGTCGGGCGAAAGAGCATGACGCACTTGTGGGGACCCTGCTTGATCAAGCTGTGAACCACAAAAATACGACGGCAGCAATCTTTTTACTTAAAGCCCGGCATGGCTATAACGAAAATGCAATCCCCGACGGGGGCGGACCCCAGGTCAATATCACATTCGAGTTACCCGGCAGCCTGGACCCCAAGACGTATGAAGCCCATGTGCTCAAGCAAGCAATAGAGCCCGCGAAGGGCAAGAAAAAGGCCAAGAAGGATGACGGAACAAAATAATGGCTTAATATATAGCTTCTTCCAGAAGTTGGTCCTATTGCTCCCGCAGATTTATGACATTTTCCTGGGTGGTGGCCGGGGTGGATCGAAGAGCTATACCGTCGTTCTGCTTATCCTTCGCTTTGTCTGGGAGTACAAAAACAAGGCCAGAATCCTTGTGGTTCGTAAAACATATAAAGGCCTTGCAGATATTGAAAGTTTGTTCCTTGAGGTCTTTCGTCTTGTCTACGGCAAAGACGTAAAATTCAACCAGACCGAGCACATCTTTCGCTTCCCGAACGGCGCATACCTTGAGCTTGGACAGCTGGAGAGCGCGGCTGATTACGACAAATACCAAGGCAGGTCCTTCACCTTGCTTGTGGTGGACGAAGCCCAGCAATACGCGACCCCGGAGCTCTTGGACCGGCTGAGGTCGAACTTACGCGGACCCAAGGACGTCCCCATCCGGCAGATCATGGCCGCGAACCCTGGAGGGCCGGGCCACCATTGGCTTGCTCAAAGGTATGTATTCAAGGCCAAACCCTGGGAACCGTTCTTTGAAGAGAACAGCAAGCGGACCTGGGTTTATGCTCCGAGTACCTACCTGGATAACCCCTTCATTGATCAAGACGAATATGAAGAACAAATCCGGGCCAGTTGCCCGCATGATGAAGCACTGCTTAAGTCTTGGCTTCTTGGTGATTGGTCTGTGGCTCGGGGTGCATACTTTGCCTCTGTCCTGGAGCAAAGCCGGAATTGCATTGACGATTGGGAGCGCTTGCCCGCTGTCCCGAAGTATGCGGATTCAAGCAGCAAATGGCGTTTTTTTCTGGCCCATGACTACGGCAGCGCAGCCCCTTCAGTAACGTACATTGTGGGCAAGAGCCCCGGCGCGGAAGGCCCGGACGGACAATACTATCCCCGCGAGTCTCTTGTTTTGATTGATGAATTAAGCACTTCTTTGCCTGGTCAACCGTCCCAAGGTCTTGGCTGGACTGTGGACCGCCTTGCAGACGAGATCAAAACCATGTGGCAACGCTGGAAACTAAAGGGCAAACCCACAGGGTGCGCGGATGACGCTTGTTTTGCCAA
>CAZUER010000157.1:6729-7657 GCA_964619345.1 uncultured Desulfohalobiaceae bacterium
ATCGCAGACGAGTTCAGGGCGCACGGCGTAACATTCCAGCGGGCTAAGAAAGGATCTAGGCAATACGGCTGGGAAGTTATGCGGCGGCTCCTGGCTGATGCTGGAGCATTGGATAAGCCAGGCCTCTATATTGCCCGGCGGTGCTCCTACTTTTGGGAGACAGTGCCTTACTTAAGCCGGGACCCCCGCAACCCGGAGGATCTGGACAGTCGGGAACCGGACCACAGCGCGGATGCAGTGCGATACGGATGCACTTTCAAGGGACGTGAAATCAAGCCAATTCAATCACTTATTAGAACAGGATAGGAGAAAGGATAATGCAAAACGGAAGCAAACGACTCCACAAGAAAGGCAAGAACAGCTCCAACATCGAACCACGAACCCCAGGGAACCGGGCCGGTGTTCTGCCCAAAAAGCCAAGCAATCGTGTGACCCTTGGAGGTAGGAAGTAATGAATCATCCGGGACATCCTTTACAGGAATGGGACGGCGGCAAGTCTCCCTTGGTCAGTCAAGATCCGGCTGTGGTGGCTGAATTGAACGGTTACTACAATTTGGTCAATGAGGCCCTGGAGAAATATCGGCAAAAGGCCCGCGAAGTGGAAGACATAGATAAAGGCCTCCAGCCGAGTGTGAGAGCCGAGAGACAGCATCAAGCCCTGGATGAAGCTAAGCGCGAAATGCAGGCCAAAATTGACAAGGCTTTACAGCACTACCAGGCCGCGAATGAAGAGATCCGGCAGGAAGTGAGCCAGGCCGCCAAGCCCACACAGCCCGAATCTGAAGTGCAGCAGCTCATGCAGTATATGAAAGAGCAGGAGATCCGGCGCGAGCTGAAAGATATGGACAGGACCGAGCGGGCAAAGCTTCTTTTGGATACTTCCAAGATGGGAGACAGGAGCGTCTTGCAGGCCTGTGAGCGGTCCCTG
>CAZUER010000158.1:0-7595 GCA_964619345.1 uncultured Desulfohalobiaceae bacterium
GGACGAGGTCTGCGTGAATATCGAGGGCATCGGTCGGCTGTGTAATCCGGTGGTGGGATAGGGGCGGGGTCTGCCCCTTGTCAGGAGGCCGTTTTTGTTTTACGTAGTTTCCCTTTCGCTTTAAACTCCACACACTCCGGAGCGATCCTGGGTTCCTGTTCAGCTTTGCCTGCGGCAAATTTGAAATGTTTTGTGTTCATACGAACCGAGGCGGCGACAGGTTGTGGGTCCGGCCGGAGTGGAGGAAACCAAACCCAAGGAGAGTATATGGCTTACATCAGTATGAAGGAGATGCTGGAGACCGGGGTCCATTTCGGACACCAGACCCGGCGCTGGAATCCCAAGATGCGTCCTTTTATTTTTGGGGCTCGCAAAGGGATCCACATCATTGACTTGCAGCAAACCATTCCTTTGTTCAACCGGGCTTATGAGTTCATAGTGGACGTAGTGGCCAACAAGGGAAAGGTGCTGTTTGTGGGCACGAAACGTCAAGCCCAGGATATCATCCAGGAAGAGGCCGATCGGGCCGGGATGTATTACATTACCCATCGATGGATGGGAGGGACTCTGACCAACTTCAAAACCATCAAGCACAGCATCGATCGCTTCAAGCATCTGGAGAGCATGTTTGAGGACGGGAGCATCAACCGGTTTCCCAAGAAAGAGATCGTGGGTATGCAACGGGAATTGACCAAGCTCAGGGATACCCTGGGCGGAATCAAGGACATGACTGATTATCCTCAGGCCGGGTTCATTGTCGATCCCAAGCGGGAAGACATTGCTGTTCGTGAATTTCGTCGCCTGGGCATTCCCATTGTGGCCATCACGGACACCAACTGCGATCCGGATTTGATAGATTATATCATCCCAGGTAATGATGACGCCATCCGGGCCATTAAGCTTTTTGCCTCCCGGATCGCCGAGGCCTGCCTGGAGGGTCAGGCTCGACAGGACGAAAGTTTGGAGCACATGGAAGGGGCTGCGGAGCCAAAGGAAGAAAAGGCCGTGGCTGAAGAAGTCGTACCTGAGAGCGAGGAAACGGATAAAGTCAATGCAGAGGAGGAATAGATAGATGGAGATCACAGCCAAGATGGTCAAAGGGCTCCGGGAAAAGACCGGGGCCGGAATGATGGATTGCAAAAAGGCCTTGCAGGAATCGAACGGGGACGAGCAGAAGGCTGTGGCTTGGTTACGGGAAAAGGGCCTATCCAAGGCCCAAAAAAGGGCCGGGCGTTCGGCTTCTGAAGGGTTCATCGGATCGTATGTACATGCCAACGGCAAGATCGGTGTGTTGGTAGAGCTCAATTGCGAGACGGATTTTGTGGCCAAAAACGAAAAATTTCAGGAATTGGCCAAAAACCTGTCCATGCAGGTGGCAGCAGCCAGCCCTCTGTGTGTCCGGCCTGAGGATTTACCTCAGGAAGCCCTGGAAGAGGAGAAGGCCCTGTACGCCAAACAGGCCCGGGCGGAAGGGAAGCCGGAGCAGGTAGTTGAAAAGATTGTTGAGGGAAGGGTCCAAAAGTACTACAAAGAGGTCTGTCTCTTGGAACAGCCATATATCAAGGACGACTCCATCGCGGTCAAAGATTTGATCAATGAACTGGTGGCGGTTTTAGGGGAAAAGGTGGAAATCACCAGGTTCGTGCGCATGGAAGTCGGAGAGACCCATACGGAAGAATAAATGAAAAAACGGGCCCCTGGCCCGTTTTTTGGTTCCCGGCGAGGGATGCATGAGCGAGCTGAGATACAAACGCGTTTTGCTCAAGCTCAGCGGGGAGGCCTTGGCCGGATCCCGTTCCTTGGGTATTGATTTGCATAGCATCGACACCTTCAGTCAGGACTTGGCTGAAGTGGTCGGTATGGGCCTGGAAGTGGCTTTGGTCATCGGCGGAGGAAATATCTTCCGCGGTGTTTCCACATCTGCAGCCGGGATGGATCGGGCTTCGGCCGACTATATGGGCATGTTGGCCACTGTGATCAACGGCCTGGCTTTGCAGGACAGCCTGGAAAAGCAAGGACTGACCACCAGACTGATGACCGCCATCAGGATGCAGGAAGTGGCTGAACCCTATATCCGCAGGCGGGCCATCCGTCACCTGGAAAAGGGGCGTGTGGTCATCTGTGCCGCCGGGACCGGCAACCCCTTTTTCACAACAGATACTGCCGCCTCTTTGCGGGCCATGGAGCTGAAGGCCCAGGCCCTGCTCAAGGCCACGCGGGTGGACGGAGTGTACGATACAAATCCGGAAGAAAACCCGAAGGCCTTCTTCTATTCACGGCTGAGCTACCTGGAAGTTTTGCAGCAGGGACTTAAGGTCATGGACTCGGCTGCCATATCCCTATGCATGGACAATAATTTGCCTATTGTGGTTTTCAATCTTTTGGAACGGCACAATATCAAGCGCGTAGCCTGCGGACAGGATGTGGGGACCATAGTCCAGGGGTGAGGCCATGTGTTTTGCCATGGGCCAATTGTGGCAGAAAAAAGCAATGCCCCCTTCCCCCTTAAGGCTGGACGAAGAAAACCGCGACATTTCATTGGTGATCATGGACCATGAGTCTATTGCCCAGGAAAAGATTCTGTTTTCCGTGTATGGATGAAAGGGAGGATATACAAGCATGGATGATGTCTTCAAAGATTGTTCGCAACGGATGCAAAAGGCTTTGGACACCCTGAAGAAGGATTTTAGCCGGTTGCGGACCGGACGAGCCTCGACCACCCTGGTGGAGGATGTCATGGTCGATTATTACAATACGCCTACACCTTTAAACCAACTGGCTTCCATATCCATTCCAGACAGCCGGACTATTACCATCCAACCCTGGGATCGGAACAGCTTTTCGGATGTGGAAAAAGCGATTATGAAATCCGATCTGGGGCTTAATCCCATCAACGACGGCAAGGTCATCCGCATCTCCATTCCCCCGTTGACCGAGGAACGGCGCAAGGAGCTGGTTAAGATAGCCAAAAAAAATACCGAAGATGCCAAGATCGCCATTCGCAATGTGCGCCGGGAAGGAAATGAGACCTTGAAAAAGATGAAAAACGACAAGGACATTACCGAGGACGATCAACACAAAGGCCAAGAAAAAATTCAGGAACTGACCGATTCTTTTACGGCCAAGGCGGATGAATTGCTGGCTGAAAAAGAAAAGGAGATCATGGAGATTTGACTGTACCTCCCCAGGCCGGTGGACAAGGGCCTGCTGTCAGGCATTTGGCTATTATCATGGACGGCAACGGACGGTGGGCTAAAAGAAAAGGCCTGCCCCGAAGTGCCGGACATCAGGCCGGAGCGGACACGGCCCAGGCCATTGTTACCTCCTGCCGCAAGCTCAATATTCAGGTCTTGACCCTGTATGCCTTTTCCAGGGAAAACTGGACCCGTCCCCAAGAGGAGGTCCAGTTTCTTTTTGATTTGCTGATCCGTTTTTTGCGGCGGGAGCAAAAAAAACTGGTGGACAACTCCATCCGGTTGAATGTGATCGGTAACTGGCAAGAGTTGTCCCTTCCTTTGCGTACGGCCATCAGGCAGACTATGGATAAGACAGCCCATTGCGATCAGATGATCCTCAATTTGGCCTTGAATTATTCCGGCCGGGAAGAAATTGTGCATGCCTGCCGTTCTCTGGTGGCCCGGGGCTTTTCGCCTGAAGAGGTGACCGAGGATACCATCCGGGACTATCTGTATACCGGGCATCAACCGGACCCGGATCTCATCCTGCGCACCAGCGGAGAGCTGCGTCTGAGCAATTATCTCATTTTTCAATCCGCCTATTCCGAATTCTATTTCACCAAAACCCTGTGGCCGGAATTTACCGAAGAGGAACTCTACCAGGCCCTGGAGGACTTCAGGCAGCGCAATCGACGGTTTGGAGGGGTGGAGGAAACATGACCACCCATCATCTCCGCCTGCTGACAGCAGGTGTGCTCATTGCCCTTTTGGCTGGTCTGATATTTCTGGCTCCACCCCCGGTGCAGGCCGGAGCCCTTGTACTGGTCTCTGTTGCCGTCTTGTATGAATTCTGGACCATGTTCTGGCCGGGCTGGAACTGGCTGAAAGGGTTGGGTCTGGTTCTGGCTGTACCTGTGGTTTTGGCTCCCGTTCTGGGCTTGAAGCTGGGCGGCTTGCTGCTTATTTGCTTCTGGATGTACTGTCTGGTGTATACCTTTTGGGGGAGGCGGACAGGGAATATGTCTTGGTCGGAGACGGGCATTGGCCTGGCCGGTCTTATCTATATCCCCACAAGTCTTCAGTTTCTGTGGTTTTTGTCCACAGGGGAGCTGGTGTTCGTTTTGACGGCTGTCGCGGTCTCGGATACGGCCGCTTTTTACGGAGGTTCCAGGTGGGGAAAGCGCAAATTGTGCCCTTCCATAAGCCCGAAAAAGACCTGGATGGGATCTGGGTGCGGTCTGGCCGCCTCTGCAATCCTTGGCTTGGGAGTGGGCCTGATCTGGGGGCAAGGGCCATGGCTGGCATGGATCGGAATCGGAGTGGCTTTGAATGCGGCCGCTCAACTTGGCGATTTGTTTGAGTCGGCTTTCAAACGGGAACTGGGCGTTAAGGATTCCGGCACCCTCCTCCCGGGCCATGGTGGAGCGCTGGACCGGGTGGACAGTCTGCTTTTGGCTGTGCCTGTATACATGGCTCTACGTTCAGTGTATCCTTTTTGGGGATGAACCGGATCAAAGGCTTACGTAACAGGATGCAGGGATTTCTTGTAGATTGCAGATCCTCGGAAGGAGGGTTTGCTTGTATGATTACCAAGGCCTTTGAGTCAGAATATGATTGATTATATTTCCGCATTACAGCCGGCCTCTGAACTTCCACAGAGGGGACGAAAGGTCGTCATCCTGGGCAGCACAGGATCTATTGGACAAAATGTTCTGCGCATTGCCAAGGAACACTCTGATCAAGTCCATATTCTAGGCTTGGCCGGGGGTGAAAATATCCGTTTACTGGCCGAGCAGGCCGGGCAATGGCGACCTCCTTTGCTGGCAGTCAAAACTCCTTCCCTGGCCAGGGAGCTTCAGGAGTTGCTTCCCAGTGGGTATCGGCCGGAAATATTGTGGGGAGATACGGGCTACAAGGGTATAGCCCAAGCTGCTGAAGCCCATATTGTGGTCTCCTCCCAGGTGGGGGCCGCCGGGTTGGGTCCCACCCTGACTGCACTCAGGCAGGGCAAGGTGGTGGCCCTGGCCAACAAGGAGTCCTTGGTTTTGGCCGGTCCCTTGCTTCGCCAAGCCTGTGCCCAAAGCGGGGCTTGTATTTTGCCTGTGGATTCGGAACATAATGCCTTGTTCCAATCCTTGGCCGGACATTCGGCCGGGGAAGTGAAGACCCTCATTCTCACCGCCTCGGGCGGACCTTTCCGGCAGGCGGGCAAGGAATTCCTGAATCAGGTTACTCCGGAGCAGGCCCTGGCCCACCCCAATTGGTCCATGGGCGCCAAGATCAGTGTGGATTCAGCCACCATGATGAACAAGGGCTTGGAGGTGATCGAAGCCCATTACCTTTTTGGCCTGGATCTGGAGGACATCGAAGTAGTGGTCCATCCGGAGAGTATTGTCCATTCCATGGTCGAATACTGGGATGGTTCCTTCTTAAGCCACATGGGAATACCGGATATGCGGATTCCCATAGCCTATTGTCTGAGCTATCCCCGCCGACTGCCCTTGGCTCTGCCCCGCCTGGATTTGGTCCGTCTGGGCCGATTGACCTTTTGGCCACCGGATGAGGAGCTATTTCCCTGCTTGACCTTGGCCAAAAAGGCCTTGCAGGCCGGTCCAAGCTACCCAGTAGTCCTCAATGCGGCCAATGAAGTAGCCGTGGAACTCTTTTTGGAAAAGCGTATACCCTTTGCCCATATTCCGGCCTTGACTGAAGAGGCTCTCCATGGGCACAAAGGGCAGTCTGTTATTGATTTGGAAGATATTTTGGAGTTGGACGCGAACATCCGGACCTTCGTCCGGGGGCACAAACTGGCGGCTACCGTATGATCAATGCCATTGCCATCCTTGTGGTTATTGGGGCCCTGATTTTTTTTCACGAGTTGGGCCATTTCCTGGTGGCCAAGGGCTTCAAGATCGGAGTCAAGACCTTCTCCCTGGGGTTTGGCCCAAAACTTTTGGGATTTCAATGGGGGCAGACCGGATACCGGCTCTCGGCTGTCCCGTTGGGCGGATATGTGCAGCTGGTGGGGGAAAGTCCTGATGCGGAGCTACCTCCTGAGTTCGATTCCGAGGACAGCTTTTCCCTGCGTCCTCCCTGGCAGCGGATGCTGGTGGTGGCCGCAGGTCCGGTGTTCAATTTTGTCTTGGCCGCCGTCTTGTATTTCCTGATCTTCTTCTTTGCCGGTCAACAGGCTCTGCTGCCGGTCGTGGGCCAGGTACAGGACAATACTCCTGCGGCCCGGATCGGCTTGCAGGCCGGAGATCGGATTGTGTCCGTGAATGGACAAAACGTGGAGTACTGGTCGGATCTGGCCGGCTTGATCCATGACAGCGAAGGAAAGCCCCTGCAGGTGCAAGTGGAAAGGGGCCAATCCTTGCTCCGGTTCACTGTGGATCCGGATATCCAGACCACGGAGAACATTTTCGGGGAAAAGATTCAGGTCCCCCGGATCGGTATCGTGGCGGCCAAAGAGACCGTGCATGTCCCCATGGGATTTTGGGAATCGATTCAGGCCGGGACGGTTCAGACCTGGACGGTGATCAAGCTCACATTGCAGGGCATTGTGAAGATTATAGAACGTATTGTGCCCTTGGAGACCATAGGAGGGCCGATCATGATTGCCCAGCTGGTCAGCCAGCAGGCCGAACAGGGGCTGGCGGATGTTTTGGCCTTGACCGCCCTGATCAGCGTCAACCTGGGATTGCTCAACCTCTTGCCCATTCCCGTTCTGGACGGGGGACATATCCTGTTTTACGCCCTGGAAACCGTAGCCAGACGCCCTTTGGATCCTAAATGGCAGGCCCTGGCCACCCGCATCGGTCTGAGTCTGCTCATCGCTCTCATGGCCCTGGCGGTATACAATGACATCTATCGCATCCTGCACACCCAATAAACCCCTTCTGGTCATGAACACGGCTGAGAACCGGGTCCAGTTTGCCGTGGGCACCCGGGATCGGCTGCTCTATGCCGAGCAGACCGAAATGCAGGCCAAGACCATGCAAATCCTGCCTCCGGCCGTCCAGGCCTGCATGGGCCGTCTTCATTTGCAGGCCGGTGACCTGGACCGGGTGGCTGTAGTTCGCGGTCCAGGGACCTTTACCGGGATCCGGGTGGGAATAGCCTTTGCCTTGGGCCTGGCTCGGGGCGGAAAAGTTCCCTTGGCCGGACTGGATTACCTGCCCTTGTTGGCCCAGGGCCCGGGGGAGCTCCTGCAGGGAACACTCTGGGTGTGTACCCATGCCCGCCAGAATCTGGTCAATGTGCAATCCTTTGCCGTGCCCCAGCTTCACTGCTTGGGAACGGCCCGTTGTATGACCAGGGAAGAAGCAGTGGCCGGGATTTTATCCGCAAAAGAGAGGACGTATGTTGTAGGCAGCGGTTTGCGCCGGAATTTGAAATGGTGGCCTTCCCGGTTGGGAG
>CAZUER010000159.1:0-7431 GCA_964619345.1 uncultured Desulfohalobiaceae bacterium
AGTAAACGTAAAAAAGAGTCAATTTTTCTCGCGTTTTTTATTGTGAAAGCTTATCAGGGAAGAGGTGTCGACGGTTGCCGATCGGCTGAGAGGGGCCAATGTTTCAGAAAAGATTGACCCAGACTGATATCTGGCGGGCCAAAAGTGAGCTGAGGTTCGTCGCGGAATCAGATAACCCGATAGAGGGATTGATACGCGCCAAGTGCGAGTGAGATTGATTGCCTGCTATTTGCCGGCTTCTTCTTTGCGTTGCAGGGAACGTTCTTTCTTGTCCAGGGATTTGATGTGTTTCTCCCAAGATATTAGTTGCTTAAGGAGGTGTTTCATAGTGCCCAACTGTTCTGAGGCTGCCTTAATATGATTGATTGATTCCGGGCGGTTATTTTGTCTCAAGGCTTGCACCGCATAGTGCATGTGTTTTTGAAAATCCATGATTTTTCGCATGATGGTTGAGTCGTTGCGGCTCATGAACTCCATCAACTCAAGTTTCTTTTTTTCTGTGTCAATCTCGGTTTGGATCTCTTTTCGTTGCTTGTCAGATGTGGCTGACTGGAGCCGGGATCGTAGGGTGTTCAGCCGTTGGGTACCGTTTTGCTTGAAGGATTACGTATACTGTCTCACGGACAGGAGTCTATGCTGAAGGTCGTCCTTTAGTTGAGCTATCTTGTTTAGGGTGGAGCCAATGTATTGAATAGCTTCCTGCACTGACACGGCTACTGCTGGGAGCTCATTGGAAGCTATTACCCTCAGACACGAAAAAAGGGCTAGGTCTCATCGACCTAACCCCTTGCAATAATGGTCGGGACGGGGCGATTTGAACGCCCGGCCCCCTGAACCCCATTCAGGTGCGCTCCCAGACTGCGCTACGTCCCGCCGAACTAGGTATATAAATTTTGAGCTCCGGGATGTCAAGCTTTTTGAATTGCCCACCTAGCTCAAATGAATTCACTTCATGTGAAAATACATAACACTATAGCGACAGTTCTGGTATGAACAAACTTTGAAAGAGCCAGGCAGGCGTCTGGCGATCCCAGATGGCCAGGGTGGCACCTGGCGGTCCCAGATGGCCAGGGTGGCACCTGGCGGTCCTAGAGTGGCCAGGGTGGCACCTGGCGGTCCGTGGGGCAAAGCTTTAGGTCAAAATCTGTCGCTGAAGTGCTATTGACCTTCATCTTTTTATTGGGTTGCGGGCATAGTCCGCTTTGGACAAGAATTCATAAATAAAAAATGACGCCAAACGGCGTCATTTTTTATGGAGGTGATGGGGGTCGAACCCACGACCTCAGCGTTGCGAACGCTGCGCTCTCCCAGCTGAGCTACACCCCCTCTCTGCTGCACTTCCTGTGCTGTGGTTATGTGTACACCTTTGGTTCCTTTGATGTCAATTCGAATGTCGCAAGTCAAAAACCCTCCCCTGACCCCTCCCTCCTGCCCAAAGCGGCAGCAGGGAGGGGAACCAGACAGGAAGTTTTTTTTCATGCCATGCCACGATCAAGATTTGACCGGTCACCAGGAGCGGACCCTTCGAACATAAGGCAGATTCATTGGGCGCCTGGAGACTTTTCCAGTCCCACATCAGCTGCAATATCCTGCATGGAATCGATGGCGATTTGCAAAAATTCACCTAATTCCAATCCGATCTTTTCGCACTCTTTGATCCGTTCCCGGTCCACATTGGCGGCGAAGCTCTTATCCTTCATTTTCTTTTTCAGGCTCTTGGGCTTCATTCCTTCCATGCCCTCCGGTCGAACCAGGGCATTGGCCGAGATAAGGCCGGTGACGGTCTCTGCACAGCGCAGGGCAAAGTCAAAGGTGGTCTGTGCGGTTGTGCCGTTCATCTCACAGTTGTGAGCGGCAACGGCCTGTACTGCTTCCTGCGGGAGCTTATCTTGCAGCTCCCGGGCCGAGATCAGGCCGTGTTCAACCGGTGTGTCTCTGGTCTGCTCGAAATCCAGATCATGGAGCAGGCCGGCCAGGCCCCACAGGTCCGGGTCAGCTCCCAGGCGGCCGGCCAGGCCGCGCATGACCGCTTCGGTCTCCAGGCTGTGATGGATAAGACTGGTGTCGTGGAGATGGGCGTAAAGAATTTCCAAAGCGTGTTCCCGATCCATGATCAACTCCTCAAATGCCATAAGGTGAGTGTATTTGGGGTCACATTTTCCGACGTCGCAATATATCAACGACCAGCCAAAAGCCCACACAGGCCGCGAGCAGGTAGCCGACCAGTCCCAGAGCCGGATAGCCGAAAATAAAGGGGCGAACCCCGGTGGTGATGATCATGGAGGAACCGATGATCATGCATCCGGTGATAATACCCAAAGTCAGGCGATTGGCGATCCGGTCCAGGGTCAGGCGCATTCCTTCCAGGTTCTTATGTTCAAACCGAATGGAGAGCTGGTCTTCTTCCAATTTGTTTAAGATATGGTTGGCCTGGCGGGGGAGATCTTTCTGCATTTGCATCAGATTGGAAAAACCTTTGCGCAGCTGGCGCTGCAGAAAGCGAGGCGAATATTTGCCCAAGGCAATGCGGCGGACAAAGGGTCTTGCTTCGGCTACCACATCCAATTGAGGATACAAGAGCCGAGCCGAGCCTTCACTGGTGACCATGGCTTTGATCATAATGGCCAGATCAGACTTAATCCGGATTCTATACTGATGCAAAAGGGTGGTGATGGAAGACAGGAGTTGGCCGATATTCACCTCAGCCAGGGGCAGGGAATAGTAATCGTCCAAAAGATCCATGATATCCCGGTGCAGCTCGTCCAGGTCCACCCCTTGCTCGTGCTCGGAGAAATCGAGGAGGATATCCAGGACGGTTTCGCTGTCCCGGTCCACAATTCCTTCCAGGAGGGTGATCAGCTTGAGCCTGGTTTCCGGGGTCAAACGCCCAACCATGCCCCAATCCAGCATAGTGAACGTGCCGTCTTCCATGACGAATATATTGCCCGGATGGGGATCGGCGTGGAAAAAGCCATCTTCCAGGATTTGCTTCAAGGAGGCTCGCAGTCCGTTCTGGGCCAGAAGAAGTCGCTGTGATTCCGGGAGAGCGCCGACATGGCGCAGCTTGGTGCCCTGAACCAGCTCCATGATCAGCACTTTGCGGGTGCTGAATTCGGAGAAAACCTTGGGAAACCGAATATACGTATGGCCCTGAAAATTGGCCTGGGCCAGACGGATGTTTCTGGCCTCGCGCTCAAAATCCAGCTCCCGTAACAGCAAGCGCCGTAGTTCGCGCACCAGCCCGGGCAAATCGTAGAGAGCCATGGTTTCCATCCGCTCATTGAGCTGCCGGGCCAATCCAGCCATGATATCCAAATCGTTGCGGATGACCTGTTCAATCCCCGGGCGCTGAACTTTGACCGCTACAACCGTCTTATCTTTGGCCAGCTGGGCCCGGTGCACTTGAGCCAGTGAAGCTGCGGCCAAGGGCTCCGGCTCGATATAGGCAAAGACCTCATCCACGGGATGTTCCAGGTTCTTTTCAATCTGGGTGGAAATCTCCTCCCAGCCCTCGGCCTGCACTTCGTCCTGCAGGCGACTCAGCTCCCTGGCCAGCTCCGGTGGCAAGAGGTCTGTTCGCAGGCTGAGGAGTTGGCCGAACTTGACAAAAGTGGGCCCCAGCTCGGTCAGGACATAGCGGATGCGCTTCCAGGTGCTTTCCTCGGAACGGGCGCTTTTGCGGGCCGGCTTGGGGAAAATGATCTTGTCCGGCAGATCCAGCCGGGAAAGAAGATCCCCAAAGCCATACTTGATCAAGGTGAATGAGATTTCCTTAAACCGATTCAGTCGGGACAGGGTATGCAGATCCAAGGGACCGTCCTTGCAGGTCAGCACCGCCTCCGGCGGGCCCGTTATTCGTTAGCTGTTCTCTGTTCTTTGCAAGAAGCCGCCAGTTTTATCACAGGATACACTGGCATGTAGGGTTGGGGCTCGCCTTTTCCTATTTCCCAAAAGGCTCCGGATACTCCTCTTCCGGAGGGCTGGGCTGCGTTTTTTCAGTACCTGCGGTCAACCGGTCTTCCAGCAGGTTGAGCCGCTTTTCCAAGCTGTTTACCCGGAGGCGCAGATTCTCTACCTCGTCGGCCTGGGCCAGGTGCATGCCCTTGGTCACCCGTTCCAATGCTTCGCTGATCTGGTTGCGGATGTCCTGCATTTCTTTTTCTCCGGTTTTGCACATGTCCTGGGTAAATCGTTCGGCCTCTTCAGTGGTCAATTTGCCTTGATGGACAAGGTTCTGCATGGTTTCCCGCACCCTGGAGGTGGATACCACGGCGGTACCCAGACCGGCCAAGGCCATTTTTTTGGCCAATTCCCGCATATGGACATCTCCTTACTTCAGTTGCTATGTATTGCCCAATCTTTAACAAGGCCTGGCATTGAATGCAAAAACCATGATAAGCGAAACTCAATGTATACTCAACAGTAAATGCAACCCTTTTTCCAGGAGCCATGCGCCATGCGCATCATAATAGTCGGAGCCGGAGAAGTAGGATTTCATATCGCCCGCAGATTGACGGCAGAAAACAAGGATGTGGCCATCATCGACCGCAGTCATGATGTCCTGGAACGCGTGGGTGAGCGCTTGGACGTGGAGACGGTCCTGGGTTCGGGAAGCAGCCCCAGGGTTTTGGAGACCGCTGGTATCAAGAAAGCCCATACCTTGTTGGCTGTAACCGACAGTGATGAAATCAACCTCATTGCCTGCACCTTCAGCAACATCCTGGCCCCGAACCTGACCAAGATTGCCCGGATCCGTAATCAGGAATATACCGATTACAAAGACATTCTGGCTTCTGATCTGCATATCGATATCGTTATAAACCCGGAAGAAGAGATCATTGGCTCCATTGAGCGTTTGATGTCCACTCCAGGGGCCGCCGAGGTCAGTGAATTCACGGACGTGAACATCACCTTGGCCGGCATGTGGATCCGAGATACCTGCCCTCTGGCTGGGATGAACCTGGCTGAACTCAAGAAGGCCGTGGGTATAGAAGGATTTATTATAGCCGCCATCGTGCGGGGGGAAAAGCTGTTTATCCCCTCGGGAAAGCATAAAGTCCTGTCTGGAGACATGATTTATTTCGTCTGTGCCCGGCAGGATGTCCCGGAGGTGCTGCGGGCCTTTGGGGCCGAGAGCGGGACCCTGCATAAGGTCCTGATCATCGGCGGGGGGAATATCGGGTACAAGTTGGCCCAAAACTTGGAGCTTAAAAAAGGACTGCAGGTCAAGATCATGGACAGGGATCGGGCCAGATGTGATTTCTTGGCCCAGAACCTGAGCCGGAGCATAGTCCTGCAGGGCGATGGATCGGATCAGCGGCTGTTGACAGAGGAGAATGTAGGGAGCATGGATGTGGTGGTCAGCGTGACCGGGGATGAGGAAAATAATGTTTTGTGTTCCCTGCTGGCCAAAAGCATGGGGGCCAAGCTGACAGTGACCAGGATCAATAAGTTCGCCTACTTGCCCTTGATGCGGGCCGTTGGCCTGGAACATATTGTCAGCCCCAGATTGTCCGCGGCCAACAGCATCCTGCGTCATGTCCGGAAAGGGACGGTTATTTCCAGCATATCCATAAAGGAAGATGCAGAGGCCTTGGAAGTCGTGGCCCGGGAAGGCTCCCCCCTGGTCGGCCGGCCGATCAAGGACCTGGATTTCCCTTCCGGAGCCATTGTTTTGTGTTTGGTCCGCGGAAAACAGGTGATCATTCCCACCGGCGAAAGCGTGATCCAACCTCAAGACAGGGTGATGATCATGTCCACCAGCAAACATATCTCAGATGTGGAAAAAAAGATAACCTAAGGCCTGCCGATCATGCGCTGGGCATTTATTCTGCAAGTCGTAGGGCTTATCATTCTGTTTGTGGGCCTGACCATGCTCCTGCCTCTGGGTGTGTCCCTGGCCGGAGAGGACAAAACAACTGTCACTTTCGTGCGGGCCATGCTCTTGAGCATAGGAGTCGGGGGTGGACTCTTTCTTGTCTGCCGGACTGACAAGGGGCATACCGTGACCCACCGCGAGGGGATGTGCATTGTCACTTTGGGCTGGGTAGGGGCCGGGCTGTTCGGTGCTTTGCCCCTGTACCTCAGCGGCAGCATCCCCGGTTTTACAGACTGCGTTTTTGAGACCTTTTCCGGATTCACCACCACCGGTTCGACAATACTTAAAGATATTGAATCCCTGCCCGCAAGCATCCTCTTGTGGCGAAGTCAGACCCAGTGGCTGGGAGGGATGGGCATCGTTCTTTTATCCCTGGCTATTCTGCCTTTTCTGGGGGTAGGGGGAATGCAGCTGTATAAGGCTGAGGTACCTGGACCGACCCCGGATAAGCTCAGGCCTCGGGTCAGGGAAACAGCCAAGTTGCTGTGGCAGGTGTACCTCCTCCTGTCTGCCCTGGAGCTGCTCTTCCTCCTGGCTGGAGGAATGTCTTTTTTCGACTCTCTGAACCACACCTTCACCACCATGCCCACCGGAGGCTTTTCCCCCAAAAGCGCCTCTATCGGCCATTACGATAGTGTCTACTTCGACCTGGTCATTACCTTATTTATGTTTATGGCCGGGGTGAATTTCGTCCTGCATTTTCAATTGCTGCAACGAAAGCCATCGGCCTGGTGGCAAAGCCCTGAATTCAGATTCTATCTGCTGGTCACTCTGGGGGTCACTCTCATCGTTACCCTGTGCATTTACGGTCCTGTGTATTCCAGCTTAGGACAGGCCCTTCGCTACAGCCTGTTTCAGGTAGTGTCCATTTTCACCACTACGGGGTACGGAACAGCCGACTATGAACTGTGGGGACCTCTGGCCCAATTTCTGCTTGTTATGTGCATGGTGGTCGGAGGCAGTGCCGGGTCTACGGCCGGCGGGGTAAAGTGCATGCGGGTGATCATTTTGTTCAAGCAAGTGAAGCGCGAAATTCTGCGCTTGGTCCATCCCCGGGCCATCGTGTCTGTCAAGCTGGGAAGGGAACTCGTAGCCGATGAAATTCTCAGTGGAGTGATCGGTTTCTTTCTCTTATATCTTGCCCTGGCCGCTCTGGCCATGGGCAGTCTGGCCGCATTGGGCCTGGATTTGTTGACCGGAATCGGGGCGGTTATAGCGTGTATCAGCAATATCGGCCCAGGCATCGGCCAGGTGGGGCCAACAGACAACTTCGCTCATCTCCCGGCCTTGGCCAAATGGATTCTGACCTTTTGCATGCTCCTGGGAAGATTGGAAATCTATACTGTGATCGTCTTGTTGAGCAAAGAATTCTGGAAGACCTGAGAGGCGAACTGTTTGAAGTACCTGACATTTTCCTTCCAACTGGTGTCGGATACGGCTGAAGAAGCTCAAACGTTCGTCCCCGGTATTTCCTCTTCTGATTCAAGAATATTGAAAAAATCGATAAGCTTGACCAAGCTCAATGTTTTCCGCACTTGGGGTGAAGGAGCTAG
>CAZUER010000160.1:0-7277 GCA_964619345.1 uncultured Desulfohalobiaceae bacterium
AACCAAGGACATCCCCCTCAATGAAGGATGCCTCCTGCCCATCGAGTTTAAGGTGCCTCGGGGGTCATTGCTTGATCCCTCACCGGAGGCGGCTGTGGTCGGGGGAAACGTATTGACCTCTCAGCGGGTGGCGGATGTCGTTTTTAAGGCCTTTGGCGTGGCTGCAGCTTCTCAGGGATGCATGAACAACTTTACGTTTGGCAATGAACGGTTTGGATATTATGAAACCGTTGGCGGAGGGGCCGGAGCAGGACCGAGCTGGCACGGACAGACAGGCGTCCATACTCATATGTCCAACACCCGCATAACTGATCCAGAGATCCTGGAGAGACGCTTTCCCCTTTTGCTGCGGGAGTTCTCCGTTCGGAGAAACTCTGGAGGGACCGGAAGGTTTCGCGGCGGAGACGGCCTGATTCGGGAGATCGAGTTTTTGGAGCCTCTCAATGCAGCAATTCTTTCCGAGAGGCGCTCCTTTCAGCCGTACGGTCTTCAGGGAGGAGGTCCCGGAGCAAGGGGTATAAACTTGTTCATAACCAAGGACGGCCGGACATTGAACCTGGGCGGGAAAAACGAAATCAGGGCCCGACCCGGAGATCGGATCCGCATTTTAAGCCCCGGGGGAGGAGGCTTTGGCAGCCCCGATGGCAATACCTCCGGTAAATGAGTTGGTTGTGAATTCTTTGACTGGAGAGAACCAGATGTTGACATTATCTGGTATATGATATATCAGAAACTATGCGACAATGTCTGGAAAGGAACAATTTGTGAGCCCATATACTGAAAGAATGCCGTACGATCAATTTCAAATAGATCAGCTGAAAAGCTCGGTCAAGGGTCTTGAGCCGGTTGATCAGCCCGAATCCCTGAAGCAGATTGCCTACCGCGCTCTGCATCGGGCCCTGATCACCGGCGAGCTGCAACCTGGAGAGATTTACAAGGAAAAGGAACTGGCCACCATGCTGGGCATTTCCAGGACCCCGGTCCGGGAGGCCTTGCTGGAGCTTTCAGCCAAGGGACTGGTCAAGTTTCTGCCCCGCAAAGGCATTCAAATCACGCAGTTCAATCTGCAAGATCTCAATGAGATTTTCGAGCTGCGCAAGGCCTTGGAGCTCCTGTCCATTGAAAAAGTGGCCGTCCTCATAACCCAGAAGGATCTGCAGACCCTGCAACATGTCCTGGACGCCCAACGCAAGTCCGCCGAAAACAAAGATTTTATGGAGTTCCTCCAGCACGACCGGGCCTTTCACACCCTTATAAGTGAGCTGACCAACAATCGAAGACTCGTGAATAATCTAGAGAACATTCGTGATCTCATCCATCTCATGGGGGCCCATGCCCTGTCCGCAGAAGGGCGATTGGAGGAGGTCATTGAAGAGCACGAAGCGGTCTTTGCGTCTCTGTCGGCGGCCGATCGGGAATCGGCCCGCAAAAACATGGATTATCATTTGGAAAGGTCCCGAAAAAAGGCTGAAACCATTTTGTTCCCATGAGCTGTTTTTTGCTGGCACTGACCAAGTGGTGGCCAAAGAAAAGGATATACTGGCTCAAAATCTGATATATCAAATTCAAAATACTAAATAAGGAGGTTCTTATGCCCAAGCCTGAAATCGAATTCATTGACTGCGACACGTCGTATGAATGGCGGCCAGTGGAAGGAGACAGTTTAGGGATTAAAGAGAAAATACTGAGCCACGATCCGGATACCGGAGATTATACCCGGCTTTTGAAGTTCCCTCCGGGTATCGAAACCAAGGATACCCTGGTTCACGATTTCTGGGAAGAAGTATGGATCATTGAGGGCACCTTGTACGACAAGGTCAAGCAAGAGACCTACCTGCCTGGTTTCTACGCCTGCCGGCCACCGGGAATGACCCACGGACCCTATGAAATTCCTTATGGATGCGTGACCTTTGAGATCCGCTACCACAAAAAGTAATCGAAGACGGCCTTGAGAGCGATCGTGGACATGTTGCCAACTTAATAAAATCGGGAGGTGATCTTGATCGCCCAATTTACTCTCCAGGAAAAAGGTACCCCGCGTTCCCTGCAATTTGAGTTCACGCGGATGGTTAATGCTGGATTTGTCGGCCGCAACCAGGACGAAGTCCAAAAGCACGTGCAGGAGTTGGCTGCCAAAGGCATTCCAGCCCCGGCATCCACTCCCACTTTGTATCCGGTGGTCTGTCGTGCTCTGAGAATGGATTCGAGTATTGAGACATACGGAACCAAGACAAGCGGTGAGGTGGAGTATGTTTTGCTCATAAATAATGAACAGGACATATATGTGGCCCTGGGCAGCGATCATACGGACAGGCATCTGGAAGAAGCCGATATTCCCAGATCCAAGCAGATCTGCCCTAATCTGATCACCCCGAGCGTGTGGAGGTTGGAGGAAGTCCAGAATCACTGGGATGATCTGGTTCTCAAAAGCCAGGTGGTGAAAGACGGGCAAACAATAGAGTACCAGGAAGGAAGGTTGGAGCTCATCCTTCCTCCGGCCCAACTTATGGATTTTGTGCGCAGCAAGATCCCCGGACCCTTGGATAAGACCATCATCTATTCCGGGACGGTGGGCATGAAGACTGATGGTTTTGTCTTTGGCCAGCGGTTTTTGGCCCAGCTTACAGATCCCAAGCTGGGGCGCAGCCTGGAGTTGGCCTATGACATAGAGCCAATGGCGTATATGGAGCTGGGGCAGGAATAGAAAGCAGAGGTCAGAGGCCAGAGGTCAGCGGTCAGAGATCAGAGATCAGGGGTCAGCGTCGCCTCTGGCGGCGACCTCCAGTTTGAATCCTCAAGTTACCAAAGGAAATGTATATAAGGAGACCAGGGTATGGAAGTGGCTTCTCTGCAAATGGGGGTGGTGGAAGACGACAAAGCCAAGGCCATTGATCGGGCTGTCGAGCGCATCCGATCCTGTCGCGGAGCTGATCTTATCGTTCTTCCGGAGCTGTGGAACATCGGCTTTATGAGCTTTGACCACTATTACTCCCAGGCCGAAACCGAAGACGGCCCTACGTTGTCGGCCATGCAGGCCATGGCCCGGGAGATGGAGGCTTATCTGCACACTGGGAGCTTCGTACTTGAGGAGAACGGCACATATTATAATGCCAGCTATCTCCTCTCTCCCCAGGGAGAAATCATAGGTTCGTATCGCAAGATCCATCTTTATGCCTACGGTTCCAGGGAGAAACAGCTTCTTGACCCGGGACGGGAGATCAGCGTCATTTCCACTCCCCTGGGTGTTTTCGGGCTGGCCACGTGTTTTGACCTGCGGTTTCCAGAGCTCTTCCGGCGCATGGTGGATCTGGGGGCGGAAATATTCCTGGTCTGTTCGGCCTGGCCCTATCCACGTCTGGAGCACTGGCTGATGTTCAACCGGGTCCGGGCCATTGAAAATCAGTGCGCCCTTATCTCGGCCAACGCAGTGGGCCCCAATCGAGGGGCCACCCTGGTCGGACACAGCATGATCGTTGATGCCTGGGGGACGATTATAGCCAGCGGGGGGGACGAGGAGGTGATCCTGCGTACCAGTGTGGACAGAGAAAAAATTCACGAGGCCCGGAGCCGTTTTCCCGGTCTGGCCGGGAGGACGGAGTGGCTCTAAAGTAGTTAACAGTGTTCGGTGTTCAGCGAAGAAACGACCTGGGATCGTTCTGTTTCGTGTGGATATGTTATTGACTGGCAACGGTCATCTAATAGTCGGACAGTCAGGGCAGGTCCTGAACACCGAACACTGAACACAGAACACTCAATATGGAGGATACCATGGCCAATACCGAAGTTGAATTTTGCGGGGTGAAGATCAAGAACCCCCTGGTGGCTGCGTCGGCCGAACCGACCTTGAATGCCAAGAACATGAAAAAGTGCATAGATGCCGGG
Organism: uncultured Desulfohalobiaceae bacterium; assembly: GCA_964619345.1. Taxonomy (GTDB): domain Bacteria; phylum Desulfobacterota; class Desulfovibrionia; order Desulfovibrionales; family Desulfothermaceae; genus Desulfovermiculus. The sequence goes on from CAZUER010000160.1 coordinate 3,883, forward strand.
GCCGGCGGGGTGATAGCCAAGACCATGACCGACTCCGACGCCATGCGCGAGCTGACCAGCAAGGCCAAGTGGCGTTTTTTAAATGAAAAGCACGAGGTCTGCCGTGGGCGTGTACCGCGCATGTTCAGCCTGTACAGCAGAAGCGGCTTGGCTTTGGAGACTCCGGAGGAATTCATCAAGGAGATGAAGGAGACAGTGCGCTATGCCCATGACCACCAAGCTACGGTCATCGGCAGCGTGGGCTCCATCCAAGAGCAGGGCTGGGTGGACATGAGCAGGCAGATGGAGGATGCCGGAGTCCCCCTTCTTGAGCTCAATTTCGGGTGTCCCCATCCGAAGCTCATGCCCGGCGTACGCACTGGCATGAATGTGGGCCAGGATTTCGATTACGCCTGCGGCATTACCCAGCGGGTGGCTGAGGCAGTATCGATTCCGGTCATGATCAAAGTGACTCCCCAGGTCACTGATCTGGTGGCCTTTTCTGGAGAGCTGAAAAAGGCCGGGGCTTCAGCCGTAACTTTGACCAACCGGTTTATCGGTTTTGTTCCGGACATAGAGTCCGGAAAGCCCTTTATCTACGGCCAGGACGGGATTGGTGGCCCATGGATCAAGCCTCTGACTTTGCGGTGGATCAATGAGGTCCGACAGGCATTCAAGGACCAGCTGTACATCGCCGGAACCAACGGAGCCTATGACTGGCGGGATATCGTCCAGTTCATCATGAGCGGGGCCCATATTGTGGAGATGTGCGCTGCGGTTATGGCCTATGGATATGAATGGATGGGCAAGCAGGTCCAGGGGCTGGAGAAGTACATGGATGAGTACGGCTATGCCACCATTCCGGACATGCTGGGCATCGCCTCGGACGCCGCCATGCAGTACTCGGAAATGCCTTATGAAAAGGCCAGAGTGAACCCCGATCTGTGCACCAATTGCGGGCGGTGTCTGAAGGTCTGTTTTCAGGACGCCATGCAGCCCGGGGAGGAGGCCACCTGGGTCCGGCAGGAGGACTGCATCGGATGCGGGGGCTGCTATTCAGTCTGTCCGGTTCCAGGAGCCGTGGATATCTTTGTCCATCAATAGATGAACTGAGCTTGGTAATCAAGCTTCTTTATGGGTAAATGCCGCATTTTTAAACAGATCAAGGAGTGAAAAGCCATTATGTCCACCTCAACGTCAGCCCGGCAGCAGCGGTTCATGGACGGCAACGAGGCCGCGGCCTGGGCCGCCCACTATTCCGGCTGCCGCTATTTTGCCGGATATCCCATCACCCCGGCCACTGGAGTGTTCAACGCCATTTTGGACATTTTGCCCCCTGTGGGCGGTCAGGTCCTGCAGGCCGAGGATGAAATCGCCTCCATCGGGGCCTGTATCGGGGCCAGCATGGCCGGAGTCAAGGCCATGACCGCCACTTCCGGCCCGGGAATCAGCCTGTATTCAGAGCAGATATCCTTTGCCATAGGCTCGGAGATCCCGCTGGTCATTATCAACGTTCAGCGTCTGGGACCGTCCACTGGGTCGGCCACCAAGGCAGCGGACGGGGATGTGCAGTTCATGCGCTGGAACAGTTCCGGGGGGCTGCCGGTCATCGTCTTGTGTCCTACAGATGTTCGGGACGCCTTTGTGTTGACCATGCAGGCTTTCAATTTGGCCGAGCGGTTCCGCTGCCCGGTTTTTGTGGCCTCCAACAAGGAAATCGCTCTGACCAAGGAGAGCGTGGATCTGGATTCCATATCCTGGCCCCAGGTTCAAGACCGGGAAATGGCCTCAGAGGATGGCTTTTTACCCTTTGCTACTGTCCAAGGATCTGATGTGCCCGGCTTTCTACCCATGGGCCATCCCAGAGTCTTGGTCCGCCAGACGTCCTCCACCCACGGAGAGGACGGCTACATCACCACTGACCCGGCCAAGATCCAGGCTATGCAGGAGAGGCTGCAGCACAAGATAGAGGCCCATATCCAGGACATGGCCTTTTATGAGTATATCGGACCGCAGGATGCAAAGACAGTGATCGTGGCTTACGGGATCACCGCCCGGACCGCTCTGGCCGCCTCCAAGCAAATGACTCGGGAAGGGGCTTCGGTTGCAGTCCTGATTCTGAAAACTTTGTGGCCGGTATTGGAAAAGGTGATTGTCCAGCATTGCCGGAATGCGTCCAGGATACTGGTTCCAGAGATGAATCTCGGCCAGTACAGCCGGGAGATCGAACGGCTCCTCCCGGACAAGGACATCCGCAGCCTGGGCCAAATGAACGGCAACCTGCTCAATCCCAGCCAGATTATGGAGGTGGCCCATGCCTAGTTTACTAAACACCAGCCGGCCCCCTGTATTCTGTCCGGGATGCTCCCATGAGTTTGTGGTCAAGGCCCTGGATCAGGCCTTCCTGGATCAGGGTCTGTCCGGGACCCAGATCGCCCTGGTCAGCGACATTGGGTGTTCCGGACTCTTCGACACCTTTTTCCATACCCATGCTCTGCACGGCCTGCATGGTCGGGCTCTGACCTATGCCACGGGCCTGAAGATGGCCCGCCCGGACCTGCATGTGGTGGTGACCATGGGCGACGGCGGCCTGGGAATCGGCGGAGCCCATCTCCTGGCCGCCTGCCGGCGCAATCTTGATTTGACCCTGCTCATTCTGAACAATTTCAATTTCGGGATGACCGGGGGACAGTTTTCGTCCACCACCCCTCCGGAAAGCACGGTGGGGTCCGGATTTTTAAACCAGGTGGAGAGGCCCATGGATGCCTGCCAGGTTCTGGAAGCTGCCGGAGCACCCTACCTGGTCCGCACCTCGGCCTATGCCAAGGACCTGGCTCAGGCCATAGCGGCAGGCATGGAGTACAAGGGGTTTTCGGCTCTGGACATCTGGGGAGGCTGCCCTGGCCGGTACATGAAGCGAAACAAGATCTCCCCCAAGATCATCGAGGATGGACTGGCCGGCCTGCCGGCCAAGGAGGGAGTGGTGCCTGGCAACGAGCGCAAGGAGTACACCCAGGCCGTAGAGGAGATAACGGCCGGAAAACCAAAGTCCAGTCTGCCTCCGGCCGTCACTCCCACCTGTTCCCCACCTCAGGATACAGAACAGGGAGTGCTCATCCTGGGTGCGGCCGGCCAGCGTGTGGTCACGGCCGGGGAGCTTCTGGGCCTGGCCGGGATGTATGCAGGGCTGCAGGCCAGCCAGAAGAACGACTATCCGATCACTGTGCTCACCGGGCACTCTGTGAGCGAAGTCATTCTTTCTCCGGAGCCCATTGACTACACCGGCCTCTCAAAGCCCTCTGTGGTTATTGTTCTGGCCCAAGAAGGAATCAACAGGCGCAAGGACGATTTTGCCGCCTGGCCGGAGGCTACAGTTGTTTTTCGGGCCGGTTCGGATCTGGATCTGCCCTCGACCC
>CAZUER010000161.1:0-7267 GCA_964619345.1 uncultured Desulfohalobiaceae bacterium
TGGCCTCTATAATCCCCTGTAATATGGGTCAATCTCAAGCCGGTACTTAGTGGAAGGATGAGGTGATTTTCAGCCTTACCTTATTACCTCTGAATTCACTTCAACAACAATAACGAGCAAAGCCATTGGATGGACCCTGAGCATGCTGTGTCCCTGAGGGGAAGAGTCCTCGCTTCACTGCGGGGGAAGAGTTTGCTGTATGGACACTCCCCGCAGAGCTTTGCTCGTTGAGCGTCCTCGTTCCACTGTGGAGGAAGACTCTCCCCATGGAGTTGAAGTGGATTCATAGGTAGGAGGGTTATCTCCTTTCGCCTCCTGCCCCTTTGGTTGGTTGGTTGAAGGCCTATGTGGGTCACACGGAAGACTCTCCCCTTCTGTGTGGCCTGTTGGGTCTATACCCATGGCCAGTGTGAAGTAATGAAGTAAATGAAGTAAACAATAACCCCTGTAGGAGAATAACTGTCATGAGTAATAAAGTGAAAGCAATGAGTGCCAAAGGTGGCGAGTGCCGTACTGTCACTATGGACGGTCTGACACTGGGCAAAGGCTTGCTCATATCGGATGTCTTTGAGCGGAACCTTGGTATTGGACTGTCTCTGTCGGCAATCGTACGGAGAGCGATGGACTGCTACATGTGGTCCCTTCGAGCTGAGCTGAAAGGTGAAGATAAGGATGAACTTAAAGAACTCGTCTATGAAGAGTTTGAACGAGTCTGTTGGTGCTGTGAAAGGAACCCGAGGGACCTGATGAAGGTCGATCTAACCCCCAAAACAAGGTCAATCAAGGTGAAAAGAGATGATGAATAATGGAACAAAGCAAGGCAAAGGGAGCATTGAGAAGATGCTGTGGGGCTTGCATAAGGAGCTGTGTGTCTACTTTGTGGGCCTGTTGAACGACAAAGAGAACCCTCCCAAGAGTGGAACCCTGGATATTGTAAGGCAGTTCCTGCGTGACAATAAGATAAGCATTGAGCACAGCAACCGAGTGTCTGGCGGTTCAGCAGGTCTTTCCTCTATCGTAAATGACCTGGAGTCCTGGGCCAGTAGCTTGGATCCAGAGGAGATTCTCGAGCGGAGGGAAGAGAGGAAGAAGGATGATGATGATTCCATTCCAGAGATTAAGATTTTTCAGTAGGTCTTGGGTAGGGTGTGGGCAGGCTTAACTTGAGCAAAAAGTTAGGCATTCCTAACTCTATTTGTGTGAGTTTGTACCCGTCGCTCTTTTTATAGCTATTCAGACATCAATCTATAACCAAAAGGACAACCAAATGGCCATCAAAACGTATGCCAATAGTACCAGCAACTCGATAAAGGAATTGATTCAAGTAAACGAGCAACTTGAGTGCCACGTCAAAGGCTGTGCCAAGCATCGCCACGGATTGAATAGGCAGTGCTCGGCCCATGCGCGGGCGAAGATGTATTATGGTGACCCGTTGGGTTCCAAGGTACGTCCACAGCATTATCGTGCGGAGAGATTTAAGGCTGAGCACATCATCACTAATAACTGGGACCATGAGCTTATTCAGAAAGGAGTAAGCTACATGCAGAACTGGATGGATCAAGTCAGAGCTGGAACACCTGGAGTTCAAGCAGCAGAGATTATGGGCCTCCAAGTGGATGAGGGTGTGCAAGGATGGGAACTGTTTCGGGAAGCTGTGGCCATCACGTTGTATAACGACAGAAACCCTGGAGTAATTTCTGATGCCAAACCTGAGGCCTTCCAGATTGCTCTCTGCCTTGCGGTGCTCTGCTACAGGAACCTGCCCAAGCTGGGAGTAAGGCACAGGAACCACCTCAACGTCTCCATTGCCAACAGGAAGAACGTGGGGGCCACCATCTGGTACGACCTTGGCCGAATACTTGTGGAAATATCCTCAGCGGCCCGGGACTACGACAGGAAGTGGGACCATGAGACCGGTGCAGCTCGAACATTAGTTATAAACAGTTGATTAACTCGTAGCATGAAGCTCTCAGCGACCAAATGAGCGACTTTGAGGCCACCTGCCGTATGAGGCTAGGGCCTACAGAGCGTCCAAATTTGTGGCCATTCTGTGGCAATGTGAGGGGAGTAAGAAGGTAATAAAATCAATCAATTATAAAGGCCAGAAGCTATTGTCAAAGCCATGGGCCTTCTGGCGAAGGAGGAGTAACCAGCAATGCACAACCCGAAGACACCCCGGGAAGCCGTCGCTCAGACATGCAATCAAATCTGCTCCCGCGGGAATGAATATGACACATGGTCCTGCCAGCAGATTGAATGCGAGCTGCACCCGTATCGACCTGGTGGGCAGCGAGAGAAGGCTAGGCACTGGGAAGTAATGAGGGCTATTACCCGTTTCTGCTTGGAGGATTGTTCAGGAGGGGACCCGGAAGCCTGTACCCATTGCCTCCCAAGGACCCGGCTTGGTCAAGTTTATTGTCCTCTATTTACAAGGAGGCCTTTTAAGCTGCCCCAGCATGAGAAGCAGCAGGACATTGTATCGAGATGTTTGGAAGACCGAGACCGTATTCAGAATTCCCTGGCTCTCATCAATGAGGCCAGGAATGAATATATGGAAGGGCTTAAGTAGAACCTATAACCAAGGAGCGAGAGGCACATGGAATGAGGAACAGAACACAGCTGGTACTTAATCGACAAGCACATGGCCAAAACCCACAGCTTATCGTAAGTCATGAGACGATGACTATGGATCAGGCCGAGGCGGCTGGACTGATTGAGTACAAATTGGATCGAGACAGGAATGCATGGCTCATTGTAAACTTAACCGATGGGCCATTATCACATTCAAACATTCAACCCACAGAACAAACTTAAGGAGATTTTACTATGACCACGCGAGCAACGATTTCATGGAACGGCGAGGAACAGAAGGTAGGACATGTCAATGACTTCACAATCAAAACCAGTGAAGACCGGCAGCAGCAGGAATCCCAGGAGAGGCAACAGAACTCCCTGGCACAGAAACCTTTTAAGGGCAGAGCTACTATTGGTGGTGCAAACGAAGGCTTTGAGGACCTGAAGGGCAACGGGATGTCGAACGCCCAATACGCAGGGCAAGTAGTGGAGAATCCGGACAACATCATGTCCACTCTCCAGCGGAAGGGCCATGAGGAAACTGTAATCCTCCCTGATGGTCTTGGTGAGACCTCAGTTGGTGCAGCTATTCAACTTGGCTACCTGTACAAAGACCCCGCAGGTAATGTTTATGAGACCGACCGCTCCCAGCAGGAAACCAAAGTGAGCAATGAGCAGCAAGCCCAGCAGCAGGCCAAACAGGCCAAGCAGGAGGCCTTGAGTGTCTCCCCTCATCCCCAGGATTTGGTGCAGGCTATCCGTAGCTTTGACAGTAACTTTGGCCCACAGTTCACCGACGGTGTCTTGGCCATTACGATTGACGAGATTGCAAACTCTGATGGTGAAGGCCTGGAAGGACATAAACTGGACCAGTGGGCCTCCCGGGCAAGGATGGAACCTGGCCAGTTCAAAGAGGAAGTCAATAAGTTAGTGAACGGATTTGCTGCCCATGCTTCCCAATACATGAGCAAGCGTCACGGCGTAGATGGACAGGCCGCCCTGAAGTGGGCAGTGGAGAATGTCAATCCCAACAACATGCGCGAGATTCTGTTCAGGCATGTGCATGGAGACGACCTTACCGTTTATGACCAGGTGGCCAAGGCATACAAAGCCCGGGCTATAAGTAGACAGCAGTAAGTCAAACACTTTTGTGGAGCAGTCAAAGCCCCCAGGCCTATAACAGGTCTGGGGGTTTCTTAATTCAATTTCACCATTTAACCGAGGGAAGGAGAGCAGAGAGAGATGAGCGCACTGAATTACATAGAACCGGACACATTCATAGGCAAGATGCGGGAGCACTGGACCGGGACCCTGGAGAATGTCTCGAGCAGTGCCCTGGAGATAGCCTGGAAGCAACTGGCCCAGGCCTTCAAGCAAAACATTGTGACCCACAATAATCCCGACCAGAGAGATGAATGGATTGTATGCCAACCCCCAACTGGATCCGGTAAGACCCAAGGGACCGTCCTGTATTCTGCCATGCTGGCTCAAGTGGAAGAGCATCCTGGGGTCCTCATTGTGACCAGACTCATTGAGGAAGCAGACATCCTTGCTGAGCAGGTCAACCAGTTTGCCGGCCAACAAGTGGCAGTGGCCCACCACAGTGAGAGCAAGACATCCTTCGAGGAACTGTCCTCCTGGCCGGTCCTGGTCATTACTCACCGGGCCTATGAACTCGCCTTGGATTACTTAGGGCAGGACGGGACCATCCAGAAGACCTTTGACTTCTTCCACAACTTCGAGAGCTTCGATGAGAAGCGGAAGATGGTGGTCATCGATGAGTGTCTGGATATTGTCGAGCATCATCAAATCCAACCAGGGGAAATCAGCAGGGTCATTCAGGCAATCGATAAGCTGGACGAGAAGTTTCCCAAGGAGGCCGAGAGCTTGAAGCGTATGGCACAGCAGAGTGCAACCCACGATGTCATCTGGAAAATCAATAGGTCAGCAATCGGAAGAGAGCAGATGATTCACCCTGACCTCCATAACCTGAACTTTGGGAAGCTCCGGGAGGCAATCTGGAAGAAGGACATCAAGTGGGATGTCGAACTCCTGGGTAAGTCCAGGCTGGATGTCCGTAAGGATGCCCAACGACACATCGACAATGTGCTCAAGGCATTGGAGCAGATTACCAAGGAGACCATTTATCTGACCAACTACAATGGGTCCCTGACCTGGAACAGTGCCAAGCTTCTGGTTCCTGATGAGGTCAAGGGTGCTGTTGTCCTGGATGCCACAGCATCAGTAAACTCTGTCTACAAGTTATTCGATAAGGCAGTGATTTGGAGTCCACCTGAAGGAGTGCGTAATTACAAGAATGTCACCCTCCATGTTTCAACGGGGCATAAGGTTGGGAAGCAATCGATGGTCGAGAATGCGAAAGAGGAGGCTGTCAAGGTTGAAGGTTTCCTGTCGGACCTGTTCAAAGCAGACTGCGACAGACATCAAGCCCTTGTGGTCACCCATAAGGATGTTGAGCCTGTGCTCATCAATAAGGTGGACCCAGAGAAGGTCGTGGTGGGCCACTGGGGAGCAGTCCAAGGAAGGAACAAGTGGAAGGACTGTGACACCATAATGATGTGGGGGCTTCCCTATAAACCAGACTTCTGCACCATGAATGTCTATCAGGTTCTCCAGGGGCCTTTATCTCCTACCGTAGCTGACCTTGAGACCAAGGCTGAGATGAGCCAAGCCAGACGAGACCTGAAGATGGGCTGGGTCATGACTGATATCCTCCAAGCCTTCAACAGGATCCGATGTAGAAAGACCATAGATGCTGAAGGGAACTGTCCCAAGGCTGAGGGCTATATTCTGTTCAAGTCCAAAGATGAGGCTGAAGAGGTGCTCGAGGTCATTGAGCGGGAAATGCCAGGAATAAACATTGACAGGTCATGGGAGTTCAACGGTGGGACAGTGAAACGGAGGAACCGTAAGTCCAATGCCGAAGCTGCCTTGATTAGTTACCTTGATACCATGGACAGGGGGAGGTGGTCTAAGTCGGACGTTCAAGAGTATCTGGGGATATCTCAAGCCAAGATGACTCAAATTGTGGCCCAGGCCAAGGACTCTGAGTCAACTGTGGGTCAAGCCATGAACAAGGCTGGAGTGGCCTTGATTCAGGGAAAAGGTAAGACTACTTACTTTGACAAACCGTAGCTTCAGAATCAGCCGAGGTCACGTTTAGTCAATCTCAAGTAAAAAATTAAGGTTGCTAGTTTAAATCCCTTAAGAGTGTCTTAGGGGACTTAGAGTAGCAAGGTTGGGAGAGAAGAGGAAGAAGACCTCCGGTGGGGAGGAGATAAGAATTATTTTTAGACATCCTTGCTTACGATCCAGCTTTGAGTCCACGCTTAAGCCTCTGTAAGGCATCTGTAAGCTATACTCTCACCGGGGATGTCTAATCCAATTCCCCTCTTCTCTTCTTCCCCACCGGAGGTCTCTCTCCTCTTCTGTCCCCTGACCAAGGACAACATCGACATCAACGACCCCCAGGTCAATTGAGACATCCTGCTCAGAGCATGATTAAAGCCGTGCTCAAAGTCGGCCTAGGGCTTGGGATGTTGTCCACCTTTGGGATGTCTTCAGCTAAGAGGCAAGAAAGCTATTTAATAAAAAAAGAATCAATAGCATAAGTGGATACAAATTCTATGAAACCAATCAGATAGTATATGAATAAACCGTGGGTGGGCAGCAAGCCCCATCCTTGCCAACCAACAACAATGAGAAATCTTAAAGGAGACTCAAGGCTATTTGCTATTCGGAAAAACTGTCTGAGGTCCAAGGGTATGACATATAGATGTATTGCTACAACGAAGGCAGGCAGGTTTCACTTCGTGCCCTTCGTGGATCTGGTGCCCTAGAGCAGCTGTCAGATGGTGTCATTGCCTTGGAAAGGGACCAGCAGGGAGGGAATCCGAATGAGTCTGTTATCAGGGTGCTGAAGAATAGACCTATCGGGAGGACTGGAGTGGCTGATAGTCTTATTTATAACCCGGATACTGGAAGATTGTTGGCTGGGGAGGAGGTCGGTTTTCAGGTTGCTATGAATGAGCAAGGCGAGAATACAGACTTTTGAAAAGATAGATTTATATATGAGGCTGAAGAACATAGTGATGAGGAGGGAACGCCAGCACCCTCCTCCTTAGTATTATCAAAGAATCTCAATCTGAGCTACTATTATTTCATAGCCTTAGTCCGTCAGCCTCCAGCTTTGGAGGTAGCTTTGCCCCTATGTGCAAATGCTGTTAGCAGTCTCAAATGGCTGGCTATAGGCTATAGCTAATGATTTTTTGACTAAAACATCATTTTTTAAATACTCTACGTAGCTTAAATAGCTTATCTTTTGATAAATTTTTAAAGCTCTTCTCAAAATTTATAGCATCTTTTGCGCGTGACAAGTTTTCATCAGAGTATTCAATATTAGCTATAAAATCAAAATAAATACTCGGTATCTCCTTTATGTATAGATTTTTATTCAGATTTTGTTCTAAATTAAATGTATATTGCTTGCTACTTATTATGTTTAACTTATTGAGATTTTCTAAAATATCACCAATATCTTTGTAATATACTTCAAGCAATTTTATTTTTTTTATTGCAATACTTATAATTGCGTATTTATTGTTTTCTTTCAAATCATTAATAATATCTATAGGAATACCATGCCATAGATCAGTCCCCCCTAAAAGGATAT
>CAZUER010000162.1:0-7186 GCA_964619345.1 uncultured Desulfohalobiaceae bacterium
AATGCAAAGCCCTTGGTGGATGACGACCTTTACGTCAACGATGCAACGCTAGAGGCCCTGCGCAATGAGATCGAGTCGGAGGTCCGGAGCTCGCTACGACGCTCGGTGCTCTGGCCCCTTCTGGCGGCGGGTGTCTTCCTGTTGATCTTTGCGGCAACCTGGTTGATTCCTCGCGAGATCACGACCCTGATGCGGGAGGACCCCTTGGTCGAGCAACGCATGATCCGGGCTGCGGAGCAGGCCACAGAGCAGTATGTCACCGACCCGGAACTCGGGCAAAAGGCCTTTCAGGAGCAAATAGCCGCCACTCTGCAGGACAACCAAGAGATTCAGGAGACCATAGACGAAACCGCAAGCGCTGTGGTTGCCGAGTTCGATGTAGAAGCTGTGGTGCAGGATCAGGTCGAGACGCAGCTTGACGCGCACCTCGCAGAGGAGATCCGGCGGGTTTTGAGCAGTGACGAGGGACGGGATTACATCGCCGAAGCGGTCGAGCAGTACTTCGCTACGGCAGCAGGGCAAAGCTCGATCGACGCCGTCGCCGCTGAGGCCTTGCGATCAACTGAATTCCGGCATGATCTGATCCAAGATATCGACGAGATCTTGAGCCAATGAGGGGGCCTGGCCATGGCAACGACGAATGATCCCAATGTCTCTCTGAGGCCATGGACCAGCGGTACGATCGACCTGATTCGCTGGCGCTGCGAGCGAGGCGTGCGTAGCGACCTTCTTCGCTGGAGCGGTTTGCCCATCGGGGGCACGGGTGCCGTCGCATTCCTCTTCGCCCTTCTGGTGTGGATCCCTCAACAAATCCAGAACGCCGAGTTGGACCAGGTTAGCCACGACGCCATACGTTCTTACGTCGAAGCGACACTGGTTCGCCATCCAGAGTTTCGGTCCCGTCTTACAGAGGTTGTTCCCGCGGCGTTGAAAGAGAGTACCGGTCAAGAAGTCGAGTCCCAGATTGAGACCCTGATCAGTGCGAGGGTCGAAGATACTTACACCACCGCTATCGATGACGCCATCTCAGAGGAGCTGGTGCAGGTCATACAGGCCCCTGCGCTACGAATCCAGATCAACAGCTCAGTGGCCCAAACGCTGGGGGGGAATAACTTCCAGCAGTTGCGGGTGGCGATCGCGGCCTCAATCAAGCGCCGCATGGCAGAGACCGTCGCGGAGAATGCCAAGCAGGCCATCGAGGAAGTGGCCAACCCCCTGCCGGAAGAACGGATCATCGACAAGTCGACCTGGGCGCGACTCCAGCAACAAGTGCGCGAGCTGTCTTCAAGTCCGCTACCACCCGGCGATTTCGCGCTGAGAAAATATATCGCGGCGGGTGGCGCAGAGGACCACACGTACGATCCAAACCTCATTTACGACTATGTGAAGAGTCTTGGCCAGGTGCTCGGCGAGCGCTTCCGGTACGTGCTTATACTTGATCGACAACAACGGTTCGTTGCCCTTTCCACGGTCGACGAGTTCGCACGGCTCATGGAGCAGGAAGGTTACCGTCTCGCAGAAATCCTGAACAACCGAACTCTCTCGTTTGAGCAAGCCAGGCAGAAACTGGCTGAATTGCTGGGGCCGAAAAGCTTGCTGGCGGTAGATGATAGAAGGACCATCAACTCTGCACTGAAATCGTCAGCCCTGCAAGACCGTGATCTACAGGTCGCCGTTATAGAGGACAGTGAAGGCGCTAGGCTGTTCAAGGGAGTCACACATCGTGGTCGTTTGATCGAGGCCTTGTTGCCAGAGTAACCCTCACCGTCCGAGCGTACAAAGGACTCAAGCTGTCCCCCAAAAGCCCCACTTCGCTCTGCTTTTTGGGGACAGCTTAACTTTTCCGTTATCCTTCATAGTAGAAATAGATACCCCGTCCGAGATCAAAATATATCTCAGCCGACGGATAATATCGATACCTATGCTTTGCCCTGTAGCCATGAGCTGGTGCCCATGGAGGCGGCCCTCCTCTGTTCTCTCCCTTGTGCACGGCCTGTCCACCCTCTGAAGCAGGCGGGTAATCCCCAACGTAAATCGCCGACCCAGCACACCCCAGAATTGGGAGCAATCCAAACCCAATAACAACCATGACAACTGATAATCTCCAGGCATACATTTTTGACTCCATTTTATATTAAGGGAAGAAATAAAGGAATCTGTCGAAATTACCAGACAGCAGGATTTCCAGATGGAAATGTGTTTCCAGGTAGCCTTTGAGAAAGTCTTCCTGCATGACGAAGCGGGTGCCCAGCAGTCCGGCTTTGTTCAACCCCATCCGACGGATTTCCGCCCCAGTGGCTCGACCGATGTGCAGCAGGGGGATTTGGACCGAACCCGCCACCTCTCCGGCGCATTTATGGGTGGTGTTGCTGCAGAGCAGAAAGAAGTCGGCCCCGCCTTGTTCCAGACATCGGGCTGCATGCCTGAGCTCTTCAGCCACGACCTGCCAGTCGCCCGAGCGCATGGCCTGCTCCACCGGGCCGAAATCCAGGCTGTACATCAGTATTTGCGCAGAGTGCAAACCACCCAGGCGCTTTTTGGTGAACTCATTGAGCAGACGGTAATACTCCAGAGTGGATTCCCAGCTCGTTCCCCCGATCAAACCGATTGTTTTCATATGCTGGTTTGTAACTTGCGTTCCGATCACTGTGGATGGCGAAAGACCTGCAAGATAATTACTGCACGTATAAGCTGATATTATGCCTACATCTCCTCCCCGAGTCCATGCCCGCTTCCTTTGATCATACCGGTGGTCATCTACCACACAACCAGGACCTGGAACTATAATTTAGGGTAAAATTGGGAAACAGGTTGAAAACGTTTGACATTAGATGGACTCCCACGATAATCCGGTAGCTGTTGTAATGATATAGATACATCAGGCAGTTCCAAAACTCCTCCTCAGGGTTTACCGGAACATCATTCGCAGCTAGATGCCGGAAAACTCGCTCACAGAGCCAACAACAGGGACGGTGCAGATGTTCGGAGGAGAAATGTAATAGCGCCTCTTGGGATGATTGGAGACCCCATACTTTGGACGGAGGCAAGGAGACAAGCCCTTTGTCTTCAAGCTGCAGCAAAAGGAGTCAGCAGACCTGGTCCTTATCCCGCCGGTGCAGGGGACGGGGCAAAAAGCGCGCCGCTGAAGCGCCCGTTATCCCAGACTAACGGCTATAAGTCCTGCTCTAGCAACATTATTCAAAAATGAAGATTACCACCAGCTTTTATTTTAGTTACAAACATGTGCGGATTGCTCGGCCTACAAGGTGGCAGCTCAAAGGCACCATTGCCTGATTCAGGCCAGCTGCTCCTTTGAGAGGACTGTGATAAATCGTTCCATCAGGGAGAGGTCTCATTATGAAATCATACCGCAAAGAGCTTTGGTTCAACGTCAAGGGCAGAAGGGAATTTGTAAACATCACTCCAGACGTCAAGAAGTGTCTGGACGAAAGCGGCGTTAAGGAAGGCTTTGTGCTCGTTAATGCAATGCACATTACAGCCTCAGTGTTTATCAATGACGATGAATCCGGTTTGCACCACGACTATGATATATGGCTGGAAAAACTGGCTCCCCATGAACCTGTATCCCAGTATCGGCACAACGTGGGCGAGGACAATGCAGATGCCCACATGAAACGTCAGGTCATGGGCCGGGAGGTCGTTGTGGCCATAACTGATGGTAAGCTGGATTTTGGGCCGTGGGAGCAGATCTTTTATGGCGAGTTTGATGGCGGTCGGAAAAAAAGGGTCTTGGTCAAGATTATCGGGGAATAGATTATTCCCTCTTCGTTCCCAGGGTCCTCCCTGGGGGCGTCTTTTTCTTATGGCTCCGGCCATACTCTTATTGCTATCAATATCTGAGAAAGAGTTCTGGACAGAGAGGACACTGCTGGATCAGTTGCTTGAAGACTCAGCCAAAAGCACGTTCGATCAAGTAATGGGTCCCAGTTTATCGAAGCTTGCTCTCAGTGGTCGGGATGAACCTCAGGATGTTTTTGATCTGCCCGCCATCTTTACGTACATGGACATAGAGGGGTGATAGAAATGGATAGATAAGGTTCTGGAATCACAGTACCCTCCCCTATCCCCTCCCTGGAAAGCTGCGCAAAGCCGCAGCAGGGAGGAGAACCAGAGGATCAAGCTCATCAACAAATTCGTTGGCTGGGGCGTCAAGATCTTACGTAGGCCAAGATCCTTGGATTTTCAGCATGAGCAGTCGGTTAAGGTTACTCGCCCGGCACTCAATTGGAGATGTAAGGCCTTACATTTAGATACACTGATAGCTTCTGCAATTGAGTGCCGGGCGGGGTCAGGGGCGGGTCGTCATGGTGACAACTTCCTTATCCCATAGTGTCAAGTGTGTATAAAGACCAGCCTGGGCCAGGAAAGAATGGCCAGAGGGCTGGATTGTGGTTCTGCAATCTTACACCAGTTCCAATATCGAGCGCATAAAGGCTGGCAGATCATCCGGAGTCCGGCTGGTGACCAGCTTTTTGTCCACCACCACTTCCTGATCTACCCAATCGGCTCCGGCATGGACCATGTCATCCTTGATGGCAAAAAATGAAGTCACCTTTTTCCCCTGCAGGACTTCGGCCGAAGCCAACATCCATCCGGCGTGGCAGATGGCTCCCACCACCTTGTCCTTCTCCACCATGGCCCGGACCAGATCGACCATTTCCTTGTGCCGGCGCATGTGGTCCGGGGCATATCCTCCGGGGATGACCAGGACGTCGTAATCTCCAGCATCGGCCTGGGCAGCGCTCAGCGTGGACTGGGCCGATGTCCCGGATTTGCCGGCATAGCTCTTTCCAGCCTCAGGGCCTACTACCTGGACCTCCATGCCGGCCTCCAGGAGTCGATAATAGGGATAAATAAACTCATAATCGTTGTACAGGTCTTCGATCATAACCATGGCTTTTTTGCCTTCAAAACTCATAACTCATTCTCCTTTTGCATGCAGTTTTGTCTTTTTTTGACCATAATCAACGTCATCTAATACAGATCATGCTGCATTCATGTATTGTGTTTGTCCAGAACCCGGATACAAGTGCATCTGATACGAAATTAGTGCAGCTGCCGATCCAAAAAAACTTTCAAAGCTGCCCAAGAATTCAGATCGGCCTGCCTGGAATAGCGGTCTCCGCCCCAGACCGTGAACGCGTGACGGGCACCACCGAAGATCTCCATGCTGAAGTCCAGCCCTTCCCGGTCCAAAGCCGCCGCCAGATCAACAGCATCGCTCATGGAGGCTACTTCATCCCGAGATCCGTGCAAAATGAGGATCGGACCCCGGACCTGGGAGTAATCCTGACCTTCCGGAGTATTCAGGCCGCCGTGAAAACTGACAAAACCCTGAAGATCCGATCCGGCTCTGGCCAGCTCAAGGGTGGCTGATCCTCCGAAACAGTAGCCCATGACCACGATGCGGTCCGGATCGATCCCTTCCATTGAGCGCATGGCTTCAAGCCCCCCAAGGAGCCGGTCCCGCATCTCCTGGCGGTCTGCATACAAGGCGCCACTTCTGGCTTTCTTATCCTCAAGAGTGGTGGGGCGTACCCCCTGGCCATAAAGATCCGCGGCAAATACAGCATACCCTTCCCCAGCCAGCATGTCCGCTCTCTGCTTTTCATATTCCCCCAGGCCGTCCCAGTCATGAATGATCATAACCACCGGCTGACTCTCTCCAAGCCCGGTATTGAGAACTAAATATCCCTGATACGTCTTTCCCGAGACCTCATACTCCACGTCTTGACCGACCATCTCCGCAGACACGCCCGGAACGGTAATGCCCACAATCCAAAACAAAGCAAACAGTGTTAGAAGCAGCCTATTCATACTCGGACCTCCTTATGTGCTCAAAGCGTCTTTAAGGTGCTGACTTGACTTCCCGGGGACAATTCCGTACGGAGTTGCTTATGATTCCATCCCGAATATTGCATTGGGCGTCTGCCACCTGGAAGAAAATCTTTGGCGGCAGCGAAAACAGGTTGGAAAATGAGCTTATCAAACTGACCAGAAAGGATGTGGCTCAGCGCTTGATTGCCCTGGAGGAGAAGAAAAATCCCCGGGCTTCACGAAAGACCTGCATTGAAAACGCCTTAAGACGTCTGAAACGGGACCGAAAGTAAAAAGCGGGCGGCCTCTTTTTCTTAACTGAAAAAAGTCATTTTCCGCCCGCTGTTTTATGAGGATTCTGTTTTCAATCAGTTCGACTTCTTATGATATCCCTTGCCGGCCTTGGTGTGAATTTTGCGAAATTCCTCCCATTCATCCCCATCAACGACGCCATCCTGGTTCAAGTCAAGCATCATGAGGTTTTCAGAACTCTTGGGAAACACAGCTTCAAATTCTTCAGCGCTGACTGTACCGTCAGCGTTCTTATCCACCTGCTGCATAGTTGGATACTTCATCTTGCTCCCACGCTTCCATTTATCCATCACTTGTCCGTGACTGGATAACCATTCCTCCAAACTCAATCTACCGTCGTTATTGGCATCCCACTCATTAAAAGAAGCCATGTATTCTTCCTGACTTACAAATCCGTCGTTGTTGGTGTCCATGGAGCTAAAGCCCTGATCTCCGGACATGGAAGTCTTGCCTCCCCAAGCCCCAGAGGCAACAAGAACAAGTAAACATAGAGTCAATATACCGATTCGAGTTTTCATCACCTCATCTCCTCTTTTTGTTACCGGCCTGAAAGATAGATACCATCTCCTTTAAATATTATTTTAATAATAAGAAGTGTTCCTATCCTGTCAACTATACTATGTTCCGGGCTCGGTCTTCATTTTGTTCAAGGCACTCATGGCTGTGGCCACCATGCCGGCCACATCCCCCACACTGCTGGGTATGACCAGGGTGTTGGATTCCTTGGCCAGTCGGCCGAATTGGGTCACGTACTGTTCCGCCACCCGCAGATTGGCCGCCGCCTGGCCTCCAGGGGCATTGACTTGATCGGCAATGATTTTAAGCCCTTCTCCAGTTGCCTTGGCTATGGCCAGGATCTCCTGGGCCTGGCCTTCAGCCTCGTTGATCCGTTTTTGCTTTTCGCCTTCGGAACGTAAAATAGCCTCCTGCCTATCGCCTTCTGAACGGTTGATAATCGATTGCCTCTCACCCTCGGATTTAGCGATAGTCGCCCGCTTCTCCCGTTCTGCGGTCATCTGGGCCTCCATGGCTTTTT